>CAIPPO010000219.1 GCA_903866915.1 uncultured Mucilaginibacter sp. | reverse complement strand
GATGTCCTCTCCTGCCAATACCAACAGTTCGTTGGTGATAGGGTCATGAACTTCGTGCAAAGAGGTACGGCCTAAAATACGGTCATATAATGGTTCAACAATATCCTCGTTATCTTTCAGTGCAGTTGTAAATATGCCTCTCAAAGTACCGCAATCTGTTTCACCAACAATCATATCCTGTGCCACATCATGTAAACGACGGGTCAGGTAACCAGCATCAGCTGTTTTTAGCGCCGTATCGGCCAAACCTTTACGAGCACCGTGGGTTGAGATAAAGTATTCCAAAACTGACAAACCTTCTTTAAAGTTTGACAAGATCGGGTTCTCGATAATTTCGCCACCTGAACCGGATTTCTGAGGTTTCGCCATCAAACCACGCATACCTGCAAGCTGACGAATCTGCTCTTTGGAACCACGTGCACCCGAATCCAGCATCATATAAACTGAGTTGAAACCCTGGTTATCTGACGAAAGAATCTCCATAACGTTTGCAGTCAAACGGTTATTGATACGGGTCCAGATATCGATGATCTGGTTGTAACGCTCGTTATTGGTAATAAAGCCCATGTTGTAGTTACCCATAACTTCTTCCACTTCTTTCGAAGCTTGTGCAATTAGCGTAACTTTCTGAGCTGGTATATTCAGATCCTTCAGGTTAAACGACAAGCCGCCATTAAACGCCATCTGGAATCCTAATTCTTTAATATCATCCAGGAATTGTGCAGCACGGGCCATACCGGTTACTTTAACTACCTCACCAATAATATCGCGAAGCGATTTCTTGGTCAACAGTTCATTGATGTAACCAACTTCAACCGGTACATGCTGGTTAAATAATACACGTCCAACAGTAGTATCGATCAGTTTATTGACAATTGTGCCGTCTTTTTCCTTTGTTTTAGCTTTTACCCTGATAAAGGCATGCAGATCAACGCGTTTTTCGTTGTAGGCGATGATCACTTCCTCCGATGAATAAAAGGTAAGATTTTCGCCTTTTACTACGCGGGTTTCATCAGTCTTGCGGCCTTTGGTAATGTAATACAAACCAAGCACCATGTCCTGTGAAGGTACTGTAATAGGCGTACCGTTAGCAGGGTTCAAAATGTTGTGCGAAGCAAGCATCAATATCTGGGCTTCCAGTATAGCAGCATTACCGAGTGGTACGTGCACAGCCATCTGGTCACCGTCAAAGTCGGCGTTGAATGCAGTACAGGTTAGCGGGTGTAATTGAATCGCTTTACCTTCTACCAGTTTTGGCTGGAAAGCCTGGATACCTAAACGGTGCAATGTAGGCGCACGGTTAAGGAGAACCGGGTGACCTTTCAGTACATTTTCCAAGATATCCCAAACCAATGGATCTTTGCGATCAACGATCTTTTTGGCTGATTTTACTGTCTTTACAACCCCACGTTCGATCATCTTGCGGATGATAAACGGTTTGAATAATTCAGCAGCCATATCTTTTGGTAAACCGCATTCATGCAATTTGAGGTTTGGACCTACAACAATTACCGAACGGGCCGAATAATCGACACGTTTACCTAATAAGTTCTGGCGGAAACGACCTTGTTTACCTTTCAGAATATCAGAAAGTGATTTTAAAGCACGGTTACCTTCTGTTTTAACAGCGTTTACTTTACGTGAGTTATCAAACAGCGAGTCGACAGCTTCCTGCAACATACGCTTTTCGTTACGTAATATAACTTCAGGTGCCTTGATCTCAATCAGTCTCTTCAAACGATTGTTACGAATGATTACACGACGATAAAGGTCATTTAAGTCGGAAGTAGCAAAACGACCACCTTCCAATGGCACCAATGGACGCAATTCTGGCGGAATAACCGGAACGATCTTTACAATCATCCACTCAGGGCTATTTTCGATCCTGGTTTTTGCATCGCGGAATGCTTCAACCACCTGCAGGCGTTTCAAAGCTTCGTTTTTACGTTGCTGAGAAGTTTCGTTGGCTGCCTGGTGACGCAAATTGTACGACAATTGGTCAAGGTCGATACGCCTTAACAATTCTTCAAGAGCTTCAGCACCCATCTTGGCAACAAACTTCTGAGGGTCCTTGTCGTCCAGGTACTGGTTTTCTTTTGGCAGTGTATCCAAAACATCCAGGTATTCTTCTTCAGTAAGGAAGTCCATGGCATTGATGCCATCGCTTTCTTTGATACCTGCCTGGATAACTACATATCTTTCATAATAAATGATCAGATCAAGCTTCTTGGTTGGTAAGCCCAGTAAGTAGCCAATTTTGTTTGGCAACGAACGGAAATACCAGATATGAGCTACCGGAACCACCAGATTGATGTGTCCCATGCGTTCGCGACGAACTTTCTTTTCCGTTACTTCCACACCGCAACGGTCGCAAACGATCCCTTTATAACGGATACGTTTGTATTTACCGCAATGGCACTCATAATCCTTTACCGGACCAAAAATACGCTCACAGAATAAGCCATCACGCTCAGGCTTGTAGGTCCTGTAGTTGATGGTTTCTGGCTTTAAAACCTCACCACTCGAACGCTCCAGTATAGATTCAGGCGAAGCTAAACTGATGGTAATGGTGGTAAAGTTACTTTTGATTTTATTATCCTTTTTGTAAGACATAGTCTCCTTTGTTTTTTTAATGAGTGAATGAGTGATTAAGCGAATGAGTGATTGAGACTATTCGCTCATTCACTCATTCACCAATTCACTAATTATTCAAGTGTAATATCCAAACCTAAGCCTCTTAATTCGTGAACCAATACATTGAATGATTCTGGAACTGATGGTGTAGGCAGGTTTTCACCTTTTACAATAGCCTCGTAGGTTTTGGCACGGCCTATAACGTCGTCAGACTTAACCGTCAATATTTCCTGCAGGATGTTTGCTGCACCGAACGCTTCGAGTGCCCAAACTTCCATTTCACCAAAACGCTGACCACCGAACTGGGCTTTACCACCCAATGGCTGCTGCGTGATCAATGAATACGGACCTATCGAACGTGCGTGCATCTTATCGTCAACCATGTGACCTAATTTCAGCATATAAATTATGCCAACTGTGGTAGGCTGATCGAAACGCTCGCCGGTTAAACCATTATATAAATAGGTACGACCCGATTCTGGTAAACCTGCTTTTGTAACCCATTCTTCTACTTCTTCGTGGGTAGCACCGTCAAATATCGGCGTAGCAAATTTTACACCCAATTCTTTACCGGCCCAACCTAATACAGTTTCGTAGATCTGCCCAAGGTTCATACGCGATGGTACACCCAGCGGGTTAAGAACAATATCAACAGGCGTTCCATCGTCAAGGAATGGCATGTCCTCGTCGCGAACGATACGGGCAACAATACCCTTATTACCGTGACGACCAGCCATCTTATCACCAACTTTCAGCTTACGCTTCTTGGCAATATAAACTTTAGCCATTTGTACTATACCTGATGGCAGTTCATCACCTACACTAATCGCGAATTTATCACGGCGATAAGCACCCAGTTCCTCATTCAGCTTAATGTTGTAGTTATGCAACAGCGTCTTGATCAGGTCATTCTTATCATCATCCGTTGTCCATTTTGTAGGATTAACGTTTTCGTAGTTCAATTCAACCAATATCTTTTGGGTGAATTTAACGCCCTTAGGTACCAGCAGTTCTTTATAAACGTTGTAAACTCCCTGCGAAGTTTTACCATTCACAATTTCAAACAACTTGTCGATCAGAATATTCTTCAGGTCCTTTACCGCTTTGTCGTGCTTGTTATCCAGTTTTTCAAGTTGTGCCTTTTCTTCAGCTTTCGAAGTTTTCTTGGCACGTGAGAACAATTTGGTATCAATTACAACACCACTGATTGACGGTGGGGTCTTCAACGAAGCGTCTTTAACATCGCCTGCTTTATCACCAAAGATAGCGCGCAACAGCTTTTCTTCCGGAGAAGGATCTGATTCGCCTTTTGGTGTGATTTTACCGATCAGGATATCGCCTTCTTTAACTTCGGCACCAACACGGATGATACCGTCTTCGTCGAGGTCTTTAGTAGCTTCTTCTGATACGTTCGGGATATCTGGTGTTAACTCTTCTTCGCCACGTTTGGTATCACGTACTTCCAATTCAAACTCTTCAACGTGCAACGAAGTAAATATATCCTGAGATACAACACGTTCAGATATAACGATCGCATCCTCGAAGTTATAACCCTGCCATGGCATGAAGGCCACTTTCAAGTTACGTCCGAGTGCCAATTCACCTGCCTGTGTTGCATATCCCTCGCAAAGCACCTGTCCTTTTTCAACCCGCTGGCCTTTCTTAACGATCGGCTTCAGGTTCATCGTTGTACTTTGGTTGGTTTTCTTAAATTTAGTGAGTATGTAGCTTTGCGAATCGCCATCAAATGATATCAAACGATCTGTTTCATCGCGATCATATTTGATACGGATCTCATTGGCATCAACGTATTCAACCACACCATTGCCTTCGGCATTAATCAGTGTACGTGAATCTTTTGCTACACGACCTTCCAAACCAGTACCTACAATTGGCGCTTCGGGGCGCAAAAGCGGCACAGCCTGGCGTTGCATGTTCGAACCCATCAGCGCACGGTTAGCGTCATCATGTTCCAGGAATGGAATTAATGAAGCAGCAATTGATGTGATCTGGTTAGGAGCAATATCCATATAATCAAGCCTTTCTGGCTCAATAACCGGGAAGTCGCCTTCGAAACGCGCTTTAACACGCGGCGTAGCAAAAACGCCTTTGTCATCATAAACTGCATTAGCCTGACCAATGGTTTTGCCGTCTTCATCTTCTGCCGAAAGGTAAACTACCGGTTCGTCCATAGAAACTACGCCACTAACAACGCGTTTGTAAGGTGTTTCGATGAAACCCAGGTGATTTATTTTGGCATGAACACAAAGTGACGAAATCAAACCGATGTTAGGACCTTCCGGAGTTTCGATGGTACACAACCTGCCGTAGTGGGTGTAGTGCACGTCACGAACTTCGAAACCGGCACGCTCGCGCGACAGACCACCTGGGCCAAGGGCTGAAAGACGACGCTTGTGCGTAATCTCGGCCAATGGATTGGTTTGGTCCATAAACTGTGAAAGCTGGTTGGTACCAAAGAATGAGTTGATAACCGACGATAAAGTACGGGCGTTGATCAGGTCAGTTGGTGTAAATACTTCGTTGTCGCGGATGTTCATGCGCTCGCGGATGGTACGTGCCATACGTGCCAAACCAACGCCGAACTGTGCATACAACTGCTCACCTACCGTACGAACACGACGGTTTGACAAGTGGTCAATATCATCCACTTCAGCTTTTGAGTTGATCAGTTTGATCAGGTATTTCACAATCGCGATAATATCCTGCCTGGTCAAAACCTTAGTTTCGTCGGAAGTATCCATTTTCAACTTACGGTTGATGCGGTAACGGCCCACATCACCCAGGTCGTATCTTTTGTCAGAAAAGAACAAACGATCAATGATACCACGGGCAGTTTCTTCATCAGGCGGTTCAGCATTACGCAACTGGCGGTAAATATGCTCAACAGCTTCTTTTTCTGAGTTAGAAGTATCTTTCTGTAAAGTATTATATATAATGGTATAATCACCACTGGAGGCTGCATCTTCCTTGTTCAGGATGATGGTTTTAACACCGGCATCAATGATCATATCAATATGGTCGTCTTCAAGTACGGTTTCGCGCTCAAGGATGATCTCATTACGGTCGATCGACACCACTTCACCGGTATCTTCGTCAACGAAGTCTTCAACCCATTTTTTGAGAACCCTTGCAGCGAGTTTACGGCCTATGAATTTCTTCAGGCCTGATTTGCTCACTTTTACTTCGTCGGCCAGTTCGAACAATTCTAAAATGTCTTTATCAGAATCGTAACCGATAGCGCGAAGCAGCGTGGTAACCGGGAATTTCTTTTTACGGTCAATGTAAGCATACATCACGTTGTTAACGTCTGTAGCAAACTCGATCCATGAACCCTTGAACGGGATAACACGAGCCGAATACAATTTCGTACCGTTAGTGTGACGGCTTTGGCCAAAGAATACGCCTGGCGAACGGTGCAATTGCGAAACAATCACACGCTCGGCACCGTTGATAACGAAGGTACCTTTCGGAGTCATGTAGGGAATAGTTCCCAGGTACACGTCCTGTACAATAGTTTCGAAATCTTCGTGCTCGGCATCGTTACATGACAAACGCAGCTTGGCCTTCAAAGGCACACTGTAGGTTAGGCCGCGCTCGATACACTCGCGTATATCATAACGTGGCGGGTCAATAAAATAATCAAGAAACTCTAATACGAAGATGTTTCTTGAATCGGAGATTGGAAAATTCTCAGCAAACACTTTAAACAAACCTTCTTTGTGACGGTTGTCTGAAGTAGTTTCCAACTGAAAAAATTCCTGGAAAGATTGCAACTGAACGTCTAGAAAGTCTGGATATTCCAATACTTTCCTGCTGGTTGCAAAATTCACTCTTTGATCGATTTTGTTTGCCAAGGGACTTTTGATTTTAGTGTAATAACAAACTCTTTTTCTAGGTAGATGTTTGATTGAGTCAGTAGATTTAAGCGATGAGCCTTGAATTAATTATGGCATTAATGCCACGTAAAAACACAATTCTAACAGCAATTCTACTATCTAAGCTGTATAAACGACAATAGACCCCGACCGAAAACGGTCGGAGTCATATGTTATTATGCCTTATTGAAGTTATTTAACTTCAACTACAGCTCCAGCTTCTTCTAATTGCTTTTTCAAAGATTCAGCTTCTTCTTTAGTTACACCAGTTTTAACTTCTTTAGGTGCACCGTCAACAAGATCTTTTGCTTCTTTCAAGCCAAGGCCGGTAAGGTCTTTCACTAATTTAACTACTGCTAATTTAGCGCCGCCTGCTTCTTTCAGGATAACATCGAAAGCAGTTTGAACAGCTTCAGCAGCTGGAGCGTCGTCGCCAGCACCTGCAGCAGGAGCAGCAGCAACTGCAACAGCAGCAGCAGCCGGCTCAATACCGTACTCGTCTTTCAATATCTGAGCTAATTCGTTAACTTCTTTTACTGTCAAGTTTACCAACTGTTCAGCAAATGATTTTAAATCTGCCATTTTATTTCTAATTTTTCTTTAAATACGTTGTGTTTAATTGCGAACTTTAAAGGTGTCCGTTAACCTCTTTCTTGTAATGTTTTTACAATTCCTGCCAGTTTGTTTCCGCCTGATTGCAGTGCCGAAACAACGTTTTTAGCTGGTGATTGCAGTAATCCAATGATCTCTCCGATCAGTTGTTCCTTCGATTTTAAGTTGATCAAGGTATCCAACTGGTTGTCGCCGATAAATATTGCCGAATCGATGTAAGCTGCCTTTAAAATTGGTTTTTCACCTCTTTTTCTTAACTGTTTGATCAGCTTTGCCGGAGCAGTGCTTGATTTTGAGAAAAGAATAGATGATGAACCTTTTAAAACATCATATATCGGACTGAAATCTCCGCCGGCAGCTTCCATGGCCTTTTTGATAAGGCTGTTTTTTGCTACCTGCATGGTGATATCAACTTCGAAACATTTACGACGGATATCGTTTACTTTTGCAACCGACAGATTAGCGGTATCAGTAATATAAAAATTACCGTACTCTTTAATCCTTTCAGTGAGGGCAAGAACAAGTTCGTGTTTTTCTTCTTTATTCATGATTAGATCCCCGCTACTGTTTTAGTTTCAATTTCGATACCTGGCGACATAGTTGAAGAGATGTGGATACTTTTAAAGTAAGTACCTTTTGCTGCAGATGGTTTTAATTTCGAGATGGTTTGCAATACTTCTAATGCATTCTCGTAAATTTTATCAGCAGGGAAAGATACTTTTCCTATCGAAGCATGGATGATACCGGTTTTGTCAACCTTGAAGTCGATCTTACCACCTTTTACCTCAGTAACCGCTTTGCCAACTTCGGCAGTTACGGTACCCGATTTAGGGTTTGGCATCAGGTTACGCGGGCCGAGAATACGACCCAAACGACCTACCTTAGCCATTACGCTTGGCATAGTAATGATAATATCAACATCAGTCCATCCGCCTTCAATCTTGGCGATGTAATCGTCCAAACCTACGTAATCTGCGCCTGCGTCTTTTGCTTCCTGTTCCTTTTCAGGAGTACAAAGCACCAGTACACGCACAGTTTTACCGGTTCCATGAGGCAATGTTGCTATACCGCGTACCATTTGATTGGCTTTACGGGGGTCAACACCAAGGCGTACATCAATATCAACTGATGAATCAAATTTGGTAGTGGTTATATCCTTTACCAGGGATGATGCATCCTGTAATGAGTAAGACTTGTTAGCCTCAAGTTTGGAGAGTGCCGTTTTTTGATTTTTTGTTAATCTTGCCACTTTCTTAAACTGATTTAATTTTTATTTCGAACTTCAAATTTTTGATGCCGGATTTAACTCCTTGTCTGCGTCCTGGTTCGAAAATGTAAATGATCGGCTCTCAGTATTTCAATTTAAATTCGAAATTGAAATTCCGAAATCCGAAATTAATTGTTCCAGGGAGCTGTACCTGATACAGTGATCCCCATACTGCGGGCAGTACCTGCCACCATTTTCATGGCTGATTCTACCGTAAATGCGTTCAAGTCGGTCATTTTATCTTTAGCTATCGTTTCAACCTGTCCCCAGTTTACACTGGCAACTTTTTTACGGTTTGGCTCGGCCGACCCACTCTTGATACCTGTAGCTTCCAATAACTGGATGGCAACAGGAGGAGTTTTGATGATAAAATCGAATGACTTGTCTACATACACAGTAATTACTACAGGTAGCACTTTACCAGGACGATCCTGGGTACGCGCATTAAACTGCTTGCAAAATTCCATGATGTTCACACCCTTTGCACCCAATGCAGGGCCAATTGGTGGAGATGGATTTGCAGCGCCGCCTTTTACTTGTAGTTTTACTAACGCACCGACTTCTTTTGCCATTTTAATTTAATTTGTTAATTACTCAATGTTAGTAAGTGGAAGCTATGTAACATTTGTTTTGAGTGGTTGATTGAGTTGATGAGGTTAAATGGTTTTAACCCGCATTCCCAAACACTTCACTTTTTATTTAAATATTTTTTGTAGTCATTAGATTGATCAGTTAACTATTCAACTCAATCAAATTAAACAACTACTCTTTCTCTACCTGCATGTAATTCAATTCAAGCGGCGTACGGCGCCCGAATATCTTTACCATTACTTTCAGTTTTTTCTTTTCTTCGTTCACTTCCTCAATTACACCACTGAAACCATTGAACGGTCCATCCATTACCTTAACGCTTTCGCCTACATAATAAGGTACATTCATGGTCTCGCCCTGACTACTCATTTCATCAACCTTACCCAGGATGCGATTTACTTCACTTTGGCGCAAAGGTTGTGCATTACCTGCTTTATCGCCCAGGAACCCAATCACACTATTGATGTTCTTGATGATGTGTTCCAATTCGCCGTCAAGTGCAGCTTCCATCAAAACATAACCCGGGAAAAAATTACGCTCTTTGGCAATTTTTTTGCCATCGCGCATTTGGTAATACTTTTCAGTAGGTATTAAAACTTGTGGAACAAGATGACTGATACCGAGACGGCTTACCTCAGCATCAAGATACTGTTTTACCTTCTTTTCTTTGCCGCTAATAGCTCTAACGACGTACCATTTTAATTGATCGCTCATCTTGTACAAATTAGGCTAATGATTTATAAAATTTATCCAGCACAAAATGTATCACCACGTCCATACCATAAATTAACAGCGCTATAATAATTGCTGCAACTAAAACCACTACGGCGCTGTTATATAATTCGCGCCAGGTTGGCCAGGTTACCTTCTGGGTTAACTCGGTGTAAGACTCTTTAATATATTCTGCTACTCCAGCCATATTTTGTTAATTATTACGCACGGGCACAAGGATTCGAACCCTGATCAAAGGTTTTGGAGACCTCTATTCTACCATTGAACTATGCCCGTATTTCCCTTAATCTCCCAGGGATCTTTGTACTCACTTTTATAGTAACAAAGTACTTAGGTAAAAACCTAAGTACTTCGTCTATAATTAACCTACCCATTTATTCAGCTTTTCAGCTGAAGAGGGTGCTTATTTCAGGATCTCAGTTACCTGACCAGCACCAACGGTACGGCCACCTTCGCGGATAGCGAAACGTAAACCTTTTTCCATTGCGATTGCATTGATCAGTTTCACAGTGATTGTAACGTTATCACCAGGCATAACCATTTCCACACCTTCACCCAGTGATATTTCACCAGTTACGTCAGTTGTACGGAAATAGAATTGCGGACGGTATTTGTTGAAGAACGGCGTGTGACGGCCACCTTCAGCTTTTGATAATACGTACACTTCAGCTTTGAAATCGGTGTGCGGAGTTACTGAACCTGGTTTGCAAATAACCATACCACGACGGATATCGGTTTTTTCAATACCACGTAACAATAAACCTACGTTGTCACCAGCTTCGCCGCGATCAAGGATCTTACGGAACATTTCAACACCTGTAACGGTTGATTTCAGGTTTTCTGCGCCCATACCCAGGATGTCAACTGCATCACCTGAGTTGATAACACCACGCTCGATACGACCAGTTGCAACAGTACCACGACCAGTGATCGAGAATACGTCTTCAACAGGCATCAGGAATGGAAGTTCGGTCAGACGTGGAGGAATTGGAATGTAGTTATCAACAGCATCCATCAATTCCATGATTTTTGATACCCAATTTGGATCGCCGTTAAGACCACCCAAAGCGGAACCCTGAATCACAGGGATATCATCACCTGGATATTCGTAGAATGATAACAATTCGCGAATTTCCATTTCTACTAATTCTAATAGTTCCGGATCATCCACCATGTCAACTTTGTTCATGAAAACAACAAGCGCAGGTACACCTACCTGGCGAGCCAACAGGATGTGTTCGCGGGTTTGCGGCATCGGACCATCAGTAGCAGCTACCACAATGATCGCGCCGTCCATCTGAGCAGCACCAGTAACCATGTTTTTCACATAGTCGGCGTGTCCCGGACAATCAACGTGAGCGTAGTGACGGTTTGCAGTTGAGTATTCAACGTGTGCCGTATTAATGGTAATACCGCGTTCTTTTTCTTCGGGAGCAGAGTCGATCGAATCGAAAGAACGAGCCTCAGATAAACCTTTATCAGCCAATACCTTGGTAATTGCTGCGGTAAGGGTTGTTTTACCGTGGTCAACGTGACCTATAGTACCGATGTTTAAGTGCGGCTTACTGCGGTCAAATTTTTCTTTTGCCATGATTTATAAAAATTTTTGTAGGTTAATTTATTTTTTATTTGTCGTTTGTTACTAACGCAGAGCCAACAATGGGATTTGAACCCATGACCTCTTCCTTACCAAGGAAGTGCTCTACCCCTGAGCTACGTCGGCTTATTTTTTGATCTCAAATGCCCTGTTCCGATGCTACTCAAAACCGGATATTGTTCCATCCTTTTATCGCCCTTTTAAGTTCCGATTCAAAACATCGAATCGGGTATCATCTGAGCGGAAGACGAGGTTCGAACTCGCGACCTATAGCTTGGAAGGCTATCGCTCTACCAACTGAGCTACTTCCGCCTGGGTTATTTAATGGGTGAATGAGTGAGTTAGTGAATATATGAATGGCATAAATCACTCACTAATTCACGCATTCACCAACTCAATCATTAGCCCTGTGGGGAGAGAAGGATTCGAACCTTCGTAGCTCGCGCAACGGATTTACAGTCCGTCCCATTTGACCGCTCTGGTATCTCCCCATTGTTTAAATTCGAAAGTCGGAATGTCGATTGCGGAAGTTTTCATTCCGAATTTGACATTTCGCATTCCGCACTAAACAGAGCCTCCTATCGGGATCGAACCAATGACCTACTGATTACAAGTCAGTTGCTCTACCAGCTGAGCTAAGGAGGCTTAAATCTGCGTGCCCTTCCTTTGACCTGCTGATTATCCCGTTTGTACGGGACGCTACCAGCTGAGCTAAGGAGGCTTATCTTCTTCGCATGATGCTTTGTAGTACTCCCCGTTCCCGGGCTCCTTCAGCTTAGCTACTGAGATTTATTGCTTTTATTTGATGCGCCGGATTCAAAAAACCTTTGATTACCATGCGCCTAAATTACAGGCTTAAAAATTTTATTTTAAAGAACTACCCTTCTGCTTAAAAATTCGAGGCTTAAACACCTTTCCGAAAGGGACTGCAAATTTACACATTTTTAAACCCGGACAAAATTATTTTTGCAAAAAAAATCGGCGGGGTTTTTGCCCCGCCGATCCTTGCATTATTGAGGTGGTAATTTGATCAATATTCTTCGTTTTCGGCCAAAATAGCGCCCTTTTTCGATAATTCGCTCAGGTCGGCCTTCTTTTGTTTATGTTTCTCAATTTGCTTACGCAGGCATTCAACTGCCAGGTCGGTTGCTTCTTCAAAAGTCTTGCACTGCTCTTTTGCGAACAATTGCACGCCCGGCAGCGCAATTTTTATCTCCGCTATCTTGTTAGCCTCATCTTCTACATTTTCTAATTTCAAATAAACCTGACCATTGATGATCTTGTCAGAATACAAGTCGAGCTTGTTGGCCTTTTTTTGTATAAAATCTAACAATTTTTTGTCTGCATCGAAGCGGATAGATTGCACAGTAATTTTCATTTGTTCCTCCTTTATTATGCCTTTGGATGGGCTTGTTTATAAATTGACTTTAATCGTTCAACTGAATTATGAGTATAAACCTGCGTGGCGCTGAGGTTAGCATGGCCCAAAAGCTCTTTAATAGCATTCAGGTCGGCACCGCGGTTTAGTAAACTGGTTGCAAATGTATGCCGCAGCACATGCGGGCTTTTTTTATCCTGGGTTGATATATAGGAAAGGTATTTCTGCACTATTAAATAGATGAATTTTGGATAAGCCTCCATTCCCTTATTTGTAACGATTAACGTTAAGGAAATGTTATGAAAATTTTCACTTTTCTTTAAGGTGATATAGCTTTCGAGCAATACTTTAAGCTCGTGGTTGACGGGGATGATCCTTTCTTTATTGCGTTTGCCTAAAACCTTAATGGTACCTTCGTATAAATTGATGTCTGTTTCTTTCAAGCCAACCAATTCGGCCAGGCGGATACCGGTACCAAATAAGATCTCGATTACCAGTTTATCGCGGGTGCCTGCAAAATCGTGGCTAAAGGTTTCCCCATCGTTGAGCATGGCGCTCAGCTTTTCATCTTCAACTACTATGGGCAGATGCCTGATCGATTTTGGCGATTGGATTTTTGAGGCAGGATTATAGTGCACCAGACCCTCGCGCATCAAAAATTTAAAGTATTTGCGCAGGGTAGCAATTTTTCGGTTGACCGAACGTGCGGTAATATCCTCCATCAAATGCACCATCCAGCTGCGGATATGATGGAATGAAATTTCAGCCGGCTGGCTTACGGTAACTTCAGGAAAATTAAGGAATTGGAAAAATTGTTCCAAGTCTGACCTGTAAGCGGAAACGGTATGCGGGGAGTACCTTTTTTCGTGTTGGATATACTGTATAAACCGCTCTAAAAACATAAAACTACTTGCACATACGGATGAATGAATGTACAAATAGTTTTAATATATATACAAAGAAATTGTTAAATTCTTTTAAAGAAATTTACACAATTTCCTGGTTCAAACCTTGCTTGTATACGGCGTGTTTCACCACATTGCGGCGGGTAACAGATTTCTTTTCGAATGCCTGGCGGCTGCGAAGCTCGCGTAATACACCTGTTTTTTCGAATTTCTTCTTAAAGCGTTTTAGTGCTTTATCCAATGATTCTCCGTCTTTTACGTTGATAATGATCATAGTTCCCTGTATACCTCCTTTCGTGGGACGACAAAGGTAGAATATTTGTATGGAAAATGCAAATAGTGATTGGAGTTTAGTTTGTGGGGGCGTTGACTAAGTTGATTGGGTTAAGTGGTTGATTGGGTTAAGTGGTTGATTATGTTTTTTTAAATTTAACCTAAGCTTTGTGACCTCAATTCAACTCAATCAACCCAATCCAACTTATTCAACCCAATCCAACCCAATCAACCCAATCCAACCCAATCAACCCAAACAACTACCCCTTCAAAACCTCCCTCGCTATCACAATCTTCTGTATCTCTGAGGTGCCTTCACCTATCGTGCAGAGTTTGGCATCGCGGTAAAACTTCTCTACCGGAAAATCTTTCGTATAGCCATATCCACCAAATATCTGCACTGCATCGTTGGCTACCTTAACGGCTACTTCAGAGGCATATAATTTAGCCATGGCGGCTTGCTTGGTTACCGGTTGGTGGCGGTTTTTAAGGTCGCAGGCTTGCATGAGCAGGAGTTCTGCAGCTTCTATTTCGGTAGCCATATCGGCCAGTTTAAAAGATATTCCCTGGAAACTGGCTATCGGCTGTCCAAACTGGTTGCGTTCCTTAGAGTAGGCCAGCGCAGCTTCATAAGCGCCTTTGGCGATGCCTAAAGACAAGGCGGCTATCGAAATACGTCCACCATCCAATACTTTCATCGCCTGTTTAAAACCTTCACCTTCGCTGCCTAAAAGGTTTCCTTTGGGAACGCGGCAATTATCAAATATCATCTCGGTTGTTTCGGAGGCGCGCATGCCGAGTTTATTTTCCTTTTTGCCTGCTGTAAAGCCTGGTGTGCCACGCTCAATAACCAATGCCGATATCCCTTTCGATTCCCCTTTTTGGCCGGTACGCACCATGACTACGGCCAGATCGCCCGATTTGCCATGGGTGATCCAATTCTTGGACCCATTAACAATATAATAGTCGCCATCCAATACCGCCGTTGTATTCATCCGCATAGCATCCGAACCGGTATTGGCCTCCGTAAGCCCCCAGGCGCCCAGGTATTCCAACGAGGCTAATTTAGGTAACCACCTTTGCTTTTGTTCTTCTGTACCAAACGCGAGGATATGCCCTGTACACAACGAATTATGTGCCGCAAGCGATAAACCTATCGAACCACATACTTTGGCTATCTCCTGTATCACCGTTGCATACTCCAGATACCCAAATCCCGAACCCCCGTACTCCGCTGGCACCACTACACTCATCATTCCCAATTCGGCTAATTGCTTAAACACGTCGTGGGGGAAATATTGGGCCTCGTCCCATTCCATTACGTAGGGCTTGATATGCTTTTCGGCAAAGTCTCTGGCCATTTGTCCTACCATTTGCTGGTCTTCACCAACAGAAAAATCAAAACCGCTTGCGTCCATAGTTGGATATAATTTGTTGCAATATAACAAAATTACTATGCGTGCATAGTATCTGTCACTTGACAAGATACCACTAATAATACAGGTTTTTACAATCAGCAAGTATTTCTGTCGCCTTTAAACTTTACCTTTGCGGCAAATACTACTAATGCATAAAACGTTACTTTCCATTGTTTTTTTCCTTATCGTTGCCAACTGTTTCGGTCAGAAAAAATATACACTGAGCGGTACTATCATTGATGCTGCAACCGGCGAGCAACTGATCGGCGCTACGATCCGCATCAAAGAGCTTCCGCAAACCGGCACAATCACCAATAGTTATGGCTTTTATTCGGTAGTAGCGCCCGAAGGCGATTACACCATCTTGTTAACCTATACCGGTTACCAATTGGTGCAACAAAAGGTTTCGCTGCACCAGGATCAGAAAATCAATGTAGCCTTACTTGTAAATGGCGCCCTAAAGGAAGTAGTGATCAGCGCCGACAGGCCCAATAACGATAATATTATTTCGCCACAGATGGGTGTCGAAAAATTGAACATGGCGCAGGTAAACCAGGTACCCGTTTTGCTGGGCGAAAAAGATATTCTGAAAACAATTTCGTTATTCCCTGGTGTAAAATCGGCGGGTGAAGGTAATACCGGTTTCTATGTGCGCGGCGGCGGTGCCGACCAAAACCTGATCCTGCTTGACGAAGCTACTGTATATAATGCCTCGCATTTCTTTGGCTTCTTTTCCACTTTCAACTCAGATGCTGTTAAGGATGTAAGCCTTTATAAAGGCGGTATGCCTGCTGAGTTTGGGGGCCGATTGTCCTCTGT
>CAIPPO010000218.1 GCA_903866915.1 uncultured Mucilaginibacter sp. | reverse complement strand
CGTTTTTGTTGTTCTTTAGTTTGCCTTGCAATCAATTGGTGGATGCCGCTGTCCAGCCATCACTCCAGCCACTGCCGGCAGCGGTGGTACTTTGTTTTACCAGTTTATCGTATTTAACGGCCTGAGCGGGTGTCAATAATGCCTTGATCTTTTTGATGGTTGCTGTGCGTAGCGGGGCAAGGTCGGCGGAAATTTTGTTGGTATTGCCTTTCTCAGCTGCTTTTATTTTGTCAAACTGCTGTGAAGATTCTTTGTATATCGTTGCAATTTTAGTTGCCTGGGCATCGGTGAGCTTCAATTGCTTCTGTAGCCCTTTTGCTTTTTCTGCAGGGTCGTTGGTCGACTTCACCTGCGCCACTGCAGCATAGGTGATAAACAGGCAGCAAATTAATAGGATTCGTTTCATTTTTTCGTTGTTTTTATTGTTAAATTACTGTCTAAAAATAAGTTAAATTCTTTCAATCCAAAACTGTTGCTATCAGAATTTCAGGGTGTACGGTTGCTGAAATTCTTTTTCAGGAAAAAAAGGATGATAAAAAACAGCAGATTTACAAAATCCACATATAATTTCAGGGCCTGTAACAGGGCCATTTTTTTTGTTGAAGGATCATTCGGGTCTATCGTGGCGCCAAGCTCCCGGATATCCTGGAAACGAAATCCGGCTACGCAGATACAAATCAACACGCCAATAATGGTCGAACTGATCTGCATCTGCAAATCGGGAAACAGGTATACAATAGGGATGGCGATCAGGATACCGCCAACCAGCATCCTGAAGATGGGTCTGACCTGGTTGTAATTGGTTTTTGAATGATAGCCTACGATAGCCGCAATACCATATACGATGCTGATCGCAGCAAAAATGCCAAATAAGGAAGCGTCGACAAAATCGAGCAGAATAAAGGAAAAGCAAGCACCTATCAGCGCGGCATATAATAGATATAATACGATCAGCCCCAAATAGTGAATGCTGTTGATCCCTCGCCTGATCAGAAGCGACAAACCAAAGGGTCCAAGCAAAGCCAGCCAGGCAAAACTGGTAAAATGATCGTTGACAAAGATGAGCCGCATACATACCGTGTAAGTATTGAAAGCAAAGATCGCTGCTGCACTTACAGCCAGCCCGATAAACATCCAGACAAAGACACCGGCAATGAACCGGTTAGAAATGGTTTCGTCCTTTACGATCGTACTATTCATAAAGAAGTCTTTGAACGAATTTAAATAAAAAGCCCCGCGAAATTAATCGCGAGGCAGTTAAAAATTTTAAAAGCTATTATTACTTCCTGCTTCCAAATATCCGAAGCATTGATATGAACAAATTGATAAAAGTGGTATAGAGTACGAAGGCACCAATCAGAACTAATTTGCCTGCACTATCTGTTCCAAACTCAATTCCAGCTCCAATTCTTTTCAACATTTGCATGTAATAAGCAGTTAGGCCGATCATAATTGCTACAAATGCAAAACTCAGGAAATATTCGATTTGTGCACTGCCTAAAAAGAAATTGATCAGGCTAACAGCAAATAACGCGAAAAATGCCATAACCAGGATCGAACCAAATTTGCTCAGATCCATTTGCGTCGTATATCCGGCAATTGCCATGATACCAAAGACGGCGGCGGAGCTCAGGAACACACCAAATATTGATGCTGCTGTATACATTAAGCCCAGAAAGCTTAAACTTATACCGGTTGTAACTGCATAAGCAACGAATAGAAATAATAATACAGGGTATGAAATACGATTAAATCCGAAGCTTATAACGAAAGAAAAAACAACAGGAGCAAAAATTGCAAAATATCCAAGTCCCGTTAACTGGTGGGTGGTTTGATCTGATAAAAGACTTTGCAAAGTTGCATTCCCGTAGAATTCGAATGCTACTGCTGCTGATATACCTAATCCGATAAACATCCAGGTAAAAACCTTTGCCAGGTATTTCCGTGATGAATCCGCTTCATCTATTTGGATCACATTAGTGTAATCCGGTGTTTGATTTTCCATTGTTTAAATTAATTATTTAAAAAAACGAATTTACAAAATTTTATCTCCGTGCACTACGCACGTTTTTATACAGTATATGAACACATAAATGATGCCTATGTTATCCAAACTGAAATTTTGTCATGAAAACGGCCCGTTAACTCAGACGTTTTACCAACTGCTCCTCCACCTTCTTAAAAAACTGCAGCGGTTTTAGCCCACGCCAGTTAAGCTCGTCCAGTTCGCCGCCGAAATTAATGTAATAATCAATGTTGTTTCGTTTAAACTCTTCGATCACATGATCGCGGAAGTTCACACCGGCTATCCACCCATCATCCAGGTCCTGGAACCATTCTTCGTAATAACAATCGTCGGAAGAATGAAAGTTGAGCACATTTTCGCCGATCAACACAAACCTGTTGATTCCACTGTCGACCATCAGGTCAATCAGTTCGCGCTTAAGCAGCATGATGTCATTGGTAATGGCATCGTTCCACTCGCCTATGAATTCAATAATTGCATATTGGCGCTCATAGTCGGCATAAAGTACCTTCAGGTACAAAGTATTTGACCCGAATGAGTCCCATTGCGGATGCAACAGGTAATTGTATATCTGTTTATCGAATTCAAATTCGCTATATTCCGTAGCATAGAATGGCGATAACTCATCTTCCGCCGCCACATAATCGTCCCGCCACTTATAATAGGGCTCTATCTCGTGCATAACCCTCTCCTAACTCCCTTTACAGGGTAAAAATTTACTGCTATAATAAGCAAATCCTGTTAAATAATTGATAAGTCAGGTATAATTTCCCGATCATCTTTTTTGCATATATTCTTCCACCGCCTTGCGTACGTTGCCATGTTTCAGGAGCAGGGCAGCAGCTTCCTGTTCGGGCAGGCCGGTATAGTTCATCACCATATGGGTTCCGCGGTCAACCAGTTTATGGTTACTTAGTTGCATGTCAACCATTTTGTTGCCCTTCACCTTACCCAACTGTATCATCACGGTAGTAGATAACATATTGAGCACTAATTTTTGGGCAGTACCTGCTTTCATCCGGGTTGAGCCAGTCAGAAATTCAGGACCCACTACTACTTCAACGGGGTATTTCGCAGCTGCTGCCACGGGGCTTCCGGTGTTACATACGATACAACCCGTTATAATACCATGCTGATTAGCCTTTCGCAGGCCGCCAACAACGTAAGGGGTTGAGCCCGAAGCAGCAATACCTACCAAAACATCTTTATTGCTGATGCCATAAACAGCAAGATCTTTCCAGGCCTGATCTGCATCATCTTCGGCAAATTCGACAGCTTTTCTGATGGCACCGTCTCCACCGGCAATAATTCCTATCACCAGGTCAAAGGGTACGCCGAATGTCGGAGGACATTCAGAAGCATCAACAATGCCAAGCCTGCCGCTGGTGCCCGCCCCAATATAAAACAACCTGCCGCCAGCCTTCATTTTTACTACAGTTGCCGAAACCAGTTTTTCTAACTGGGGCAAGGCCTTCGCAATAGCATCGGGAACGGTATGGTCCTCTTTATTAATGTTTTGCAGTATCTCTGACACCGCCATTTTTTCCAGGTTGCTGTAATGGGAATCCTGTTCGGTGGTCTTTTCCATTTTAATGTAAATTATTAGAACAAAAATCGTTAAAAAACGTCAAAACCAATGGACAACAATTTTTTATTAATTATTTTCGATTAGAATCAAAGGCTTACTTTTGGAGCAGGATAATGAAGAGAGCGGCATCAATTATTTTCAGAACCTTTATCATATTGTTGGTGGGTATTGCAATTGGCTTATACCTGGCAGATCCGGTGCGCCCCGTTTTTTCGCATAGTGGTGGTAAAATAGGCAAGGTACTGCAATTGGTTCACCACGATTATGTCGACTCGGTCAACACCGACAGTCTGGAAGGTGTTGCAGTAAACAACCTGCTTCAGAACCTCGACCCCCATTCACTATATCTCCCGCCTCAACAAGCTGAAACGATCAACGAACGACTTGATGGCGGATTTGAAGGCAGAGGCATCGAATATCAGTT
>CAIPPO010000217.1 GCA_903866915.1 uncultured Mucilaginibacter sp. | reverse complement strand
TTGCTTTTTGCCGAAATTTAACCTTACGCTTTTGTTCCTGGATTATTTAATCACTCCGTAGGAGTACCCTGTTTATAGCAAAAATTAAAAAGATGTTGGGCTCCGGAGGTGCCCCCTGTTTACGACATGCCTTGCTAAAAATCAAACAAATATCTTTCTTCAAATGGTACATCAAATTTTTCAAGAAACTCGATATATTCCTGCCGGAATGTTTTCTTTTTATGATGCATTTCCTGGTTTTGGATATAGTTAATTACGCTACCTATCTGGGAATGTGAATACGAAAATACCCCGTACCCTTCCTGCCAGCTAAACTTACCTTTGATCCAGCCTTTGCTATTAATAAAAGTATTGCTTTCAACTTTTATTTCTTTAACAAAATCGGAGATCAATACATTGGGTTTGAATCCGACAAAAATATGGATATGATCGGGCATGCTATTAATGGCCAGCATTTTAGATTTCCGGTTTTGGACAAGGGCGGTAATATATTTGTGTATTTCTTCCTTATTGGCTGACGGAATTATGCACTGTCGATGTTGAACAGCAAACACGAACTGCAGGTATATTTGTGAAAAGGTGTTAGGCATATCGAGGTAGCAATAATAAAACAAAGTCCGGATATCACTACCCGGACCTTAAAAAAAATCACATCAAATTATCTTATGGCCACAGGTTTTCGGGGTAGGTTCCATTGGCTACCAATGCCGAAATGCTGGCTTGAACAATAGGCTTATCTTCTTTATAAGTAACACCGAACCATTTTGAAGAAGTTGGGATCACTTTAAATGCTGCCGTGCCAGATTTGATCAACTCATCTGCCGCAAGCGGGATGAAAAACTCTGCTTTCGGGTTATTCTCATTTGCTTCAACAAACTTTTTGAACATAGGTTCACTCTGTTTGAAGATAGCTGGAGTAAAGCCCCAGAAATTCATAGAAACGCGGGTGTCATTTGGCAGCGGGTGTTCGCCGGTAGCATCCTTGTAGGCTACTGAGCCGTCTTCTTTAAAGTATACTTCGGTCCGCTCATTGATCTCCACCATATTGCCCAGTTCGTCTACTTTGGCTACACCGCGTGAGACAGATCCGTAATCTGATAAAGTTTTATCGATCTGGTAGCCAATAATTGAATACTGACTGTCGGATACTTCGGTAGTAAGGAATTTTGCCATCTTTTCAAAAGCCTCGCGACCATAATAGTCATCCGCATTGATCACGCAGAAAGGCTCATGCACCTGGTTGCGGGCTGAAAGTACCGCATGCTGGGTACCCCATGGTTTTGCCCTCTCGATGGTTTTGTCGATGCCGAAAGGTTTCAGATCATAGCTCTGAAATACATAATCAGTTTCAACGCGCCCTTTCAGTTTCGGTTCGAAAATGGATTTAAACTGGTCGGCAAATTCTTCACGTATAATAAAGCTGACCTTGCCAAAGCCGGCATTGATCGCATCGTAAATTGAATAGTCGATGATCGTCTCACCGTGGGGGCCAAAGCCATCCACTTGTTTCATGCTTCCGTAGCGACTGGCCATGCCTGCGGCCAATATCAGCAGGGTTGGTTTCATGTTTTAAGGTTTTAGTTTTTCGTTTTAATTAATATTTGATTTCAACGACATTTTTGCTTAAAATGTTTTATAAATGCGATAGAAAATTAATTATTTAATATACCTGAAATCGTGATTCTCTTTTACATTAAGCAACACCTCATAAATCAGGCGGATCACATTGTCGACATCTTCTTTATGGATCATTTCAACCGTGGTGTGCATATAGCGTAAAGGCAAGGAGATCAATGCCGAAGGTACACCGTCATTCGAGTATGCAAATGCGTCTGTATCGGTACCCGTCGACCTCGACGACGCCTGGCGCTGGAATGGAATGCCAGCCTTTTCTGCGGTTTCGATCAATAATTTATTGACATTATTTTGTACTGCCGGCGCATAAGAAACAACAGGGCCTTTACCACATGCCAGATCACCCTGCGTGGTTTTGCTGATCATGGGGGTTTGGGTATCGTGGGTCACATCGGTCACAATAGCCAGGTTAGGCTTGATATGATGAGCGATCATCTCAGCACCGCGTAATCCTATCTCTTCCTGCACCGCATTCACAATATATAAGCCGAATGGCAATTTCTTTTTGTTCTCTTTCAGCAAACGTGCTACTTCAGCTATCATAAAACCACCAGCACGGTTGTCCAGAGCCCGGCCTACATAGTAACGGTCGTTCAAAACCATGAACTCATCCTCATAGGTTATTACACAGCCTACGTGGATGCCGAGTTTTTCAACTTCATCTTTGGATGTACAACCGCAATCAAGGAAAATATTCTTCAGCGTCGGTGCTTCTTCTTTTTCACCTGAACGGGTATGGATAGCCGGCCAGCCGAACACTGCTTTTACTATGCCTTTATCGGTATGGATATTAACCCGTTTTGATGGAGCGATCTGATGGTCGGAACCACCATTGCGGATAACATAGATGAGGCCATCGCTGGTAATATAATTTACAAACCACGAGATCTCATCAGCATGGGCCTCGATCACTACTTTGTATTTTGCTTTTGGGTTAATGATACCTACAGCTGTACCATAGTTATCTATATAATGTTCATCGATATAAGGCTTAATATAATCGAGCCACAATTCCTGGCCTTTCCATTCAAAACCAGTGGGTGAAGGATTATTGATATAGGCTTCGAAGAATTTTTGGGAGGATTTATTAACTACCTCAACATGTTGTTTTTTGTCGGATTTTTCAGCTTTATTTTTGGCCATTTTGCTTTATTTGGAATGCAGGACAAATATAATAAAGCTTGCGACAAAGCTTCCGATTAACAGATTTTAGCCAGGAATTTAATTTATAGTTGAATGGTTCAAATTTGAAATTTAAACATCAGATCAGGCTATTTTCCAATATCTCGTAGTCAAAACCGTTTTTGGAAAACAATTGTCCGGTATGGTTGAATTGATTTTTCTCATAAAAACCTATGGCGGATAAACGTGCGTTACACCACAATCTGGAGCCGCCAGCGGTTTTTGAGAAATCAGTGATATAGTTCAGCAATGCATTGCCGATGCCCTTACCCTGGTATTCAGGGTCGACGGCAAGTTTGCGGAATTGGAAATCGCCCGTTTTTTCAAATAGCGAAACGATACCTACCAGTCTATTGTCAGTAAAAGCCCCAAAGTGAATACCATCCTCGTCTTCCTCCATTTCCATCTCATACAGCTTTTGAGCCGGATATAAAACCTTCTGGCGCAAATGCCAGGTAAGTTCGGGGCGGATTTGTTCAATGTAGACATTCATTTTTAAAGGTATCATCAATCAAAGGCAATAATTATTAAATAACCGCCGATAGACTTCAATTTTTGGCATTTGTAAAAAAGATTCAAAGCCTTTCGCCTTTTACCTTTCACCTTTACCATTTCACCTTACAAAGGAATATTCCCATGCTTTTTCCTTGGATTATTCACCACTTTATTCTCCAGCATTTTAAAGGCATGGATGAGTTTGATACGCGTTTCCGATGGTTCGATCACCTCGTCAATAAAGCCGCGCTCAGCTGCGCGATAGGGGTTGGCAAAAATTTCGGAGTACATCAATTCCTTTTCGATCCATTTGGCTTCTTTATCTTCTGCTTCATTGATCTCGCGCTTGAAGATAATTTCGGCGGCACCTTTGGCACCCATTACCGCGATCTCGGCTGTTGGCCAGGCAAAGTTCATATCGGCGCCAATATGCTTGGAGTTCATAACATCATAGGCCCCGCCGTAGGCTTTACGGGTGATGACCGTAATTCGAGGCACCGTAGCCTCGCTGAAAGCATACAACAGCTTGGCGCCATTGGTTATTATAGCATTCCACTCCTGGTCGGTGCCGGGCAGGAAGCCGGGAACATCTTCAAAAACCAAAAGCGGGATATTAAAACTATCGCAGAAACGCACAAAACGTGCTGCTTTGGTAGAAGAATGAATATCCAGTACCCCGGCCAAAAAAGCAGGCTGGTTAGCAACAATACCGATACTTCGACCAGCTAATCTTGCAAAACCAACCACAATATTTTCTGCAAAGTCTTTATGAACTTCCAGGAACGAATCAGTATCGATCACCCGGCTGATTACCTTGCGAATATCATAGGGGTGCGAAATATTTTCGGGTAGCAGATCATTCAGTTCGGGACGCGATTCGTCTTTGAGCTCAAAGGGCAGGGAAGGGGCCCGGTCTTCACAATTCTGGGGCATATAGCTCAGGAGCTTTTTTACATGCTGTATGGCATCGATCTCGTTGGCACAGGCAAAATGGGTAACGCCCGATTTAGTTGCATGGGTAGTTGCTCCACCTAATTCTTCTGAAGTAACAATTTCATGGGTAACAGTCTTAACTACATTCGGACCGGTTACAAACATGTAAGAAGTGTTTTCAACCATCAAAATAAAATCGGTGATGGCTGGCGAATAAACCGCACCGCCTGCGCATGGTCCCATAATAGCGGATATTTGCGGCACAACGCCTGATGCCATGGTATTGCGGTAAAATATATCCGCATAGCCACCCAGAGACACCACTCCCTCCTGTATACGCGCACCACCTGAGTCATTTAATCCTACCACCGGAGCACCGTTCTTCATCGCCAGATCCATGATCTTGCAGATCTTTTCGGCATGGGTCTCGGATAGTGAGCCACCAAATACCGTAAAATCCTGTGAAAATACATAAACCATTCGCCCGTTTATCGTTCCATAACCTGTAACCACGCCATCGCCCGGGTATTTCTCTTTCTCCATTCCGAAGTCGGTAGAGCGGTGGGAAACCAGCATGCCAATTTCCTGGAAGGAGCCTTCATCCAGCAGGAAGTGCAGGCGCTCCCGTGCGGTTAGTTTGCCTTTTTTATGCTGACTTTCGATTCGTGCATGACCGCCGCCTGTTAAGGCTTGCTCGCGTTTTTGTTTTAGGACCTTGATCTTTTTATTCACAATACAGGTTGGTTTAGCAACAACCTGCTAAAATTAGTAATAATCGGGTAAAAGCAGGTATATGCTACTTTACTATATTTGCAGCGATGGAACACAACAATCATATTACCTACGAAGGATTGTTAGCCGGCAATAAGCAATTTATCGCCAATGCGCTGAAAGAAGATCCGCAATATTTCGAAAAGCTGACGGTACAAAATCCGCCGGTTTTATGGATAGGCTGCGCCGATAGCAGAGTGCCGGCAAATCAGATCACCAATACTAAACCGGGCGAAATATTTGTTCATCGTAATATTGCAAATATGGTGATACACACTGATATGAATATGCTTTCGGTACTCGATTATGCGGTTAATGTTTTAAAAGTGAAACATGTGATCGTAACCGGTCATTATGGTTGTGGTGGCGTTTTGGCTGCTATGAGCGACCAGCAATTCGGCTTGATCGACAACTGGTTAAGGCACATCAAGGACGTGTACCGGGTGCACGAAAAGGAACTGGATGCCATTACCGATGAAAAGGAACGCAGCAACCGCCTGGTTGAATGGAATGTGATTGAAAATGTAAACAATCTTTGTAAAACCTCTATCGTGCAAAACGCATGGAAAAGCGGACAGGAATTAAATGTGCACGGTTGGGTTTACAGTCTGGCAACAGGTGTAATTAACGATATGAATGTGAGTACCAGCAATAATGATAAGCTGGATAAGGTGTTTAAGTTTAAATAGTTTGTTTGGTCATTGGGCATTTGTCATTAGGCATTAGGGAATAATGCCCAATGCCTGATGACTAGTGACCAGGCACTAATGCCAAATGCCTAATGCCAAATGCCAAATGCCCAATTCACCAATCCCCTACCCCAAAAACGGATACCGGTAATCCTTCGCCGGATCAAATGTTTCTTTGAGGGTACGTGGTGACACCCAGCGTAGCAAATTGATCATTGAGCCTGCTTTATCGTTAGTACCCGAACCTCTGGCACCACCAAATGGCTGCTGACCAACTACTGCACCGGTTGGCTTGTCGTTTATATAAAAATTACCAGCTGCGTTGCGAAGGCGGTGGGTTACATCGGCAATAGCGTAGCGGTCCTGGGCAATGATGGCGCCGGTCAGTGCATAGATCGATGTTTTGTCTACGATGTCAACTACCTGGTCGAAATCCTGGTCATCATAAATATAAACTGTTAAAACCGGCCCGAATAGCTCTTCGCTCATCGTCACATAGTAAGGATCGTTAACCTTCAATATGGTCGGTTCGATGAACCAGCCTTTACTCTTGTCGTAATTGCCCCCAGTAACTACCTCAACATTGCTGTCGTTTTTAGCGGCATCAATATAGCTCGCCAGTTTGTCAAAAGAAGCCTCAGTAATTACTGCATTCACAAAGTTTCCGAAATCTTCAACAGGTCCAACTTTAATTGTTGCCACATCCCGCTGAACTTTTTCTTTGATCGACGGCCACAGGGATTGCGGAATATAAGCACGCGAGGCAGCCGAGCATTT
>CAIPPO010000216.1 GCA_903866915.1 uncultured Mucilaginibacter sp. | reverse complement strand
CTGAATTCTTCTAACTGAAATGCCAAAGCTTCGTTGTAGGCCTGCCGTAATAAAAGGTTCTTAGGATCATACTCGGTAAATACATCAAACAGTAAAGACGATGAAGCTTGCAAATGGCGGTTTTTAACAGATTGACCGGGGTAACCCGTAAAAACCAAACCGCCTATATGGGCTATATCCCTGAAACGCCTGCGTGCCATTTCGTTGGCGTTTAAACTGTGCAAAATATCATCCAATAAGTTATCGATCGAAAAGAAGGCTGCATCT
Organism: uncultured Mucilaginibacter sp.; assembly: GCA_903866915.1. GTDB lineage: Bacteria > Bacteroidota > Bacteroidia > Sphingobacteriales > Sphingobacteriaceae > Mucilaginibacter. The sequence goes on along the minus strand of CAIPPO010000216.1, from coordinate 2,298 downwards.
TCTAATGCCTGTTCAATTGGGATATCTTCATCAGCCAGTAATTCGAAACCATAGTCGTTCATGGCTATTGAGAATGAAAAATTACGGATCTTCGAAATGCGATAAGCCAATAGCGATGCCATACCTTCATGCACCAAACGCCCTTCAAAGGGATAAAATATCAAATGGTGACCATCTTTGGCCCGAAAAGATTCGATCAAAAATTCGTCCCTGTGTGGCAGATGCGATAGTACGGCTTGTAATTGAAATAAGGGCCTGAGGGCAATTACTTCTTCGTCTTTCTCCATTCCCTGTGCCACCTCATCCAGCTTATCCCTGAACACAGCCGAAAGTTGCGACGATAAAGGCATTCGCCCGCCCATCCAGCTGGGTACAATGCCCTTTTTTGCCTTTGATTTGCGCACATAGGCACTCATTTCTTTCAAGCGGATAAACTCCAGGTTTTGACCGGCAAACCAAAAGGTATCACCTTCATTCAGTTTCGAAATGAACGACTCTTCAATAGTGCCCAAACTGCCCCCACTCAGCCATCGTACCCGGATACTGATATCACTGGTAATGGTACCAATACTTAAACGGTGCCGCATAGCTACACGCCTGTTATTCACTTTATAGATGCCGTTTTCTATTTCCACCTTCAGGAACTCGTCGTACTGGGCCAGAACTTTGCCGCCATGAGTAATAAAATCAAGTAATTCTTTAAACTCGCTTCGTGTCAGGTCGGCGAAGGCATAAGTGCTGGTAACTTCTATATATAGCCCGTTTGCGTCAAAACCTTCTGATACAGCCAGTGTCACCATGTATTGTATAAGTACATCCATAGAAAGCAGCATCGGATCCCGGCTTTCATAAATACCCTGACTTATCCCCTGCTTCAGCGCTGCGCCTTCCAGTAACTCCAGCGAATGGGTAGGAACAAACCATGCTTTTGATATAGCGCCTGGCGCATGACCACTTCTGCCCGCACGCTGCATAAAGCGCGCTACGCCCTTGGGGCTGCCCACCTGCACCACACTATCAACTGGCCTGAAATCAACGCCCAGGTCGAGACTGGAGGTACATACTACTACTTTGAGTGCCTGTGCATGCAAAGCCTGCTCAACCCAATTGCGTAATTCGTTATCCAATGAGCCATGGTGCATGGCCATGATACCTGCATATTCGGGGTAATTGTCGATGATGGCATGGTACCATATCTCGGCCTGCGACCGGGTATTGGTAAAAATAAGCGTGGTATTGCTTTTTGCGACGATATCTATTACCTGCGGCAACAGCTTTACACCGATATGCCCGGTCCAGGAAAAACTCTCGATATTTTCGGGGATGACGGATTTGATGACCAGCTGCTTGTCGACAAAAGCACGCACCATCCGGATACGCTCCTTCAGAAAATCATTCCCTAAAAGCACGTCCACTGCCTGCTCAAGGTTGCCTATGGTAGCGCTAATGCCCCATATTTGGAGTCCGGAGTGTTTATTTGCCAGCCGTGGACTCAGGGCTTTCAATCTACTCAAACCCAACTCTACCTGTACACCACGTTTGGTACCCAGTAGCTCATGCCACTCATCGATGACTACCACCTGTAAACCACGAAATATTTTGGGGTATTCCTTTTGAGCCAACATCAGGTGCAGGCTTTCGGGGGTAGATAATAATACCTCGGGCAGGTTTTTCTTCAGTGCGAGCTTATCGGCTGCCGAGGTATCCCCGGTACGGGTCATGATGCGCCAGGGAAGGCCTATTTCGTCGCAAACTTCCTGCATGGCCTTGCGGATATCATTGGTGAGTGCACGCAGGGGCGTTATCCAAAGCATCAGCAAACCGTTGTTGGTACGAGTTTGGTAGGTATCAGGATATTGATTGATGTACCCGGCCAGGAAAGGCAGAAACACCGCAAAGGTTTTACCACTACCGGTAGGCGCATTGAGTAAACCTGAATTGCCTCCAAGGTAAGCCTCTTCCATTTCGAGCTGAAAGGGAAATTGCTGCCAGTTTTTACGCCGGTACCATTCCTGTATTACCTGTTGACCTAAATTATACATCTTTCCACCCAAAACAAAACTAGCCGAATTTGATCAATTAAAGCCAATAAAAAAGTCCTGCTGTTAACAGGACTTTTTTCAGAAAACCTTGCAGCCAACCCAATAGGCTGCTCATTTTTTTATTGTTTTTTCTCGGGCAACAAAATCAATTTAATCAGGTTGCTTTCGTCAAGGTATTTGTTGGCAGCATCTTTAACTGTTTGCACGGTTGCCTGGTTAAGGTCGTGTATCCAGTTGAGTGCACCATCAGGATTAT
>CAIPPO010000215.1 GCA_903866915.1 uncultured Mucilaginibacter sp. | reverse complement strand
CCCGGCATAGTTAATTTCTTTTACCTGCCACCTTCAGGAAAAAACCTGGCTGTTTTTGATGCTTTCGAAACCGATCCACATCGCGAAAAGGCTATTATTGTAAGGCCGGATACGCATATTGGTTATATGAATGATTTGGTGAGCATCAGTATGCTGGACAACTATTTAAAAAACGTTGCCGGGCTATTGTGATCGCGCACCTTATATTTAACCACAGAGGAAGCAGAGAAAAAAACACGGAGAACACGAAGGCTTAAATTTTTTATCCGTGAATACTTTCTTTTTTACCATAATTTTGAATCACCTGAGCTTCATAAGCCAAAAACTCATTCCAACGCTTGTCGACATCAATTAAAACGGCGTGCTTTTTAGCCAGGCGAATAAACATAGCATAGTGACCTGCTTCACTAATCATTAGTTCGTGGTAAAAAGCAGCCAATTGCGTGTCGTTTATATTTTCCGACATGACTTTAAAACGCTCACAGCTACGTGCTTCTATCATAGCTGAAAATAGTAAACGGTCCACCAATTGCGTCTCGCGGCTGCCACCATTCGGCAAAAACTTACGCAATTCATTTACATAATCATCTTTCCTTTCACGACCAAGTACATAACCACGTTCTAAAATGATATCATGCACCCGCTTAAAATGATCCATCTCTTCAATAACCAATGCGGCCATTTCCTGCACCAGATCAGAAAGATTGGGGTTTTGTACAATAAGGGTTATGGCATTGCTGGCAGCTTTCTGCTCACAAAAGGCGTGGTCGGTCAGTATCTCTTCGATATTACTTTCAACCACATTTTTCACCCAAAGCGGGTCTGTAGGCAATTGCAGTTTAAGGATTGTTCTCTCGCTCACAAGACAAAAATAGCCTAATTAGGCGAAAGGCGAAAGGTTAAGGGTAAACCTAATGACAAATGACAAATGCCCTATCTACCCCCAAAGATCCATTTCTTTTTCAAGGTCGTCGGCAGGCACATATTGATTCAAAATCGGTTCATTTGCCTGCTCAATTTTAGCCATCAACAGAACTTTATCGATCAATTCAACCACATCGATATTTTCGGGCATTTGATTTACAAAATATTGTAATTTTTCTTTTGAGAGGTACATAGGATCCGCCGGGATTAACTTTTGTTTTTGTACGGCAGTAAACAGCTAAAAGTTATAGGTTTTCTTATTAATTAACCTTTCCCGTAAAGATTTTTACTTTGAATAAATTCCAGCACCGGATCGGGTACAAAATATTGGATATTCTTCTTTTCGGCCAGTGACTTGCGGATAAATGATGCCGAAAGTTCCATCAGTGGCGTCATCGTTATTGTAACCGACGGATGATTGGCAAACTCGGCATTCTCGTATCCCGGACGCGGGTAAACATAGATGCGGTAATCGCGCAGGATAAGCTTATAATTTTTCCATTTATGCAAGGTACCCAGGTTATCAGATCCCATGATAATGGCAAATTCATGTTCGGGGTATTTTTCTTTCAGGTGAGTAAGTGTATCTATGGTATAGGATGGTTGGGGCAGCCTCAATTCAACATCGCTTACTTTGATGTTATTTGAATTGTCTGTAGCCAGTTTGGCCATCTCCAGCCTGTCGTAGGTATTAATCAGATCACCATATTTTTTTAACGGGTTTTGGGGTGATACAACCAACCAAACTTTTTCAAGGTCGGTGTGGTTGGCCATGTAGTTGGCAATAATTAAATGTCCGATGTGGATAGGGTTAAACGACCCAAATAAAAGACCTATTTTCATTTTAGTCCATGGTTAATAGTTCATAGATCATAGAAATCTGCTAAGCCTACAGAACCCCTTTCATGGCTCATGGGAACGAGCCACCAACTATGGGCTTAATCAATTTTTGAGAAAATTCAGCACTAAATCTTCTGCCTCCGCACATGCCGTTTGAAGATCGTTATTTTTTAGGATAATATCAAATTGCGGTGCATAATTCAATTCTTTTGCTGCTTTTTCAAAGCGTTCCTGCAATTTTTCCGGACTATCGGTACCTCTGCCCGCCAACCGCTGCTTCAAAACCTCCAAAGATGGGGGTTGAACAAAAATGGCCAACGCAGCTCCATCGTATTTTCGCTTCAGGTGCAAGCCGCCTTCCACATCAATATCAAAAATAACCACTTTGCCATCAGACCATATCCTGTCTATTTCAGTACGCAGCGTTCCATAAAAGGTGCCACTGTACACTTCTTCAAATTCTACAAAATGCTTTTTGGCTATCCGGTGAAGAAATTCTTCTTTCGAAATAAAATAATAGTCTGCCCCGTCTTTTTCATCGCCTCTTGGCTTGCGGGTAGTTGCCGATATAGAAAACTCCAGTTGTGGTATTTTTGTAAGCAGATGCTGAACAATAGTTGTCTTTCCTGCTCCTGAGGGGGCTGAGAATATGATGAGTTTTCCTTCTTCCATTTGTTGTAAAGTTGTAACGTTGGAAGGTTGAAAGGTTTATTTTTGTCTGTCCCGCACAAGAGTGTCTCAAACGTTACAACATTTCAACCCTTAAACTTTACAATACGTTCAATAATTGTTCTTTAATCTTTTCCAATTCTTCTTTCATACCAACAACTAGTTTCTGAATATTGGCATCATTGGCTTTTGACCCGATAGTGTTTACTTCACGGCCGATCTCCTGCGAAATGAAACCTAACTTTTTACCGTTTGCATCGGCATTTTTAAGTGTTTCCAGGAAATAACTGCAATGCGTTTTCAAACGTATTTTTTCTTCAGTAATATCCAGTTTATCAATATAATAGATCAACTCCTGCTCAAACCTGTTTTGGTCGATCCCCTCGCGGCCTACCGCCTCTGCTAAAAATTGATTTAACCTGTCCCTGATCACCGTCACCCTTTTGGGTTCTTCAACTTCAACCAATTCAAGGTTTTTCAAAATAATTCCAATACGATATTTGATGTCCTGTTCAAGTACGTTTCCCTCATCAGACCTAAACCGCTGAAAATCGGCAAGAGCCTGTTGAAAGGTCTTCTCTACAATCTTCCATTCATCTTCCGAAACAGTCTCCTCTTCATATTTTACAACTTCGGGCAAACCTAAGGCTAATTGAAACAGGTTAGCTACCGGTTCGTTCAATCCGGAACTGACCGTTTTTAGTTGGTCGAAATAGTGCTTCAGAAGTTCCTTATCAATCCCTGCCGCCTTGACGGTAGAATCAGCTTTTTCAACATTGATGGAAAGATTTACTTTGCCACGTTCAATTTGCTTATTGCACTCGTTACGTAGCTGGAATTCCTTTTCGGAAAATGACTTGGGTATGCGCAAGCCTAACTCCAGGAATTTACTGTTCAGGGATTTGATCTCAACGGTATATTTGGTGTTACCTGAATCAAAAACGGCGATGCCGTACCCTGTCATTGATTTTAACATGCGCAAAGATAGCGCTTTAGTCGGAAAGTAGGCAAGTCCGAAAGTCCCCAAGCAAATCTTTCGGGCTTTCTCGGATTTCCGGACTTTCAGACTTTAACATCTTTTCACAACTCCTTCGCTTCAGATTCGTTAATTTTGGAAATTACTATGTATTTATTTCGACCAATAGCCTGCTTTTCAATCGCCATGTTGTGCCTTCCTGGCCTCGTTATGGCCCAGCAAGCGATCAAAATTAATGGTTACATTTTCAGAAAAGGCTCAGATAGCCGCATATCTCAGGCGGTAATTACAGACCTGAACAATAAAAATGTGATGATGAGCGATGATTTGGGCATGTTCAGCATCAACTCTGCCATTGGTGATACCCTTTTAATCACTAAAAAAGAATATGCTTCCTTTAAAGTTACTGTCGATAGTAAAGCCGACCTGATGATCGGTTTGCAGCCCCTAATAGCACTAAAGGAAGTTACTATTACAGGTCAAACCAAAAAGCAAGAGTTGAATGATGTAATGAAGCAATATAAAAGTCAGGGTATTTTTAACCAGGGGAAATCGCTTCCGGTGTGGGAATTCCTTAATTCACCTTTAACTGGCCTTTATAATATTTTTGGAAAAGGGCCCCGTGATGAACGCCGTTTTGCTGCTTATGCCGAAACCGAACTTGAAAATACTGCCATTGATAAGCGTTATACCAAAGAACTGGTAAAAAGTATCACCAAATTACCTGATGAAGAAGTAACTAAATTTATGCTGCTGTATACTCCATCCTACCAGGATATGAAAGAATGGAACGATTATCAGTTGATCACTTACATCAAAAAAAACCTTGTTTTCTATAAAAAAAACAAGAGCCGGGCGCAACAACTGCAATTACCACCTTCACCAAAAGCAGAATAAAAAAGGACAGGAAAATTAAAATCGTAGCAGGAAGATTCCCGGGCTAAATCTGCCGGTATTTAGATAGACAAAGTCTCACAGGCTTTTTCAGCTGCGAGTTTTTCGGCGGTTTTTTTGTTAAATTCCTTTCCTGATCCCATGATCTCACCATCGATCATTACCTGAACAGTAAACAGCTTATTGCTTTCACCCTCTTTGTTTTCAATCATTTCAAAAGTTATATCCTTGCCGTGGCGTTGGCACCATTCAATCAACTTGCTTTTAAAGTTGGTTTCGGTTTGTTCAAGCTTATGAATATCAATGTGCGACTTTATGATATGATTAATAAGGAAGTTACGGGTAAAATCATAGCCTTTATCCAGGTATACCGCACCAACCAGGGCTTCAAACGCGTCTCCCAATAGCGAGCTTTGCCGGGTTGAATTTACCATCCGGTTGTCGTACTGGATCAATTGCTCAAAACCAAGTTTACGGGCAAGCTGGTTCAGGTTTACTCTGTTAACGATTTTGGAACGCAATTCTGTCAAAAACCCTTCGTCTTCATAGGGGTATAGTTTAAAAAGCACTTCGGCAACTACGCTGCCTAACACAGCATCGCCTAAAAACTCCAGCCTTTCATTGCTGTTTTTAATACCCTTTTTTAGATTTTGAGCGACAGACTTATGCCGAAATGCGAGTCTGTATAACGACAAATTGCCCGGCACAAAGCCAAGCAAATTCTTTAATGACTTAACATACTTTCTATTAGGCGATAAATACAGCTTATAGAACCTTCTGATCGGCATTCAGCGAAATTAATCTTCGTACTTCTTAAATATCACGGAAGCATTATGGCCGCCAAAACCAAAGCCATTGCTTTGAGCTATCCTAACCACTCGTTTTTGTGCTTTATTGAACGTAAAATTAATTTTAGGATCAAAAGCCGGGTCATCAGTAAAGTGGTTAATTGTAGGTGGAATAATATCATTCTTGATAGCCAGAATAGCAGCTATTGCTTCTACTGCACCGGCTGCACCAAGCAAATGGCCTGTCATCGATTTAGTAGAACTGATATTGATACGGTAAACATCGTCGCCGAATGTATCCCGTATTGCCTTAACTTCCTGTGGGTCGCCAATTGGCGTCGAAGTACCGTGAACGTTTACGTAATCAATGTCGGCTGTTGTTATTCCGGCATCCTCCAGGGCAGCCCGCATAACCAGCGAAGCACCAAGCCCATCCGGGTGGGGGGCCGTCATGTGGTAAGCGTCGGCACTCATACCTCCGCCTATCATTTCGGCATAAATTTTTGCTCCGCGCGCCTTGGCATGTTCCAATTCTTCGAGTATAATCGTCCCGGCACCCTCACCAGCTACAAAACCATCGCGATCAAGGTCGAATGGACGTGAAGCAGTAGCGGGATCGTCATTCCGGGTAGATAAAGCATGCATGGCATTGAAACCACCAATACCTGCCTCATTGATAATGGCTTCCGATCCACCGCTAATAAACATGTTTGCTTTACCCAAACGGATATAGTTAAAGGAATCGATCAGCGAATTATTGGAGGATGCACAGGCAGAAACGGTCGTAAAATTAGGACCACGTAAACCATATTTGATCGAAATATGGCCGGGGGCTATATCCGCAATCATTTTAGGAATGAAAAAGGGATTAAATCGAGGGGTCCCGTCGCCTTTGGCAAAGGCCGTCACTTCATCGAGAAAGGTTTTTAAACCACCAATTCCCGATCCCCAGATAACGCCAATACGGTTAACATCGAGCTTGCTAAAGTCAAGCCCGGCATCGCGTACCGCTTCCTCTGTCGAAAATAAAGCATATTGAACAAACGGATCCAACTTTCGGGCATCTTTTCGTCCCAAAAAGGCATCAGCGTCAAAATTCTTTACCTCGCAGGCAAATTTCGTTTTGAAGTTTGTAGTATCAAAACTTTTAATCAGGGCTGCGCCACTCACTCCATTGATCAGACCCTCCCAATATTCGGGGATGCTGTTTCCAATAGGAGTAAGTGCCCCAAGCCCGGTTACAACAACTCTTTTAAACTCCATTTAATAAAGATGGGGGAGCTTATTTAACGTTCTTTTCAAGGTAAGCAATTGCCTGGCCTACAGTACCGATAGTTTCTGCCTGATCGTCAGGTATAGCCACGTTAAATTCTTTTTCAAACTCCATGATTAATTCCACGGTGTCCAACGAGTCTGCACCAAGATCATTGGTGAAGCTAGCCTCAGGTGTAACTTCACTTTCGTCAACACCCAATTTTTCTACGATAATAGCTTTTACTCTTGAAGCGATATCAGACATACTTTTGATGGTTTAATGATTAATAAAAATTCTGTGCAAAGAAAGATAAATTCTATCAAATATCAAATCTAAAAACTTTTGTAATACAACTAACAATATTTTATTACCGGAGATTAGATTCGTATTTTTGACGCGGTAAAATTAGTGATTTTGAACAGGAAAACATTAAAGATTGAGATCGATCTCGATTTTGTATTAATCGCTATAACTACCTCGCTGCGCGATTACCGCATTTGCCATTATATCAACAAGCGTCTTAATTTTGATTTTACAAAAAGTGCCGATCTGGAGTTAGATCTTCTAAACGCTGGTGGACCGGTTTATTTTTCCTTTTATGAATATCATTGGGAGGCCAGTGAGACCGATTTTTATTTTATCGCAAACAAGGGATCAGATGGCTACCTTGTGCCCGAAATGCGTAAAGCCGATTATTTTATTTTGATAAAAAATTATATTACCGATATCGAACTTGAAAAGATGCTTGCCGACCTCAATAAGATCCAGGAAATTGTTGCAGCAGTAAAGATTGATCCAAAAAAAATTAAATCACGGGAAAATCTGTTATTTTAGCCCCGAAATTTTTAAGTGTATCAGTAACACTAATTTGTTACTTTTAAATAAGAGCCTTTTTTAACCTAGTATATATGAAATTATCTTACAACCGTACCAAAATTGTAGCGACAATGGGACCGGCATCAACCCAAAAGGACGTTTTATGGTCCATGAT
>CAIPPO010000214.1 GCA_903866915.1 uncultured Mucilaginibacter sp. | reverse complement strand
TGGTCTTACTGCGAATCTCTTTGATATAGTTTTCTGCTGTTTGTTTCTTCTTGGTTTCCATTGTCTTAAAGTTAATTAATCTTTGGAAACACTCCACAAGCTTAGCACCCTATCGGTCCACTTTCAGCTGACGATTTACAAATCAGAACCAGTTTGATGCGCTGGTATCGTTTACATACAATGAAGGCACGGGTGCTTTGAGAGAATCGACCTTGTTGCACAAATTGAACGCCGAAGATTATGGTGGCGCAGCTAATCAGTTTTTAGTTTGGGACAAAATAACCAATCCGCAAACCAGTGAAAAAATCACTTCCCCGACACTAGCCCAGCGCCGGAGCGAGGAACGCGCCCTGTTTATTTCTAATCAACCAGCATGACTACCCTTGAACAGCGCGAATTAAAAGGCATCACGCTAAAAAACCTGCTGATCACGGTCATCAGTACTGCCAGCATAGTTGCTTCAGTAATGACCACCTATTTCCAATTAAGAGCCGACATACATGAAGTAAGTCTTAAACAAGAGGCCCAGGCCCGTGTGGACGAGCTTCGACTAAAGACGCTCGAAAGTCAGGTGGCTATTATCCAGAATCAAATAAGTGAAGGCAAAAATCAATATCTAAGTCCTAACCAGCCTAAAACGTATCCCGAAATCAACAATTCATTAAATCAATAATTAAAATCAATATGAGTTTATCAACCTTTTTAACTAAAATCTGGGACGAGATTAAATCCCTGTTCGACGGTATTCCTGTTGAATTAAAAGCCGCAATTCACATTGGCGTAATCGTTACCGAAAACATCAAAAATCTGGTTGATTCGCCTGTAGCCGATATTTTGACAGCCATTATCCCCGGTGATCTCGACGATGAGATTAAAAACTGGCTAAGGGCCAAATTACCAGGCATTTTAACAGAGCTTAAACTGGCTGATAGCTGTGGGGGTTTAACCGATCCGGAAGCAATTACAGCATGTGCAGTTAAAGTTTTGCAAGAGCTTGACGGCGACATAAAAAGCGCTTTCCTCCACAATCTCTCAATTTTAGTAGCCCAGGTTGCAGCAAAAGGAAAGCTTACCTGGAGCGATGGCGTTTACCTGTTAGAATGGTTCTACAAAAACGAATTCGAGGCAACTAGTTAAACCATTTCGTCCATCCTGCATATTTTCCATTTATTTTTTAGCAATATGATCGAAAGATTTATATTTGCAGCCTTGAAGACAAAAAGGCCGATGTAGTTCGGCCTTTTTCTTCAGAAGCCCGGATGGCGAAATTGGTAAACGTTGCGGTCTCAGAAGCCGTTGAGAATTGTCTCTTGAGAGTTCGAGTCTCTCTTCGGGCACATCCTGTTAGATATGAGATTTGAGATTTGAGATTAAAAAATTGGTCTCTATTCTCACATCTCATATCTCACTTTCTAAAAAGCCCAGGTGGCGAAATTGGTAGACGCACCATCTTGAGGGGGTGGCATCCGTAAGGTTGTACGAGTTCGAATCTCGTTCTGGGCACCAAAGTGGACAAATCGAAAAATGATTCGGTTTGTCCATTTTTATTTTGGCTGAAACCCTTATCCAGACTGTATATTAGCTCAACAGCCTCGTTCATTCTAGCGGTTCGATATTGGAATCCGTCAAAAACGAGTTTTTCAGGATATATCGAACCAATTATTTCCCGCTTGCCCTTATTATCTGCTTTTTCATATAGCATATCAAGAGAAGAAAGTGTTGTAATTGCTTTATTCAGAAGCGGTTCTATATTATTGGTTTCTTTTGACAACTCAATTAGCCTGGATTCCAAACTTGTAATTCGTTTTTCATAATCTCCCTTTATTGACCGATAGTCTGAAGGCTCAATCTCGTTAGATAAAAGCAATTTACGGGCATTACTAAGCTCTATATTCGCTTTTTCCAAAGCTTCCTTTACTTGCTTTATATCTTCTCTCTGCGACTTGGTTTTTGTCTTGAATTCATCCTGCAGAACGGCAGAATACACTTCGGTCATCCCGGCTTTAGGAATCAGCTTTTTTAATTCTTTTGAAAATAGCTGGTTAGCGTTTTCTGCCTTAAACCTGGCACCGCAAGATGAAATACAATGATAGTAGTAATATCGACCGTTCCTGCCTTTGGAAGCACTTCCGGTAAGTATTTTACCGCACCTTGGGCAAAGCAAATAACCTCTTAATTGTAACACATCAAGGCTACCAACCTTGGCACGATAAGTTTTTTTCTTGCCATTTAAATAATCCTGTACATCATAAAAAAGTGACTCCGAAATTATGGGTTGGTGTAATCCCTGACCATGTCTTGCTGCCTCATCTTTGTAACCAGCGATATAGATTCGTCCGCAATAAACTGGGTTTCTTAATGAATTCCAGAAATTAGATTTAGAACACTTTACACCTTTTTTAAAAGCTTCTTTCATTATTTGCTCAACATTCAATTGCCCTTCGTTCAGTTTTTCAAATACCCATTTCATTGTTGATGCTTCAGGGTCGACCGGAGCGATATATTTTTTTCCATCCTCTGTAATTTTATTAGCATACCCTAGTGGAGCAACACCCATCCACCTACCTTCCTTCTTTGCTTTTCTCATTCCTAGCAAAACATTAAGGGCCCTGCGGTCATTCTCTACTTCCGGTGCTGCTAGATAAAATGCAAGCATTAATTTATTTTCCGGCACAGCCAAATCCAAAGGTTGTTCAATAGCCTGCGGTTCCACACCCAATTTTCTAAGAATATTGATCATTTGGTAAGCATCACCCGCGTTTCGACTAAACCTATCCCATTTAGAAAAAAGGATAAAGTCAACAACACCTTTTTTCTTTTTTAAATCTAATAGCAACTCAACCCAGCGGGGGCGATTAAATGACTTAGCAGAATGATCTTCATAAATAACTTTACGGACTTTAATCTTATTATTATCGCAATACTTTTGTAAACGCTCCTCCTGGTCGCGTTGTGAATAGCCTTTATCGGCTTGTTTGTAAATCGTCAGCTGAAAGTGGACCGATAGGGTGCTAAGCTTGTGGAGTGTTTCCAAAGATTAATTAACTTTAAGACAATGGAAACCAAGAAGAAACAAACAGCAGAAAACTATATCAAAG
>CAIPPO010000213.1 GCA_903866915.1 uncultured Mucilaginibacter sp. | reverse complement strand
TTTTAAGTTTGGTTATTCACGGTATAAAATCGCATATTCGTTCCCTGTAAGTGGGAAACAGTATTCCTTAGCCAAATTGAATGATAGAAGCCATTATTAGAGGAATCGGAATAGGGTTGGTACTTACGTTCTTAACTGGCCCTGTTTTTTTTGCTTTGATCAAAACCAGTATTGAAAAAGGTTTTCATGCCGGAATTGCGCTGGCATTAGGTGTTGTAACGAGCGACGTTGTTTTCGTGGGAGCTATCCTCTTCGGCTCGCAGTATTTTGATATTTCGAGCCAGGACAAACGAAACGCCGGGGTCATCGGTTGCATCGTGTTGTTCGCAATGGGCATCTATTATATCATCAAAAAATCCGAGGTCAATTACGGTAACAAAGTTCCATCAAAGCTCGAGCGTACAGGCTATTTTTTAAAAGGCTTCCTGATGTGCATTCTTAACCCAACCTTATTGTTGCACTGGACGGTAGTTATCGGAACGGCAAGTACCCTTTACATCTATGGGGTTCCTAACCGATCACTAAAAATCGGCGTAATGTTCCTGACGATATTGGTTGTTCAGTTTGGCCTCGACACAACAAAAGCCTTTTATGCTAATAAACTCAGGGATAAGATATCCACTACTTTTGTGCATCGTTTAAATGAAATAGCCGGGATTGCGCTCATTATTGCGTCGCTTATCCTTTTTGACAAGCTGGTTACGCACTACGTTTTTGCGGCATTTAGTGCCTGACAACCTGAAAAGTGAATTTCAAGAGATGGGAAGCTGCTGTGAGCTATTTATGTGTTAATATCGGATACTAAAAGCGTCCGATTACATATATCCGCGTTGGTTTTTCCCTTCAATCCAGTTAACAAATGCCCGGTTAACCACCTTGTTTCCGCCTGGTGTCGGGAAGTTACCCGAAAAATACCAGTCGCCCAGATGGTCGGGACATGCCTTGTGCAGGTTATCCAGCGTTTGATAAATTACCTGAACTTCGGCCTTTGTGTCAACCGGCGTAATGATTTTTGCTATCCTGTCTGATACCTGCTGATCAGTAAATGGCTCATAGATCGCTTTAACATAGTTTTCTACCTGCTCTTTTGGCAATGCAGCACTATCTTTACATTTCTTATAAACGTCAAGGATGATTTGCTCTTTGCCTTGTTCCTTCAGGAGATTGATTGCAGCTTCAAAGGCAACAAATTCGCCCATGCGCGACATGTCAATACCATAACAATCAGGAAAGCGGATCTGAGGAGCCGACGAAACAACCACTATTCTTTTAGGGCCGAGTCTGTCCAATATTTTAAGGATACTTTGCTTTAAAGTTGTACCTCGCACAATGGAGTCATCCAAAACTACCAGCGTATCCTGGTCTCGTTTGATCAATCCATAAGTTGAATCGTACACATGAGCCACCATTTCGCTTCTGTCTGCATCCTGGGTAATAAACGTGCGCAGTTTAACATCTTTTATCGCAATCTTCTCGATACGCGGTGCAATACTCAAAACTTCGCTCAGTTCCTCATCACTAATCTTATCCTCACGGTTAAGTAACTTTTCCCGCTGATAGGTTTTAATGTATTTATGGATACCTTCTACCATCCCGTAAAATGCAACTTCCGCTGTATTGGGAATGTAAGAGAAAACGGTATTTTGAATATCATGATTAACGGCATCCAGAATTTGCGGACAAAGCAGCCGGCCCAACTGCTTCCGCTCACGATAAATATCAGCATCACTGCCACGTGAAAAATAAATGCGCTCAAATGAACACGATTTTTTCTCTACAGGTTCAATAAATACTTCCTCACGTACTTTTCCGCTTTTTTTAACGATCAGCGCATGTCCGGGTTGTATCTCGCGGATTTCTTCTATCGGAATATTAAAGGCTGTTTGTATTGCAGGCCGCTCAGACGCTGCCACAACAATCTCGTCATTAGCATAATAGAATGCAGGTCTTATGCCTGCAGGGTCGCGCATGACGAAGGCGTCGCCATGCCCAAAAATACCGGCGATTGTATAACCGCCATCCCAGTTCCGGGCCGATTTGCGCAGTATCTTGGCTACGTCAAGGTCGCGGGCTATATATTTGCTGATTTTGGTATTGTCGTCCAAACCTTCACGCTTGTATTGATCAAAAAGACCCTGATTTTCTGTATCCAGAAAGTGGCCTATTTTCTCGAGTACCGTAATGGTATCAGCTTTTTCTTTCGGATGCTGACCCAGGTCATATAATTGTTGCAAAAGCTCATCAACATTAGTCATGTTGAAATTACCTGCTATAACCAGGTTTCGGGTCTGCCAGTTGTTTTGCCTCAAAAAAGGGTGGCAGTTTTCAATACTGTTTTTACCATGGGTGCCATATCGTAAATGGCCCAGCAACACTTCGCCTGTAAAACTTACATTTTGCTTCAGCCACTCGGCATCAGCCATCTTTTCGGGTGTCTCTTTTTGTATATCGGCAAATTTCTTTTGGATATACTCAAAAATATCGGCGACGGCATTGGAAGCCATCGAACGATGCCGGCTGATGTATCGTTTGCCCGGTTCTATATCCAGTTTAATGGTAGCAACACCCGCGCCATCCTGGCCGCGGTTGTGTTGTTTCTCCATTAAAAGATATAACTTGTTTAAACCATACAGCGCAGTGCCGTATTTTTTTTGGTAAAAGGAGAGCGGTTTCAACAGGCGTATAAACGCCACACCGCATTCGTGTTTTATCTGTTCACTCATGGTTGCGAAGAGCACGCAAAACTACAACTAAATGTTGACACTCAGAATTAACATTGTCATTAAAATGCATTTATATTAATTAGCGAATGAGTGGGTGCGTGAATTAGTGAATGTGCTGTTTTTCTGTTAATTTTAAACTTGTAAACTTAATGTAAACCATGAAAAGATCAGGCCTGATTTTCGGTATCCTTGTCATATTATGCACAACGACGTCGCTTGCCCAAAATAGCAAGCCGCTGTTTACCAGCAAGATAGGCATACAAACTTACACTTACCGCAATAGCTTCCCTTCCGGGGTTGCAAAAGTACTCGACTCTATCAAAGCGCTGGGAATAAGCGAAGTAGAGGGTCCTAACCCAAAAAATACAACGCCTGAAGAATTCAAAAAAATGCTCGATGAACGGGGCATCAGCATGCCATCAATGGGTGCCGATTATGGATCGATCAGCAAAGACCCGGATGAATTTATCAAACTGGCAAAACTGTTCGGATGCAAATACATTATGGTGGCCTGGATACCCCACGGCAATACCTTTACTTTCGAAGACGCGCGGAAAGCAGTAGCGGATTTTAACCGGGTTGGAAAGATTGTTTATCAAAATGGCATTACACTTTGCTATCACGACCACGGCTATGAATTCGGGCTTTATGGCGACGGAACCCTGTTCGATTATATCGCCCAAAATACCGACCCTAAATATGTTTTTTTCGAAATGGATATGATGTGGACCTTCCATGGTGGCGCTGATCCAGCTAAACTTCTATACAAATACAAAGGTCGCTGGAAACTAATGCACCTGAAAGATATTCGCAAAGGCATAGCCAACGACCTCACCGGCGGCACCGATACTAAAAACGATGTAGCACTGGGGACCGGCCAGATCAATATCGCCGAAGTGCTGAAAGCTGCCAAAGCGGTAGGGATCAAACACTATTTTATCGAAGATGAGAGCGGCAGCCATGCCGAACAAATACCGGTTACTATAGCCTGTATTAAAGGCCTTAGCCGATAGATTATTCGAGAATGGTCACTTTGTTCCCATTCTTTCGATTGACCGTAAGCAGGCCTCCCTGTACCAAAGGCTCCCAGCTATAACCCTCTCCGGCAGCTGATTCAATGATCGGCTTATCATTAAGCAATACTGACGAAGGCTTGGCAGCCATCCTGATCCGCTCAGTTCCGCCTTGATTGAACGTGCGGTAAAACAGCCTGACTTTATTGGTATCTGTTGTAAAATTCAGGTAGATGAATTTTTTAAATGCCCCTTTATAGTCGGCCTGCTGCACAACTGATGTACTTGATAGTATATGATCATTTGCCGGCGCCAAATTGGGATAAGTATCCATCGCCCTCAGGTAATGCCGCACATAATCGCCATAGCCATCGGTTAGCCAGGGTTCATCAAAAGGGAAACAGTTTTTACCGTCAAAATCAACCGGGTAAGTAGCCCAGATCAGTTCGCGTCCGGCATTGGTATAATAGGAAGTGTCGCCCGAGAGTTTTGTATAGAGCAACTCATCCGCCCCTTGCCTCGCGGTGTGACTCTCGCCAGGTTCGGGGTAAACACTTTGCTCATTGGTAACCGTAACACAATATTTTTTCCACTGCACATTATTAAAATTGGTGTGCACCCAATTGATAATATTCTTTACCTGTAATTTCCATTCGGGAAAATACTGCGGGTGCTCCATCATATAGCGTGCACAGGTCATGGCATTGATCTGCGTTTCGCTCCACCAATCTACATCTTCAAAAAACGGCCCCCATTTATTGTTTTGGATAGGGTATTTCTTCAACCAGATCAATATTTTTGCGAAACCGGCTTTGTAGGCCCCTATATTACCTTTCTTCAACTGAATCAATTCCTCAAACATCTGCAGTGTTGGGGTAAGGTTAGTAGTATAACAAGCGGTATCGGTAGATTTTCCGTCGCGATCATGCAACTTCAGGTAGGCGGTCTTTCCTGTATAAACGTTTACCTTAAATGGCAGCGGCGAGTCGTCGTAATTGCCCTTTTTAACGTTTGCAGCCAGCGTATTGGCAATTTTAATTGCTGCATCGAGGAAGAGCGAATCGTTTTTTAATTTATATAAATGTATCAGTTCAAGGCCAAGCGAGCCAGCTTTGTCACATTGTGCAACATCTTTACCATTCCGCATATCACCATCATAAATTCCGGAATAGATATAGGTGTTATATGGAAACGGAATATTTGGCCATTTACAGTTAGCAGGAGATAAGCCATGTGACAAGTAATATCCCGCCAAAAAGCCCATATTTTCCTTTACATTTTCATCACCGGTATAAGCATACCACAAACGCCATGACGATAGCGCCATCATAAACTGGTCGCCCCCAATACCCCGCGGATCATCGAAATTTGCATTCCATACCTGGTGATTCATATAATAGGGCAAACCGTTCATATCCCTCCGCATATTGAACCAAAAATTCCAGATGGTATGCAGGTTATGATCATAAGCTATGGCCGGGTCATCGTTAAACCAGGGGATGATAATTCCTGCCTTATCTGTTTTGATGGGGTGATAGATCAGTATTTCGTTCTGCTGGGCAAAAACCGAACTTCCAATAAAAAAAAGGAGAAAGATCGCAAGCGTAAATTTCTTATTCATATTTAGGAAAGGATTTAATTGGTTGGATAAAGTTAATAAAACCTGCAATACTGCAAATACTGAGTTAGGCATCGGTCTCGACAAATTATTATAAAAAATGAATTGCACGATAAATATCGTTCATACAAATCCCTTATATTTATTCATTCCTAAATTATAACAATTCAAAATGAGCAAACAAGAAAACAACCTTAACCGACGTCGGTTTTTGGCGCAGTTATCACTGATCTCGGCAGCCATGGTAGCGCCACGCTATGTAATGGGCTGTAAATCGCCTTCAGATCGAATTAATCTGGGTTTTATCGGAACAGGCAAACAAGCACTGGGTCTCCAGGATTCATTTTTAAAGACCAATGCTGTTAATATTCTGGCGGCGGCCGATGTTTATGAAGCTAAATTGCAACACTTTGCCAGCAGCCTTAAGGGTTGTGAATTGTATCATGATTTCAGGAAAATACTCGACCGCAAGGATATCGACGCGGTAGTAATTGCTGTGCCCGATCACTGGCACGCTGTTATTTCCGTTTTAGCGGCGCAGGCCGGTAAAGATATCTACTGCGAAAAACCATTATCGCTTACTGTAAAAGAAGGCCGGGCTATGGTTACTGCCGCCAGGCAGCATAAACGCGTTTTCCAAACCGGCAGCATGCAGCGCTCCTGGCCAGAATTCAGACAAGCGGTTGAACTGGTGCGAAACGGTTATATCGGCGATATTAAAACGGTAAGAGTTAACGTTGGACCACCGCCTAAACCTTACGATCTGCCGGCAGAATCTATTCCTGCTGGTGTCGATTGGGATTTCTGGTTAGGACCTAATGTAAAACCTGCAGTGTTTAATCACAACCTGGCACCTGGAATGAAGGACGATTTTTGGGCTCATTGGCGCGACTATAAAGAATTTGGCGGCGGCGGTATGACCGATTGGGGCGCACATATGTTTGATATTGCGCAATGGGGCCTGGATATGGACGCCAGCGGACCAATTTCTGTAACGCCACCAGATAAAGATCACCCTTTCCTCACCTATCAGTATGCCAATGGCATCACCATGACGCATGAGCCAGGTACAGGCGACCAGGGTGTAACCTTTGTTGGCACCAAAGGCGAGATCCATGTGGTACGTGGTAAACTGGAAACTACTCCGCCTGAATTAAGGGACAAAGTAATTGGCGACAGCGAAAAACACGTGTATAAGAGCGAGAATCATTACGATGATTTCCTGCAAGCTATCCGCAAACGCAGCAAACCAGTTGCTGATGTCGAGATCGGTCATCGAACCGCAACCGTATGCAATATCGGCAATATCGCCTATGCCTTGAATCGCCCGCTGAAATGGGACCCGGTAAAAGAAGTATTTGATGATGCCGAGGCCAATATATTGACGGGCAGGGAAATGAAGAAAGAGTGGAATATTTTATAGTTCTGGTTTTTCAATAGTCTTGTGTCATACTGAGCGAGAGCGAAGAATTTAATATTCGGTACACCAAAACAGGTTTGCTAATGTTTTTTTAAATTTGTTAGTATGACCATCGTAGTTAAAACTCATAATAAAAATGAAGAAATGGCCCTTCTGGCTTTTCTTGACCGTATGAAATACGACTACAGTCGGGAAGAGCCTGTTTCTTTGTCGGAAGCCCAATTGAAAGAAATATTGGACAGAGATGATATGTATGAAGCTGGCAAAACCGAGAACTTTAGCCTTGATGA
>CAIPPO010000212.1 GCA_903866915.1 uncultured Mucilaginibacter sp. | reverse complement strand
TGACAACGCACCTAATTGTTTCTTGTTAAAAGCAAGGTGTGTCACCCTGAGCTTGTCGAAGGGCGACGCGGGCAGGGCCTTTCCGCACGTGATTCGGCAGGCTCAGCATGACAACGCACCTAATTGTTTCTTGTTAAAAGCAAGGTGTGTCACCCTGAGCTTGTCGAAGGGCGACGCGGGCAGGGCCTTTCCGCACGTGCTTCGACGGGCTCAGCATGACACCCATCGCGCTATTTAAAAATCAGCGGCATCAAAATAATCACACGAATCCTGGTTCAGACAAGCCCGCACGCCCACCGCACCATGCTTCGACGGGCTTAGCATGACACCCGTTGCGCAAGGTTTTTTATTCATCAACCCAGCCCGCTATCCCCGCCGCACCATGCTTCGACGGGCTCAGCATGACACCCATCGCAGCGGTCCCAACTTATTAAAATATTTTAAAAAGTACTTGCACTTTAGCAAATAGGATTTTATATTTGTATCAACTTCAGAAAAAGCGTAGTTTTTGAGGTCGACGAAGAAAAATAAATGTCAGCACACAGCATAAAAATACTCCTTATTGTTTCGCCCGTCATGTGGAATAATTTGATAGTTAAATTGGTTTGATTGAATCCCCGCATTGCGGGGATTTTTTTTATAACTTTATGGAGCGGGGAACGCGTGTAGGTTGGTGCAGGGCTGAAAGTTTGAAGCGCAAAGCTTAAATAGAAAAACACCTAAATTATATAATGGCACGATTAAATTTATTGGAAGAAACCCGGTACGAAAAGCTGCCGGTAACTGTTTATCCGAACCAAAAGGTCGCTTCAAAAGCTGTCGCAAAACGTATCGCCGATTTGATACGCAGCAAACAAGACCGTGGCGAGCAGGCTGTATTGGGCCTGGCTACCGGCGTTACTCCGATTGGCGTTTATGCCGAACTGGTGCGCCTGCACCGCGAGGAAGGGCTGAGCTTCAGCAATGTGATCACCTTTAACCTCGACGAGTATTATCCCATGAAGCCAAACGCCGCCCAAAGCTACGTCACCTTTATGTATGATAACCTGTTTAGCCATATCGATATCAATAAAGCCAACGTACATATCCCCGATGGTACGCTTAAACAGGATGACATTCCGGCTTTCTGCCTCGAGTATGAGCGCCAGATCAATGCCCTGGGCGGACTCGACCTGCAAGTGCTCGGTATTGGTCGTACCGGTCACATCGGCTTTAACGAGCCCGGTTCGGCCCCTAATTCAGGTACCCGACTGGTTACTTTGGACGACCTGACCCGTAACGACGCCTCGCGCGACTTCGGCGGTAAAGAGAACGTACCCACCAAGGCCGTTACCATGGGGATCGGCACTATTTTCAAGGCCCGGGAAATTATCCTGATGGCCTGGAGCGGTAAGAAAGCACCGATCATTAAAAAGGCAGTTGAAGGCGAAATATCGGGTGAAGTACCAGCTACCTACCTGCAATTGTCAGAGCATGTAGAGTTTATCCTGGATGAAGATGCGGCCTCTGAGCTAACCCGTTTTGGTACGCCATGGCTGGTAAAAGACTGTGTTTGGGATAATGTGCTGAAAAAGAAAGCCGTGATCTGGCTGGCCGAAACGCTGAATAAACCGGTACTTAAATTGACCGAAGAAGACTATAATAACCACGGCATGGCCCAGCTGGCAGTTGAGCAGGGTCCTGTTTACAATATTAACATTGATATATTTAACCAGATACAACATACCATCACCGGCTGGCCCGGTGGTAAACCACATGCCGATGATAGTCAGCGCCCTGAGCGCGCGCTACCGGCTCGCAAGCGTGCCATCATCTTTTCGCCGCATCCCGATGACGACGTAATCTCGATGGGTGGTACATTTATACGCCTGGTCGACCAGGGGCACGATGTGCATGTAGCCTACCAAACCTCGGGTAATACCGCAGTATGGGACGATGATGTGCTGCGGTATATGGAGTTTGCGATCGACTTTAACCACAGTATTGGCGATGATAACAGTCACCTGAAAAGCCTTTATGAGGATATGCGCAAGTTTATTGCAACCAAGCAGCCGAACGAGATCGACACGAAAGAGATCAGAGACGTGAAAGGCTTTATCCGCAAAACCGAAGCGATATCTGGCGCTCGCTATGCAGGTTTGGACGATGATCATATCCATTTCCAGGCCCTGCCTTTTTACGAGACAGGCAAAACGCAGAAAAATCCGATCACGGACGACGACATCAAGCTCACTGTCAAACTGCTGCAAAAAATAAAACCACAACAGGTATTTGCTGCCGGCGATTTTGCTGACCCGCATGGTACCCACCTTGTTTGTTTCAATATCATCATTGCTGCGCTGCGCGAACTGCGTAAAACCGAAGATTGGGTAAAAGATTGCTGGGTTTGGATGTACCGCGGTGCATGGAAAGAATTTGAAACCTACGAGATTGAAATGGCCGTTCCGCTATCGCCCGAAGAAGTGCTGCGCAAGCGCAACGCCATCTTCAAGCACCAGTCGCAAAAAGACCGTGCCGTATTCCCCGGCGACGATGCCCGTGAGTTCTGGGTTCGTGCCGAGGATCGCAACCGTGAAACCGCCCAGTCCTACGACCGTCTTGGTTTAGCGGAGTATCAGGCGATGGAAGCGTTTGTTAGGTATCATTACTAGTTCATAGTCAATGGTCTGTGGGATATAGCGCAGGCAGAATTTATATCGGGTATTTGGCTTTTGGGCCGGATGCCCTTTTTTTTCGCAATCCGGAACTCACCCCGATCCCGCAACTCACCCCTATCCCGCAACTCACCCGGATCCCGCAACTCACCCCGATCCCGCAGGTGCGGGATCGACCCTCTCTTCAGAGAAGAGAGGGTGTTTATGATTCCCTATTTAAAAACTCCCGCTCTTCTTCTTCGAAGTTCCCTATTAAAAACTCCCGCTCTTCCACTTCGAAGCGAGGGTGTTTATGATTCCCTATTTAAACACCCACTCTTCTTCTTCGAAGCGAAAGTGTTTATCATTCCCTATCTAAAAAACTCCCGCTCTTCTCTGAAGAGAGGGGGGTCGTGCGCTTTAGCGCAACGACCGGGAGAGTTGCGAAAACATAACGCGTCATTTCATTCCTCGCAATTGTAAGGGTTAGCTAATTCTGTTACCGAATTACCTAACTTTTACAGCAATGACATTTTATTGTTTCATTGACTTAAGCTATTTAAAAGCAAGTGTTGCCAATACCAACCTCAATGCCCATTCAGAATAAGTGAATCAATTCGGCTCCCCATCACCTCCGATTTCCTTAACGCTTCATCAAGCGGTAAACCTACCGGTAACCCGGGGCGCTTGTATTTGGTAGCCGTTAGCCAGGCATCGCGGAGCATGTTTTGGCGCTCGGTGACTGATTTAAGAATGGCTGCGCCGTTTTTGTTGTTGGAAAGACTGATCTCTGCCGATGCGAATACAGCTACTTTGACCCCGCAGATGTAGCGCAGGATCTCACGCGCTATGATCCAGTGGCCCAACTCATTGGGGTGTACGCCATCGGCCGATAGCGCAAAGCCATCGAGCTTAAACTGCGCGTCGACCTTGCGATGTGCCTCCAGGTATTTTTTCATCGGGAAGTGGGTGTCGATCACCTCCCACTTTTCGGTAGAGCGCTGACGCAGTAACCAACTGGCGTATTTGTCCATCACGGCCGGGTAATCGGCGCCGCGGGCCAGCTCGCCGCTTCGGAGTTCATCAAACACAGGCGGGGTGATATGGATAATTTGCGCGCCGCTTTTTGTTACCTCGTCATGCAGCCAGTTGATGCCCTCCCTGAACCTCCGGAAGCGACCCGTATCAAAAGGCATATAAATGCCATCGTTAATGCCATAGCAGGCAAACACCAGGTCGGGTTTAGCCAGCGCCAGTACCCGTTGCAAACGCTCGTGCAGATCTGGCCGCGGAAAGGCCCCGCCTGCATGGTCCGGCTCCGAAAGCCCCGAAACCGTCTCACTCGGTAATCCCAAATTAATAAAATCAAAATGCCTGTCCGGGTAATTCACCTCCAAATAAGCGATCACATCGTTCACATAATTAGCCTGCCAGGTTATGCTGTTTCCCAAAAAAACAATACGCTTTACATTGGGATTGATGTTTTGGGCATAGGTGGAAGTTAGCGGTAATAGCAGTAACGCAAGGACAATGTAGCATCTGTAGTATCGGGATATGTGCTTCATGAGTTTAGTTATTCAATAAAAGTAGGAGTTTTTGAGTGATTATTGTTTTGGTGGAATACTGTACGTTGTGCGATTAGTTCCCCTCCCGAGAGCGGCTGGGGGGTGTTAATGAAGCGATAGGCTTCACGCGCATATTGTCTGAATTGCCGCCTTGCCGGCCGGCCGGTTCGTGTGATTATTTTGATGCCGCTTATTTTTGACTAAGCGCGGTGGCCTGTCATGCTGAGCCTGTCGAAGCATGGCGGGGGGTAGCGTGCATATTGTCTGAATCAGAATTTTCAGAATTTAAGAATTAACAGAAATCGGTGTAATCAGGCAAATCAATTTAAAATGCGTGATATAGCTGATTTTGTCGACGAATTAAATAAATATTGCGGTGGCCTGTCATGCTGAGCCTGTCGAAGCATGGCGGGGGGGGATTGAATATTCAGACAAATAAATACCCAACCATCGCCAATGCCCATCATCCACCTTATTACTATATTTGAACACCCCAAAAATGAAACATAAAAATTAGTGCCTGGTAACCATGGTCCAACCCGAATTCGAATTTCTAAGCAATCATATCCTGAAGAGGGTGCAGTTAACAGAAGAAGAACTGAATTTTATGTTGTCGAAGTTTAAACTGACGAAGATCAAAAAGCGCCAGTTTATTGTGCAGCCTGGTTTTACAGCAAAATATAGAAACTATGTTTGCAGCGGAGCCTTTCGCGCTTATGTTGTGATTGACAATGGAGAGGACCATACCATTCAGTTTGCGATTGAAGATTGGTGGATAACCGACTACAATAGTTTTTTCAACGATCAGCCTGCCACAATGTTTGTAGTCGCTTTGGAGGATAGTGTGATCTTGCAACTTAGTCGCGAAAATGAAGATCTGTTAAAGCAGGCAAACCATAAATACGAAACGTTCTTTCGTATTTCGGCGGAAAGGGCGCAGGCTTTTCATTTTCGCCAACTTATAACTAATCTTACGCAGCCGGCAGAATTCAGGTATGAAAACTTTCTGGACAAATATTCGCAAATAGCTAACCGTGTTCCTCAATATGCCCTGGCTTCCTACCTGGGAATGACCACCGAGTATCTTTCAAAATTGCGCAATAAGAGAACCTCAAAACAGTAAGCAATTCCTGTTAAACAAGCTGTTATTATACAAAAAGCCGCTATTAAGCGGCTTTTTTCTTTTCATCTCTAAGCAGTACAAGGTAAAAAGTTAATCTGGTTCAACTTTTTATCCCGAACCAGTTCAGCCTTATTTCCTAAACTACTTCATTGGTACAGGCCTCGTGTTGGTGGCACATTTGTAATGTCAATAAGGACAAAAAAATTATTAAATATTTCAACAATGACAACATCAACAAAAAGAACCTACGCAGTTCCAACCAGAGCAGAAGTTTCTGCCAGCAACCAACAAGTATTTGACAGCCTGCAAAAAGGCCTGGGCTTTGTACCTAACCTGTATGCTTATTTTGCCAAGAGCGAAACTGCTTTGGCCGACTATCTCGCTTTTCAAAATCGCAAAAGCACTTTAAGAGCAAAGGAAAGAGAAGTGATCAATTTGGTGGTAAGCCGGGTAAACGATTGCCGTTATTGCCAAAGTGCTCATACAGTTTTAGGCAAAATGAATGGCTTTACCGATGAACAGGTACTTGAATTGAGAAAAGGTAGTGCCGGGTTTGATACTAAACTTGATGCATTGGTAAAACTGGCAAAAAGTATCACGGTAAACCGTGGTCATGCCGATCAGGTATTGGTAGAAACTTTTTTTGAAGCTGGTTATACTGAAGCAAACCTGGTAGATGTAGTAATTGTAGTGGGTGATAAGATCATCAGCAATTATATCCACAATCTGACCGGATTTGAAATTGATTTCCCTTTAGCAGAGGAGATATAAGTATACCAACCGGGGCATCTGCAGGGCAATGCCCCATTCAAAAACCTTTATTAAAACCATAAACATGAACAATTTTAAAGTGAGCTATAAAACGGTAAATATTGACGGGGTCAATATTTTTTACCGGGAGGCTGGCGAAAAAAGCAAACCGGCAATTTTACTACTGGGCGGCTTCCCATCTTCTTCCATAACATTTCGGAATTTGATAGAAGACCTGAAGGGCGACTATCATTTGATCGCCCCGGATTACCCCGGCTTTGGAAACAGCGATGCGCCTTCGCCAAATGAATACGAATACAGTTTTAAAAATATTACCGATACGATCGAAAAGTTTGTCGACCAGATCGGACTCAAAGGGTTTAATCTGTATGCCTTTGATTACGGGGGCCCGGTTGGCTTTAGATTGGCGTCAAAAAGACCCGAATTGATCCAATCACTAATTATTCAAAATGCAAATGCCTATAACGAAGGAATCGGCGAAGGATTTGCTGCAGCAATGCCTTTTTTACAGAATCGTAATGAGGAAACCGAAAAACCAATCAGGTTTTTGATGACCCTTGAAGGCATTAAAGTATTTTATTTTACCGGTGCCGAAAACGCTGATTTGATTAGTCCGGATGCTTATTTGTCCGATTTGCAGAATTTATCAAAACCGGGTTTGGTTGATATTCATTTAAACCTGTTGCACAATTACTCAAGCAACGTTGCCGAATATCCGGCCTGGCAGAAATACTTCAGTACCCATCAACCTAAAACATTACTTATTTGGGGCAAAAACGACCCTTTCTTCCCTGAAGCTGCTGCAAAAGCTTTTTTGACTGATTTGCCCAATGCCGAATTACACCTGTATAACACCAGCCATTTCGCTTTGGAAGAATATCATGAAGCGATCGCCGGCAACATCAGGTCATTTTTAAACTAAGAAAATATCAACTCAAAAGAAATCATGAAAACAACTCAAACAGCAACTGGTACAGCCAGTTTAACAAACAGCGCCGTGGCAGCAATTATCAAAGCCACCATCATAGCAGGGGTTTTAGATGCCTCGGCAGGAGTAGTAGTTTACTGGATATTTAAAGGCTTAAATCCGCTCCAGGTACTGCAATATATAGCCAGCGGAATTTTTGGTCCCTCAGTGATCAACGGAAGCTTTATTTATGTAGGTGCGGGGCTGGTACTGCATTTTATTATCGCTTTTGCCTTTACTTATGCCTATTACCTTGGCTTCCCTTTGATTAAAGCATTTGCCAAAAACACTTATGTCAATGGGCTGGTCTATGGCGCTTTTATCTGGGTGTTTATGAATTACCTGGTGTTGCCTTTTTCTAGTATACCGCACTCGCCAAAAGATATCGTATCTGTACTTGAATTAGTTTGGCATATTGCGTTGGTCGGATTGCCAATTGCCCTGGTAGTTGAAAAACAGCTAAAAGATTAATTTATCCTTAAATGCTTTATCAAATGATCAACAAAAGCCTATTGCTGCGCCTGGTGGCTAAACCGGGCAAAGAAAAGCAGCTTGCACAGCTATTAACAGAAGGTTTGCAATATATGCTGGATGAACCGAAGACCATCAACTGGTATGCATTCAGGATAAATGAAAGCACTTTTGGCATCTTCGATACCTTCCCTGATGCCGATGCATTGCACGAACATCATACCGGGAAACTGGCCCAGGCTATTATAAATACAGCGCCTGAACTGCTCGCAGAAAAACCTTCAGTTGAAGCGACGGATATTTTGGCCTGGAAATGAAGGTATCGTTAGAATGATCCCAATTATGCTAATGATAGTAATACTGAGCCGCTAATTATTTATCAATATTGAAATTATTCTAAAAACCGTTAGTAAGTAATTATAGAATTAGCTTTGTAATCATGCATTCAAATTGCTTATTTTTGCTGAAGAAAGAAATGAAAAAAGCCCCAGGATTGCACTCCTGAGGCTTAGAAAATCCGGCCGGAATTTTACCGACGGATGGGGGAGTTCGCTCTCCGCCACTGTTTCATCTCTATCGGACATCTTGAACAAAATAACTGGGAGCTTTTTAGGCTCCTTTGTTATTTAAATCAAAGATAAGGCAATAAATGTCCAAAACTATCCATGCGAATGAAGTGTTGATAAATAGCAAATACTAACACAAATGCCAAAGAAAAAGCTCTCACACCCTCAATTCTTCGCGTATCGAGCCTGATACCGGTTTAAACCCGGTCTACTGCCAAAATCCTTCAATCCCTTAATCCTACAAATCAAGGTTCAGAGGAATGACCGCCAGGTATTTCGCTAACCATTTCACCCACAACCCCTTACCATTGCCCATGAACGCCACCGGAAACGCAATACCCCAAAACACATATTTCGCCAAACTTGCCTTTGATTATCAATGGTTTAACACCTTCAAAAAATGTCCGGTGCGGCCGGCGCCTAGCGCCCTGTAAGTGAATGATTTAACCAAAATGTTCAGAGTCACCGGAAATTTTAGTCAAAATAGCTTGCTAAGTAGTTGATTGTCAGCAGCTATTGCGTTTCCGGTCGGGAGGCTTAATTTGAACACCTAAACCCCTGATAATAAGCATCATCCCAACAAACCATGAACACCACCGGACACACAGATGGTCATTTTTGCCTGTAAATACCTGTTAATGAGCCCCCGAACAGGCGTCTTGCAGGTGTTTTTTTGTGTTTTTTGTAAACAGATTTATTCATTGACAAGTAGCCAGTCACCAATGACCAAATGACCTATTTAGTTGTATTCTTACTCATTTTAGCAAACTCAACATCATTAGGTTCCCAGAGTTCAATCTTATTACCTTCAGGGTCGAGGAGGTGCACGAAATCGCCATAAGGCGTTTTTTGTACGCTGTCTACTGGCATGATTCCGGATGTTTTGAGGTTACTAAGCAATTGCCCGAGCTGCTGCACCCGGTAATTGATCATAAACTGTTTTTCAGAAGGTGCAAAGTATTTGGTGGTCTCGCGGAAAGGCGCCCAAAGCGTAAAGCCTTTTTTGGTGCTATCCAACCCCTGGTGCCATTCGAAATTTGCACCGCTTTCTACAATATGCATACCCAGATTTTTGCCGTACCAGGCTTTCAATGCGGCAGGGTCTTTTGCTTTAAAAAAAATGCCGCCGATGCTGGTAACGCGCGGCGTACGATCATCCGGGTGAGTCAGGCGGCTAAAACCATAGCCGAGTACGAAAGCCAGGCTGAGCAGCAAGCCCAGGGTAAGTTTTTTCATGGTAAAACGATTTTATATTAAAGGTAATAAAAATCGCCAGCCCCGTTTCTCCTAATACCCGATACCTGTTAACTGATTAACTAATTACTACCTTTGTTCAATCCCGGATAAAAACCGGGCAACAGTATGATCAAAGAAACCGAAATAGTCTGCCAGCCCGGGCAGCACGAAGATGAAGCAGTTATCATACGCTTAACAGCAGCTGCCTTTAAGCTATCGCCCAATCAAATAACCAGTATAAAAACGCTGAAGCGTTCCATTGATGCCCGCGGGCGAAAGGTGGTTTACCGGATGCAGGTAAGGGCCTATATCAATGAGTCTTTTATCCCGGAAAGCTATACCATTAATTATCCGACCGTAAAAGATGCCAGGCCAGTTATTATTATAGGTGCAGGACCTGCGGGAATGTTTGCAGCATTACAATGTATAGCGTCGGGTTTAAGACCCATTATCCTGGAACGGGGCAAAGATGTCAAACAGCGCCGCCGCGACCTGGCTAATATCAACAAACAAGGTGTGGTTAACCCCGAATCCAACTATTGCTTCGGCGAAGGTGGTGCCGGTACCTATTCGGATGGTAAATTATACACCCGTTCTACCAAAAGGGGCGATGTGGTACAGGTGCTCAAAACCTTTGTGGCGCACGGTGCATCCGAAGATATTTTGGTTGATGCACGCCCACATATCGGTACCAATAAACTACCCGGCATTATTACCGCCATCCGCGAAACGATACAAAATGCAGGTGGTGAGGTGCATTTTGATACCAAAGTGATCGGACTTATAATTGAATTTGGAAAAATTAAAGGCGTAAGAACCAATGATGGCGAAGCCTGGAAAGCGGATGCAGTTATTCTGGCAACCGGTCACTCGGCCCGGGATATTTTTGAAATGCTTCAACGGCAAAATATTTTGGTAGAAGCCAAGCCTTTTGCACTGGGTGTCAGGATTGAGCATCCCCAGGAAGTAATTGATAAATCCCAGTACCATTGCGAAATTCGGGGGGAGCATTTGCCGCCGTCTTATTATAATTTGGTTGAACAAGTAGATGATCGCGGTGTATTTTCGTTCTGCATGTGTCCGGGGGGTATCATCGCACCCTGTGCAACTGAAGAAAACGAGATTGTAGTAAACGGATGGAGCCCGTCGAAACGGAATAATCCTTATGCTAATTCGGGGACCGTGGTACAGATCAATTTGGAAGATGTGAAGGGCGATGAAAAGGATCCCTTCAGATTATTGCGTTTTCAGCAGCAAATCGAGCAGCTTGCATTTACAGCAGGTGGCGGACATCTAGTTGCCCCGGCACAGCGCCTGGTAGATTTTGTAGAAAGAAGACATTCTTCCGATTTGCCCAAAAACTCCTACTTGCCCGGCACAAAAAGCATTAGTTTAGATGAAGTTTTACCAGACTGGATTGCCGGCCGATTACGAAAAGCATTGCCTGTTTTTGGGCAA
This sequence comes from uncultured Mucilaginibacter sp., assembly GCA_903866915.1. GTDB lineage: Bacteria > Bacteroidota > Bacteroidia > Sphingobacteriales > Sphingobacteriaceae > Mucilaginibacter. The sequence continues at coordinate 2,634 of CAIPPO010000212.1, read as the reverse complement.
AAGATGAAGGGTTATTATACCAATGAAGCTATTTTGGTGGGTGTCGAATCCCGAACCTCGTCGCCGGTTAAAATTCCCCGTGACAAAGAAACCCTGCAGCATCCACAGGTTGCAGGTTTATTTCCATGCGGGGAAGGCGCCGGTTACGCTGGGGGTATTATTTCGGCGGCGATAGATGGCATTAATTGTGCGGAAGCGGCGGCAAAAGCCTATTTGGTCGTCTAATAGATATTCTCTGTGCTTTTCTGAGAAACCCTCTGTGCCCTCTGTGGTTAAATCAGTAAACACAAAGAACATGGAGATTTTAAGGAGGTGCACAAAGTTGAAATTGTAGCAAATGACAACATCCGAAAAACTACAGCATGAACTCGAAAATGTCCTCTCAGGCGATCCTTGGTACGGCGAACATGTATATTCCATTATAGAAACGGTTGGTTTTGAAGCCGCCTATGAAAAAGCACCCGGCGCAGCACACACCATTGCCGAAATAGTGCTGCACATGCTGAGCTGGACTGAGGAAGTACTCGACTGCCTGAATGGTAAGGAAGCCGGACAGCCTTTAAGCGGCGACTGGCCCGAAACCGGTGCACCCGATGAGGAAAAATGGCAGAACTATGTCAATGATCTGAAGCTGGTCAACGTAAATTTGCTGGGTGTGATTAGCGATTTCCCGGAAGAGCAATGGCTAGAGTTTATAAATGATGAGCGCGAGGTGGGCACCGGTATTACTTACGAGCAATTGGTTGAGGGGTTGATACAGCACCATGTCTACCACTCGGGGCAGATTGCTATTTTAAACAGGATAATAAATGGATAATAAAAAGACACTCGTTTTAGGCGCAACACCCGACGAGACCAGATATGCAAACCTGGCTGCAAACAGATTGGTTAGTAAAGGGCATTCCATAGTTAACGTAGGCATAAAAACCGGTGTAGTTGCAGGAGTGCCCATAGAAAAGCCGGAGACTATCCACCATGATATAGATACCATTACCCTATATGTCGGCCCCCAGCACCAGGAACCGATATATAACTATATACTGGATACCCAACCCAAACGCCTGATATTTAACCCCGGCACCGAAAATGACGAGTTGCGGAAGCTGGCTAATGAAAAGGGAATTGAGACGGAGTATGCGTGTACTTTAGTGCTGTTGTCGATAGGACAGTTTTGAGGTTGGGTATTAGGTGTCAGTTATTAGTAAGCTATTACTTGATAACCTTTTACCCTTCACCTTTCCCCTTAAAATTCCGTCTTCGAAAATATTCTAATCTCCTTAGGATAATAATTATTGATCCTGTTTGGCAATAGTTTCGCCCAGCCTAATGTTTGTCCTTCATAATTCATCATACTCCAGCCTTTTTCAATTGTTTCCAGATTCGTAATGTCGGCACGTTGCAAGTATTGAATGGCCTGTGTTTTGGTAAGTTCAGTAGTTAGGAAGCGATCCTTGTTTACAATAAGGCTCAGCGCCAACTCATGTTCAGGGATCAGATCGCGCCCCGCCATTTTACCAATGCGTACGCCCGACTTTTTGATATAAAGGTATTGCTGTAAGGTGCCCAGGTCTTCTTTGTGGGTGCGGTCGAGCGCCAGCCAGTCGTCAGCTACTTTAAAGTAGTAGTAATTGTCAGCATCCAGTATATAAGGCTTCACCAGATCGATTTCTTTATAATTTGCTTTTTGCTGCTCCTTATATTTGGTATTGGGCAGTTCGCCGGTATTTTCTTTTTTCCGGAGGCAGGCGGTAAACAAACCTTCGCCTTTTACTTTGTCGGGAAAAAAGCGGTAACCCCAGGCTTGATGCTTTTCAGATCTACTTTCAACGATCGCCCAATTATGTTCAATAGGAATTCGAATGCTTTCCAATTCAAATTCATTGCATAGCCAGTCGAGCACCTGTTCATTTTCTTCCACAGAATAGGAGCATGTACTATATATAAGATAGCCATCTTCTTTTAAAGCGGGATAAACGTCTGCAAGGATACGTTCCTGCCGTTGCTGGCATAGGTTTACGTTCGCTATGCTCCATTCGCTCATAGCATCGGGGTCCTTGCGGAACATGCCCGAGCCCGAGCAGGGGGCATCTACGAGTATGATATCAAAAAAACCTTTCAGTCGGCCCAGGTCCTTTGGGTCGTTATTGGCAACGATGGTATTGGCGGGCCCCCATTTACTCAGGTTGTCGCATAAAACCGGTACGCGCGTTTTGATAATCTCATTTGCCACTAAAAGATCGTCGCTAACTAATGATGAACTGATGAGCGTGCTTTTGCCGCCAGGGGCTGCACACAGGTCGAGCACCTTAATGCTGTCGTTACCTTTAATATGGTTAAATATATGACCGATGAACATCGACGATGCTTCCTGTACATAATAACAGCCTGCGTGAAACGAAGGGTCGAAGGTGAACGACGGGCGGGTTTCGAGGTAAAAAGCCTGATCGCACCAGGGAACCTGTTCTGTATATTTTATTCCGGTTTTTTTAAAAGGATTGATGCGGACAGACGTTGGAGCCCTGGCATCGAGGTGTGTTTGGACGAAACTTTCGGAATCGAAGCCGGGCGAAGCGGCAATACTATTTAAAAAATCAGGCGGAAATCCGGCGTTATTCATATCTGTTTTCAAAGATA
>CAIPPO010000211.1 GCA_903866915.1 uncultured Mucilaginibacter sp. | reverse complement strand
ATTTTTAATTGCATCAGCAAAGGCTTTGATTTTCTAAATTTCCAGTTTTGCGTATTTTACTGAATCCTGGCTGATATATTTATAGATTGAAGCTAAATCCTGAACGGCTACCTCAAGATAAATAACTTTAATTACCATTTCTTTATTTCATCATCCAATTGTTCCGAAGTGAGGTATTGGCCATTTGCCAATTGATCGAGTGCTTTTTCAATTTTGGCCGAAACAATAAGTTGATCTATAAAATCATCAATAACAACGTGATCAGGAGCATTATCAAGCAGTTCCTGAATTTTTTCTTTGTCTATAACCAAATTCCCCATGATCAATTTTAATAGCCCTAAATGGTTTTAAACAAATTTACTTCAAATGGTGAGTATTTACAATAGTTGATTTGGTTGGATACTTACAAACGACAAACGTGTACGATAGATTTTCCAATATGAACGTCTAAATAACTCATTGTTAATTACTTACAAAAATCACCCAAAAGCGCCGGAAATCGCATCCTTAAAAAGCGCAAAAACAAAAATAACCTATCAGCAGATCAACGTTTTAGCTAAGACATTTGTTGTCGGTGGATTGTTGCGTAATCGTTTGACAATGAAGCAATAACAGACGCAGCATTGGATTGCCGTGAATTTTGCTGAAAATACAGGTTTAATCTATTGGCTAACAGCCATTTGCACATTTCCAGTGGCGGATACTATTTTGAACACCTAAAAAGCTGGATATCAAACACCTACCCCAACAGCCGAAAAACGACCGTTAACCCTGCCCCCGAAAAACGCCTGAAAATGAGCTTCGTGCATCCAAAAAACAGGCGAAAACAGGCATAAAACCGTTATGAACGTGAACAGCAGCAGCACTTTTCAGCCCATTTCCTACCCCCAAACCCATCTTTCGGTCCCGATAGCTATCGGGATCCGGACTTCCGGACTTACGGGCTTTCGGACTTTCAGTCTAAAAACTATCTTTGCGCTGTTATGAGCAATTCCACCGACGAACTTTTTAAAAATGTGATAGCGCATGCCAAGGAATACGGTTTTGTATTTCCTTCAAGCGAAATATACGACGGCCTGAGCGCCGTGTACGACTACGGCCAGAATGGTGCCGAGCTGAAAAACAATATCAAAGCCTATTGGTGGAAAGCCATGGTGCAGTTGAACGAGAATATTGTTGGTATTGATGCCGCCATCTTCATGCACCCTAAGGTATGGGAAGCCAGCGGCCACGTTGCCGGCTTCGCCGACCCGATGATTGATAACAAAGACTCCAAAAAACGTTACCGCGCCGACCAGCTGCTGGAAGATAAAATTGCAGCCTACGACGAAGAAGGCAAAACCGATGCCGCTGAAGAACTGCAATTGCAGATGGACAATGCCCTGAAAGCGGAGGACCTGCCCCGCCTGAAGGAGCTGATTGTAGAACATAATATTAAATGCCCGGTTAGCAACACCGCCAACTGGACCGACGTGCGCCAGTTTAACCTGATGTTCAGTACCCAGATGGGTGCCCTGGCCGAAGATTCGGATGTGGTGTACCTCCGTCCGGAAACAGCGCAGGGCATATTTGTCAATTACCTGAATGTGCAGAAATCGGGCCGGATGAAGATACCTTTTGGTATCGCGCAAATCGGCAAAGCCTTCCGGAATGAAGTAATTGCCAGGCAGTTTATTATCCGCATGCGCGAATTTGAACAGATGGAGATGCAATTCTTTGTTCGCCCGGGTTCGCAAAAAGAATGGTTCGAGCATTGGAAACAAGCCCGTCTCAAATGGCACCTGGCCCTGGGTACAAACCCCGCCAAATACCGCTTCCACGAACATACCAAACTGGCCCATTATGCCGATGCAGCATATGATATTGAGTTTCAGTTCCCCTTTGGCTTTAAAGAAGTAGAAGGTATCCATAGTCGTACTGATTTCGATTTGAGTCAGCATCAAAAATTTTCGGGCAAAAAGCTGCAATACTTTGACCCTGAGATCAACCAAAACTACGTACCCTATGTGATCGAAACCTCGATAGGCCTCGATCGTATGTTCTTGTTAACGCTGATCAATGCTTATGAAGAGCAGGACTTGTCGACGCCAGAACGAGTTGACAGTCGCGTAGTACTAAGGCTGCACCCGGTGCTGGCGCCGGTTAAGGCTGCCATATTCCCGCTTACCAAAAAAGATGGTTTGCCTGAGCGTGCCCGCGAAATACTTGATCGGCTGAAACTGGATTACAATGTTTATTACGAGGAAAAAGATGCCATAGGCAAACGTTATCGCAGGCAGGATGCCATTGGTACACCATTCTGTATCACGGTTGACCATCAAACACTTGAAGACAATACAGTTACCATCCGTTACCGCGATAGTATGCAGCAAGAGCGGGTAAATGCTGACGATCTCGATAAGATCATCGGCGACCTGGTGAGTTGGAAAAACGTATTGTAAAACTAATAATTCATTAATAATCAGCCCGTTTGTTTCTGCAAACGGGCTTTTTTGTTTAAAAATCAACCGGATATAACCTAAATCCCTATCCCTTACGTATAACGTTCAAGGTTTAAACAATTATTTCACTATGAACGTTTTATGTAACCATTGAGGGATGACAGTTGTAAAAGAAAATAACATAAACGTTTGCTTAAAAGGATCAGGAACATTGAAGCGCATTTTTACTTTTTCACTTCTGCTGTTAATCGGCCTTAAGGGGCTTGCTGTAGGCTATTTTCATGGTGGAGGGGCTTATGCCTATGGTCTGGCCAGTTATCGGGTAGATAGCCTTAAAACATTATTGGGCTCGGCATTGCTCAACAAAGACACCCCGATCGATACGATCACCATTAACCGCGTAAATAAACTTTCTGCCGAATTTATCGACATCAACCCAGATAGTGCGCTTTATTATGGCAAAATAGCTATAGCAAAATCTATCGTTATTAAATACAATAAGGGTATTGCGGATGGGATGGTACAATTGGGCAAAGTGTATAGTTTAAAGGGGCAATACGTAAATGCCGGTAAATACTTTAATGGCGCAACCTTATTATACCTAAAAACAAAAAACGACGCTGGTTTAGCCGATTGCTATATACAAACGGGCAGAATGTACAACCGCATGTCGAAATTTAATATTGCAACTTCTTATTTTAATCAGTCGCTGGAAATAAATAAAAGGATAAAAAATGAAGCGGGAATTGCCGATAGCTACCATAACATCGGCATGGTGGCAGATAATGTGGGCAAGTCGACTTCGGCTCTTGATAATTATTTCAAATCTCTTTCGATGGATATCAAACTTCATGATAACCTGGCATCAGCAAATAATTACAACGATATCGGCGTAGTGATGCAGGAAATGGAGATCTATCCAAAATCAATGGATTACTACCAAAAAGCGATAAAAATATGGGAGAACTCAAAAAATATCCAGGGTATAAGTACAGCCTATGAAAATATTGGTGAGATAAAACTGGCTGAAAAGAAATATGATGAAGCCATCGTTTATCTAAATAAATCACTGAAACTAACCAAGGGCCAAGATGATAAAGACGGTTTAACTTCGTTATATGCTGATTTTGGCCTTTGCTATGCCTATAAAAAACAATTCGATTCATCGTTGTACTATCTTGCACAATCATTAAAGCTGGCTTCAGATTATAAACTTGATTTCAATAAGGCAAATACACTGAATGACTATGCCACGGTTTATAATTTGCAGCATGATTATAAAAACGCCTACAAATATGCGTTGCTTGCCAGGCAGACAGCCGACAAAGTGGGCAGTTTAGGTATCAGAAGTACGGCAGCATTTCAATTGAGTTCGGCTCTTGCAGGGCTACAGCGTTATGCTGATGCTTATGAGATGCGCAAACGATATGACGATCTAAAGGATAGCCTGAAGAGTGACGAAAATGTGCAAAAGCTAACGTCGTTTAATCTTGAATCAAGCTATGAAGAAAAACAACGCCGCCTGGCAGAAGAACACCAGCGTCAGGATGAGCAATACCAGGAAAAAATACAACGCCAGGGCTTGTTGAGTATCATTTTCTTTATCGTGATCTTAGGTATGATCGCGGTATTGATCGTGTATTACAAGGCAAAACGGAAGCAGCAGAAGATCAATATCATATTGGAAGAAAAAAACCACGAGGTATTGCATCAGAAAACCAACCTGAACGCTCAGGCCGATAAACTGAATGAATCCAATAATCTTAAAGACCGCTTAATATCCGTATTGGCTCATGACCTGCGAGCCCCTTTGAGCACCCTGCGTGGGTTATTTGGTTTACTGGAAGACGAAAGCATAACGCACGAACAGTTTTTGAGTATGATACCCCAGGCATTGAAAAAACTGGAATATACATCCGACTTCCTGGATACTTTACTTTTCTGGATCAATAGCCAAATGGAGAACTTTACCAGTTCGACAAGAAGCTTTACAATCAAAGAAATTGCTACCCTTGAAGTACAGAGTTATCAGGAACAGGCTGCAGAAAAAGGCATCAGACTGCTTGACAATGTACCCGAAACGTTAGCTGTAACTGCCGACCCCAACTCTATTCGTATTGTTATCAGAAACCTGATCACCAACGCGATTAAATTTTCAACCAAAGGCGACGTTATAGACGTAACCGCAACCTTACAAGACGAAACCTATATCCTGCTTTCTGTAAAAGATACAGGCTTAGGTATGTCGGAGAAGCAGATGAACAAGCTATTTAAAAGCAAGGTTGATAGCGGAACCGGTACTAATAATGAATCGGGAACTGGTATGGGCCTTTTATTTTGCAAGGACCTGATCGAGAAATGTAACGGTAAAATCTGGGTCGAAAGTGTGCAAGGCACCGGAACCGAGTTCTTCTTTACGTTACCAACCAGCGTTTTGAAAGAGGAAGAAGTTGCCATGTTATCCTGAAACTTCCTCCGCTGTTTTCAATCACAATAATTTATTGCCCTGCCCCCGCCGGACCAGTATTTAACCCATTGATATAATTCTGTGCGTTAACCTTTTTAGGGTCGCCCTGATACACCCAAACTGTACTCCCAATATATTTACGGAAAGCATCGTCTATTTCCGTCAGCGTAAGCTTCTTTACTGAATCGACCAAAGTAAGCGCCCTATGCCAGTTGCCGAACAATACTTCGTTGGCAACTAATGATGCTGCTTGCGCCTGGTTAGTCTCCTGTCGGTAATAAAATCCAGTGAGATAGGTCACTTTCATATTCTTCACCTCCTCTTCAGTAAAGCCAGCAGTTTTTACAGTATCAACCAACTTATAAAATACGTCGATATATTTATCAGGCTGTGTAGTTGAAACTGAAAACTTTGCCGCCGAAGTGCTCCCGCTTGCAAACCATGATTGCGGTGCATAGGATAAGCCGTTTTTAGTACGAATATACAAAAAATGCCGGTTGCTGAAAATCCGCATGGCAATATTAAAAGCATCATAATCAGGCATACCAGGTGTGGGTCCGCTTGTTACACCTTCAACATAGTTGGTGGCCAGGTCGCGTGATTCGGCGGAAAATGTATTCTTGTAGGCCCTGAAAAAATCACGTTTCAATTCAAATGGGGCTCCCGGTTTAATCGATGCCAGTAGCTGGCTAACTTTCTGCTCGATTATCGTTCTGTCAAGGTCGGCAACAATTACAATAGTTAACCTTGACCGGGTTAAAATGGATTGATAATAAGCTTTGGTTTCCGCCGGCGTAAGCTTTTCGATTACATCGACAGTGCCATACGGATCTTTAGCATAATCGCGCCCGGCAAAGGCAACCCGATCAGCGTACTTGTCAATTGCTGCATCAGGCTGGCTATCTTGTTCCTTAAGGCTATTAACAGCGTCCTGTCTGATCCGTAGAAACTCCTTTTCATCAAATTTCGGAATGGTTATCGCTTCGGCATACAAAGGCCATACCGCATCAAAATCCATTTTTATGCAATTCATCCGTATTACGGAATAATCTTTACCACATAAACCGTAAACTGTAGCATTAACTTTGTCCAGCGCATCTTTAAAACTATTTTTATCATGCTTCAAAGTGCCACACTCCGTTAGCGCATTTAACGCCAAAGATTCAATTCCCGCTTTATCCGCAGGATAATTCTGCACACCACCTTTGATAATAGTTTGTATTTCTACAATATCGTTACCGCTCGGTTGAACAATAACTTTTACACCATCTACTGTAGTTTCATAACTACTTTTTGTTTGCGCAACTCCCCTTTGAACTGCAATTATAGCAATAGCCGCAAACAGCATCAATATTTTCTTTTTCATCCTGGTTTGATTTATCTGGCCGTAAAAAATGTGTTGGCGTTCACTTGCTTGTTCAGTGCCGGATCAATGATGAGCCCGCCTATCAGAGGTTTACCGGCAATATATTTTTTAATATACCTGGCGATGTCCTCCCGTGTCACTTTCTGGTAGTTAGCAGCCTGGTCGGTATAATAGTTGAAAGAAGTACTGCACCAATCGTAGCTGATCTGACCAGGCAAAGTAGACGGCTTTTCTTTGGCATGTATATTATTGCGTAATAAAATAGCCAAGGCATCTTTCAATTGCGCGTCTGTATAGTAGTCAGCATCGGCAAAATGACTTACCTGGTTCATCAGTTCTGTGTAACATTCTTTTAACTTATTTGGGTTGGGGCTCACAAAAATATCTATCGGTCCAACATATTTACTGGTAGTATAGCCGAGTGAAACCCCACTTGCCAGCCCTTTATCTACCAAAGCTTGCTGCAATTTGCTCGAATTTAGCCCTGCAATAGTCGAAAAAACATCTGCTACAACTGTCGACGCTGAATCTGTCAGATAAGACGGCCCCTGCCACGATAGCATGATAGTAGGTGTTTGCGCGATGGTAGTTTCTTTCACAAAAAAATCACTTTTCTCCAACGGCTTAAAAGGCGGAATAGGGTATTTCTGAATGGGGTCAAAACCGCTGCTTGCCCAATCGTCAAAAATATTTTCCGCCAGTACAAATGCGTCCTCGTGCTTAATATCACCACAGATAGTAAGCAAACTATTGTTGGGGAAGTAATATTTATTTTTGATAATCATCATCTTTTCAGGGGTAGCGGTATTGATCACTTCGTGTATCCCGATAGGGTTTTTACGGGTAATGAGGTTGCCCCAAAGGTGTTGTTGTACTGCAAACCACAATTGAAATCCAGGGTTACTTTCTGCGCGTTGGAATTCACCGTCAACCACCGGCCGTTCCTTTTTCATATCTTCCTCACGGTAAATCGGAAAACGGATTGCGGCGTTCATAAAATTAAGCCCTGCTTTAAGGCTATCGCGATCGAAAGTAAAATAGTAATTAACCCGTTCAACATCGGTGGTACCATTCCAGATAGCCCCTAGTTGCTGGGTACGTTTCAAAAAAACTTCCTGATTAGGGTAGTCGCGGTTTGCTTTGAAAAACATGTGTTCAAACAGGTGCGATAAACCACTGTATTCTGGACCTTCTGTATAAGCACCATTTTTGACAGCGATCTCGATCGTTGCAAGGGGTACTTTATGATTTTCGATCACCAATACTTCGAGACCGTTTGGGAGTTTCTTCCAGAAGTAGCCCGCTGGTAAACGTAATTGAGCATTCGCTGTCGTCGCGAAAATGCCAAACATAAATCCTATTAAAAATAATCTGACAAATTTTTTAAGCATAAACGTTGTCTATTTTGATAAGACGATAAATATAGTATTTCCCCCAATAAGCCTGTATGCAAATGGCACAAAAAATAGCGTTTGGTTAGATAATGGTTCGAGCCAAATCAATAAAATAAGTTCTATTTATTAAATCCAATAAAATGACATTAAAGGATCGCTAGTTCAGGATAACTAAATAGCTCCAGCACTTTTTCCTGGTCGGAGTTTTCTGTACGGCTGGTGATCAGTTTGCTGATGGTATGTGATGCTAATAATTTTGAGTCGAGTGGTTTCAAAAGTTTTATGATATCTCCTTGCGGAATATCCTGTTCAAGCCATTTTTGCTCATCTACACGGTTAATGATTACGGGCATACGCTTTTTGACATTGTGTATTTTCGCCATCAGATCATTTGCCTCAGTAGTCAAAATTGAATACGTTTTTACGATCTCACCAGTTTCTTTATCGGCCCAATGGCTATAAATTCCGGCAAAGGCAAAAGGTTGGTGGTCGTTTAGATAAATATAATACGGGTACTTATTCTTACCGGCATGCATCCACTCAAAAAAGCCATCAGCCAATACCAAACAACGCTTTTTGACTATATAGGATTTGAATGATGGCTTTTCGTAAACAGTCTCACCGACGGCGTTCAAAGTTTGATTACTGATTTGTTTTGCAGAAGCACTGTCCTTGATCCAATGTGGTATCAAACCCCAATGGTATAATTGAATCTCGTCGGGCTTATCCGCAGTTATAACCGGCATAGACCGGTGAGAAAAGCCATCGCTATGGTAAATTGGGCGATAGGCAGACAGCGCGTCAAAATGGGCCGAAAAACGATTTTCGAGCTGCTTTTTGGGTGTAGTGATCGTATAGTGATAGCACATATTCAAATATAGCTTTTGAATATTTTTCAAGCATTGAAAATTGTCTTTGTTTTACAAAAAAGATTATCGGTAATTAGATCGCTTCACTAACAAGTTAATATCAATAACACGGATTTTTCTTCCGTCGGTTTCAATTATTCCTTCGCTCTTTAATTCCTTTAATAATCTGATGACATTGTCTGTCGCTATGCCTGCCATGTTTGCCAGATCGGCCCGCGAAATATTTAATGTGGGCTCCTCATCCATCAGTCGGTCTTCTTTAAATTTTTCCCGCAATACAATTAGCGTAATGGCAAGCCGTTCATGAGCCGTGCGTTGGGCGAATACCGACAGGCTATTGGCAAATACCGTAAATTCATGGCTTAATGCCTTCAATAGCCGGTGGCAAAAATCGGGCGATCGCTGTAAAATTGCCAGAAAATCTTCTCTGGGGATAAAGCTCAACAACGACTGCTCCAGCGTCGCGGCTGAGTCGGGGTAACGCTCTTCGGAAAGTACTGCGTGGTAACCTATCAGCTCACCTTCACCGGCAACGTAAACAATTTGTTCCCTGCCTTCACGGTCGGTCTTATACTTCTTTATTTTTCCCTTCCGGATAATGAATATACCGGCAGGTACCGTTCCTTCCCTGAAAACAACTTCTCCTTTACCGAATTGCTGGCTGCTTTGATGACTGAACAAACTGGCGTATTCATCTTCTGAAAGCACATTTAAAACTGATTTCGTAGTGAAATTCCATCGATCAATCGGAAATATTCCAGTCAGGCTCATTTACAAAGATAAGTAATTGTAAAACTGATAAATATCAGTATTTGTGTCGATCTGATAACAATATAGTTGCTCGTTAGCGGCCGTAAATTTGAGCGTGATAAAATCAGGCATCGAAATACAGGAAATAACGAACAAATCGCTCCAGACAAAACAGGAGCCTACGATCAATGTCAACGAGCGGCTTTTACTAAATGACGAGACTTTCGATTGGCTTTACCCGGAACCTGTTGAGGCTATATCGAAAAAACACTGGACACCTTTAGCCGTTGCCCGCAAGGCTGCTGAATTTTTAGCTGAATCTGGAAAAACAGTTTTGGATATTGGCAGTGGTGCTGGTAAATTTTGTTTAGCAGCGGCTTACTACCAACCAGAATCCTTTTTCTTTGGTGTGGAACAACGGCCGGAATTAGTGGATTGCTCCTATGAGGCTAAATTTTATATGAAGCTTACCAACGTAAATTTCCTATGCGCCAATATTACACAGATCGATTTTAAAAAATTTGACAACTTCTATTTTTATAACGCATTCTTTGAGAACATAGAAACGGATAATGCTATCGACGACGCAATAGCTACTTCATATAGTCTTTATGCCTATTATACCCGATATTTATATAGCCAGTTAGAGCGACGCCCCTCGGGTACTCGGCTTGTTACTTTTCATTCCTTCGGTACCGAGGTGCCGCATAGCTACCAGCTGGCGGATATCTCGAACGAAGGCTTTCTAAAAATGTGGATCAAAAAATAATGTCAGTATTCAGACCAAAAATAATTGACACCCTAAAAAATTACAGTAAAGCTCAGTTCTATAAAGATGCTGTTGCGGGTGTAATAGTCGGTATCGTTGCTTTGCCATTGGCCATAGCATTTGCCATAGCTTCGGGTGTATCTCCTGAAAAAGGAATATTTACGGCAATAATAGCGGGCTTTATTATATCGGCACTCGGGGGAAGCCGGGTTCAGATCGGTGGTCCAACAGGGGCATTTATCGTTATAGTTTATGGTATAGTTCAGCAATTCGGTATCAGCGGGCTCATCATCGCCACATTTATAGCCGGCATTTTACTCATTATTATGGGGATTACCCGTTTGGGCAATGTCATCAAATTTATTCCTTACCCCCTTATCGTAGGCTTTACAACGGGTATCGCATTTATTATTTTCTCATCACAGGTCAAAGACTTTCTCGGACTAAAGATGGGCAGCGTTCCGGCCGATTTTATAAGCAAATGGGAAGCTTACGCTGCCCATCTGGGATCTATGAACATTTATGCCACGGTGATTGCCGCAGGTACCGTATTGATTATCCTGCTGTGGCCCAGGGTTACCCGAAAGGTGCCGGGCTCGCTGATTGCAATATTGGCCACCACGCTGGCAGTTTATTTCCTTCATCTGCCTGTCGAAACTATCGGCAGCAGGTTCGGGACGATATCATCCAACTTACCTTCGCCCGTTATTCCACATGTTACCTTCGCCGTATTGCAACAACTCATACGCCCGGCATTTACCATTGCTATGCTGGGGAGCATTGAATCGCTGCTGTCTGCCGTCGTGGCTGATGGCATGACAGGTGGCAATCACCGCTCCAATACTGAGTTAATTGCCCAGGGAATCGCAAATATTTGTTCATCGCTATTTGGTGGTATACCTGCAACCGGTGCCATCGCCAGGACTGCCACCAATATAAAAAATGGTGGACGGACACCGGTTGCGGGCATTATACACGCCATTACCCTATTGGTAATTATGCTATTTGTTGGCAAATTGGCAGCGTTAATTCCAATGGCAACATTAGGTGGCATATTAGTTATCGTTGCGTGGAACATGAGTGAAATGGAAAGTTTCATTTTTGTGCTCAAAGGACCTAAAAGTGACGCAACGGTTCTTTTGGCAACTTTCCTACTTACCGTATTTGTCGACCTGACTGTTGCTATCGAGATCGGTATGATATTGGCAGCTTTCCTGTTTATGCGCAAAATGATGCAAAGCAGTTCGGTCCAACAAACCAATCTGCCGGGCGAAGGACGAATCGATAACGAAAGCCGACTTGCTTTGCCTAAAGGAGTCGATGTGTTCGAAATTCACGGCCCACTGTTTTTCGGTGCTGCTTACAAATTCAGAGACACTATGCGAACAGTTGAGAACCCCGCAAAAGTGCTTATAATTCGCATGGAAAACGTTCCGGTAATCGATGCTACGGGTATCAGAGTATTAAAAGCTGTAGAAGACGATCTGGTAAAAAGGGGCAGCAAACTGATACTTTCCGAGATCAACAGCGATCAGGTAATCGACGAGCTGCAAAAAGCCAGGTTATTGTTCCGCATTGGCAAAGCCAATGTTGTCCCCAGCTACGAGGATGCACTGAAGCGCGCAAACGACATTCTTGGTGATTAATTATCCTAAATATAGGCTGGGTGCAAAAAAAGGAAAGGCGCCCCGCTAATTGCCAGGCGCCTTTAACATCTTGTAAACTGTCGTTATTTATATTGAATACTCAGCGCAATAGGTACATTTAAAGCTCTTGAAACAATGCAATTAGCTTTTGCACCTTCGGCGATCTCTTTAAATTTTTCTTCTGATACTCCTGCTATAACGCTGCCGATAAGTTGGAGATGTATATTGGTGATAGTTAAAGTCGCGACATCCAATTCAAGGGTTGCTTCAGTATCCAGGTCGCCCGGAATGAACCCTGCATCAGACAAAGCATAACTAACAGCCATTGTAAAACAGCCTGCATGCGCAGCTGCAATCAGTTCTTCGGGGTTTGTACCAACCCCCTCTTCAAAACGGGTTTTAAAGGAATACTGGGTGTGGTTTAACGCCGTAGTTTGAGTAGTAAGATCGCCTAGGCCATCCTTAAAAGTGCCATTCCAATGGGCTTTCGCTGTACGTTTCATAGCTTTTTTGTTTTAAATGAGATTGTAAAAATTATATCTTTATTTAATGCCATTTGGCACGTTCATATTGCAATGGCCATTTAATTTCCTGGCCCAATGCATGCGCCGCCCTGAGCGGAAAGTGAGGATCGCGTAGTAGTTCTCGCGCAAGCAATACTGCATCCGCCTGCCCATCACGGATAATTGCGTCAGCTTGTTGTGGTGTGGTGATCAACCCGACTGCACCAGTTAACACATCCGTTTCCCTTCGTATTTTTTCTGCAAAGTCAACCTGATACCCTGGCTTCAGGGGAATTTTAGCCGAGGCAACATTTCCGCCGGTTGAACAATCGACAAAATCGACACCTATATTCTTCAATACCTTTGCCAATAATACCGATTCTTCTATAGTCCAGCCGCCTTCGGTCCAATCCGTTGCAGAAATACGAACGAATAGCGGTTTTTCGGGTGACCATGTTTCTTTTATCGTTTCGGTAATCTCTACCAAAAGTCTGATCCTGTTTTCGAAAGAGCCACCATATTCATCGGTCCGATGATTGCTCAACGGCGAATAGAACTCGTGTATAAGGTAACCATGAGCAGCATGTATTTCCAACACGTCAAAACCTGCCCTTGCTGCCCGTTCTGCAGCAGATTTGAAGTCGGCCTTAACTTTTTCAATACCGGCTTTATCAATAGCTGCTGGCGCTTCCTCTGTTTCCAGAAATGGCTCAGCATCGGGTCCCAGCGTTTTCCATCCTCCTTCAGCATTTGACCGAATTTGCGCTCCGCCTTTCCATGGTAAGTTGTGGCTGGCTTTCCGGCCTGCATGTGCCAGTTGTACGGCCGACAATGATCCCTGCTCATGAATAAAATTGTTGATCTGTTTGAGTTTATCAATATGCTCATCTTTCCAAATCCCGAGATCACCCGGACTTATCCGGCCTTCCGGTGAAACAGCTGTAGCTTCAGTGATGACAAGCGATGCACCCCCAATTGCGAAACTACCAAGATGCACCAGGTGCCAATCGTTAGCAAAGCCATCGGCACTCGAATATTCGCACATGGGTGAAACCATAATGCGATTTTTAAATTCGGTGTTTTTTATTTTAAGCGGTGTAAATAAATGAGCCATAAAAAAATTTGCTTTCGCAAATATTGTAGTTTAACAATAAGGCAGCTTCACAGTTTTGTAAAATCGATGAGTTTTGTCACACAGTAATTTAACGTTATAAGTTTCAACATTGCATTAATTTCGCTTTTCAACACGCGACCATGGAAAATTACATTACACTCAACGTATCCGACGGCACAGAGATGGCTGCCTTTACAGCATTTCCGACAAGCCCTGCTGGCAAGTTACCGGCAATAATGGTTTTTCAGGAGGCATTTGGTGTAAATGAACATATGCGCCAAGTAACCGAGCGCTTTGCCGTCGCCGGTTATGCCGCTATCTGTCCTGAGTTATTTCACCGCACTGCTCCTGTCGGCTTTGAAGCAAGCTATACTGACTTTGATTTGGCGAGACAACATATTTCAGGGATGTCAACAGCAAATATTGAGGTTGATGTGCGTGCCGCCTGGCATTGGCTAAGTAATCAACCAAATATAGATGCCGATAAGATATATTGTGTGGGTTATTGCCTTGGTGGGAGGGTTTCTTTTATCACTAACAGTATTTTGCCGGTTAAAGGATCAGTGTCTTATTATGGCGGCGGAATCGACAATTTAGTGGATCGGTGTGCCAAACTGCATGCTAAACAATTGTTTTATTGGGGTGGATTAGATAAACACATCAAATCAGAAAACATTCATACTACTTTAAAAGCTATGGAAGCCGCAGGAAAAGACTTTACTAATGTCAAAATATCATATGCTGAACACGGCTTTAATTGCGACGCCCGTGCATCTTACAACAAAGTCGCTTCCGAAGAAGCATGGGCGCTAACGCTCGCGTTTCTGGGAAATAGTTAACCGACTTCTTTCTCTTTTTTAACCAATAGCAACTCGTCGTTATCAAGTGGGAGGTAGCCATATTCATAACAAAAATGATACGTTTTGCCATTTTGGGTATGATACAAGCTGGTGAAGTATTCAAAGTTAAAGCCTTTTGAAGCCATCTTTTGCCTTGTGGTTTTAGTTTTACCGCCCGGATTTAATTCTTCCATGATACGCCGATTTCTTCTCAGCACATTATTAATATTACGCACCAGATTTGAACTGTTGCTGTTCAACTGGTTATTGTAATTGTTGCGGCATTGGTCGTCGCAAAATTTCTTGTCGGCTCGCCCGTGAAGCACCTCTCCGCAGTCGAGACAGTATCGTTCATTACTCATGGTAGGTAAAGTTAGCAAACATTTTATCCATTTGCAAACGCTTACAAATGGAAACTGTCGACTATAAACGGTTAATACCCGAATAATTTTTTCGCATCACCGCAATTTTGCTTCACCGAAGCGGAATAAGAATTTAAATTTTAAAAGATCATGAACACATTAAGAAACAGCGTACGTCTGGTAGGAAACCTGGGAATGGATCCAGAGGTTAAAAATTTTGATAACAATCGTAAAATGGCGAAAGTATCTATCGCCACGAACGAGACTTACAAAAACGAAAAGGGCGAAAAAATTACAGACACCCAATGGCACAACCTGGTGATGTGGGGTACACAGGCAAAAGTAGCCGAGGAAATACTAAAAAAAGGCGACGAGGTTGCAATAGAAGGCAAGCTCACCAATCGCAGTTATGTTGACAAGGACGGCAACAAAAAGTATTTCACCGAAGTTGTTGTAAACGAGTTTATAAAACTTGGCAGCAAGAATTAGTATTAAACCTAACCTTTATATAGTGCAGGGGCCGGCATTAAGTCGGCCTCTTGCCATTTTATTTTAAAATCTTATTAATTATTATTGATAGGTAACGAGAAGCAAAAGCACCAGCCCGGCTTTATGAACTGTTCTCTGATAATTTAGGAAGCGATACAACCGAAGCTATCTTCAAATATATCGATATTAAAACCTAACACACGGTGGAAGCTACTCTAAAAACACGCTCTACAAAAGAAGATGATGCAATAGCTAAAGACGATCTTAGCAAAGCTATCGGCAATTTGAAAGCTGACACCATGAAATTGATGTTTATCTTTTGGCTCGGGCTGGTAGGTGCTACGCTGGGTATTTTATTCTTTTTCTTAAAAAAGTAGCAACCGATTTTATCCGATTATTTAAAAAAATCCTTTCAGTGATCAATATTGATCGTCTTCTCCACAATTACATGGATTACATCGTCCAATTCTAGAGCCGTAGTCTCCAGATGTTCAATTATATCTTTGTTTAAAGGATTTGAAGCATTCTTTTTATCGAACAAATTAACCAATCCCATAATAGTAGCAACCGGGCGTCGGATATGATGTGAACTGATTGCTGCAATATCCTGCAATCGCCGGGTTTGATCCAAAAGGTGTTCTTCGTTCCTTTTGTTTTCAATCAGTGTACGAATCAAATTTACTGTACGTTCGATCATGCGCAATTCATCTTTCCCCGGCTCCCTGATCGAATCATAATATATAGCAAATGTCGCCAGCACTTTAGCACTTCGGGCGCTTACAACCGGTGTCGACCAGCAAGCTTTAAAGCCATAAGGCAGTATCAGGTTTTTATAATTATCCCAAAGTCTGCTATTGGCTATATCACTAACGACAACCTGTTCGCGGTGATAGGCAGCGGTTCCACAGGAGCCGGCTTCAGCACCTATCGCAGCACCATTGATGGCTTTGCAATATTCGTCGGGCAGTCTGGGTGCTGCCAGGTGATAAACTTTCTCCTGCTCGCTATCCAATTCAAGTATCGAACAATACATTTCCGGGAATATTCTCTCAATACCCAACAAAAGTTCGTGGGCCATCCGGGCAAGGGTATACTCCGGAATAAAACTTAGCACCAATACTTTCTTTTCTAATTCAAGTATCAATTGCTCTATTTTGATATAACTTATATCCCTTACAAAAACGATCAGTTCGTCTTTATAAGCGTATATATTTAAGCGTAACCAGCCTTTACAATTTTTGTCGTAATACTGCAGCGACCTTGCTGTTTGATTCCTGAAAACACTTTCAAAAGCCGGCAAAATCTCTTCTTCAACAGCTATACTTTCCAGCAACCTGAAATCAGCTCCGTAAAGCTCGCTTGCTGGCTTTCGCATCATTTTTTGAAAAGCGGGATTAAAAGCATTTATCCGCCAGTTGCCGTCGAGCATAAAGAATCCTTCAGTCAAACTAGCCAGTACATGCTGAACTTTGTCTGAAATATTCTGAGTGTTGCGAATATTTAAATTTTCGGCCGTGTAAACACCACAAGCATACAAAAGCTGCTCATCGTTATCAAAGCTGAAAGTCCAATTAATGGTTAAAAATGAATCGGAGTTTGTCTTTATCCGAACAGCGAAATCCGCCATGTTTTTTAGTCGGATAATACTACTAAATAACTCTGCAAAACGGTTTCTATCGTCGGGATGAGCAAGGTCGACCAGGTTCTTCGCCAGACATTCAGTTTCTGAGTACCCGGTAAAATATCGCCATGAAGCATTGGTCGATTTAATGTCTCCAGTATCATCGGTGACACAAAAAATATCGTTTGACTGGTTCAATAAATAAGCAAGGCGTTGATCCATAAAAAGCCAGCAGGTGTTAGTAAAAATACAATAAAAATATGCTTATTATAAAACCAGGGGCCCCAAAATTTCAGGGCGTCGAAACAGCAACCGGAATAATTTTACCGTTAAAAAATTTATGTCCAGTCAGCGAAAAATCGGCAATATATTTACCCATTTCAAAGGCCATTACGGGCGACTGGTAGCCTGGGAATGCTTTCTCGAGCATTTCGGTTTGCGCCGAACCCAGCGCAAGGCAATTGACTTTTATTTGCTTTTCGGTTAATTCCTGGGCTAAACATTCTGTCAGCGTATGCAAGGCAGCTTTACTTGCAGAATATGCTGCCAGCCCCGGAAATTTAGCGCTTCCCTGGAAACCGCCCATGCTCCCAATGTTAACAATATGAGCGTTTGGTTGCATCAGTGGCAGCACACTTTGGATAATACGTACATGCCCGACAAAATTACTTTGAAGCATTTCCACAAAATCACTTTCGCCTAATTCAGTAAACGGTTTATTGATCAGTGCACCGGCATTATTGATCAGGATATCAACCCGGTTATCAAAACGGCTGGCGATAAATTGAAGCAAGCCCGCATAGTCATCGTGCACAATATCAAAAGCTACCGGGTACAATTCGCATTCGGGGTTTAGTCTTTGTGCTATTTCAAGTAACTTCCCCAACTTATCTTCCGACCGGGCCAGGGCTATTACCTTGTGTTTATTGGTCAAAATAAGTTCCAGTACCGCCTCAAAGCCTACCCCGCTGCTTGCTCCTGTAATGATGATATTCATGAAGTGCTAAGATATTAAAAATCTTATACCACCAGCTTCTGATCCACAGGATGTTTGATAAGATAAAACCCATCATTGATCAATTTACTTAGCTGTGGCTCGGTTGACGCCTTATTTTCAAGGAACGTTCTGATCTCTGAAGCCAAATCATGTTCAATATCTTCATGAACGAGAATCTCTCGTATTTCTAAAGCACAGAGCCAATCGTTGGGGTAATTTTTTTGCAATTGGAGCCATACATTGCCTAAAATGCCATTGTAGCCTTTTCCATACCTTCGATTACGCACTTGCTGGTAAAGTTCATGCAAGGCAAGGGTGCCTGCGTCATAGCGTATATGATGTGTACCAGTATTTGAAATTGGAGGGATCTCTTCAAAAGCGTCTTTATCTGCAGCACCGCAAAAAACAGAGACTATCCTTTCACCTACAGCCAAATCAAATACCCCCCATGAGGGGTCAAAAAGAATAGTTTCATGCTGATCCTTAACCGTACAACCCGTAAAAGATATAACCAATATTTTGTCGTGGCGGGTAAGGATGTTATTGACCAAACCACTAACTTTTATCCCACTCTCAAATTCAATTTCAGCAGCTTTGCCTTTTTCGATACCGATTTCGAATAGTTCAACCTGTGACAAATTTTCAAAAGGGGTTTTTATTCCCTTAATCTTACCAATTGGCGAACTAAAACCATCGTGGTGGTAGTCGTTACCATGCCCGCTTAATACTTTATTATTATATGAGAGTGTTGCAGGCCCAGACGTTTTAAAAAAAGATACTTGATCTCCCGAAGTTCGGAATTCCGATATCACTCCTGAAACCTGTAATCCGGAACTGTATACAGCTGTGCATGGATATTGGCTTTCAACCGCTTTTTTCAAACCGTAAGCACCTCCTACCCTGAAAGCCATGCCATCAGCAAATTCTTCAAGCACACTAACAAGGTTTTGAAATGTTGGCGTTACAAACAATTGCGGTTGAGGTTTGGTGATATCATAAGGGTAATTTACCGCGTTAATTGTATACCAAAGTTTCTCGACCTCCGATTGCATGCAGGTGACGCTTTCGCCGATTGAAGAAAGTAACCCGGCACCATATATTTTAGGATTTTCGAGGGTGCCAATCAGGCCATATTCAACCGTCCACCAGTGCAATCGGCTCAAAAGGGCCATTTCCGAGGGCTCGCCCATATTTTTCTGGCGGTGATCAACCAGCGCTGCTGCTTTTTGAATTTCATCCAGGTCAGCATCTGGCATTTCTTTCAGAATAGAGAGCGAGCGTATCGCATCATACAGCTCGAAGTCTTGCGCGGAAAACATTGCTTTTGCCCCGATCGATCCAAAATAGCTCAGGTAATTGTTATAATCATTATCAGCAATAATTGGGGCATGGCCGGCCGACTCGTGTATGATGTCGGGCGCGGGAGTATATTCAATATGTTTCAATTGCCGGATGTCAGCGGCTATCACCAAAACCCGATAGGCCTGATACTCCATAAATGCTGCCGGAGGTATAAAACCATCTACAGTTACCGCACCCCAGCCAATTTTCCCGAGGGCATCATTCATTTCCTGCAGGCTAGGTATTTTTTCGATGGTAAGACCCGCTTTCAATAGCCCGGGGATATAGGGATAATAGGCAACATCTTTGAGGTAGCTATAATTCTGCCGCATAACGTAACGCCACACCGCATGATCAATTGGCGTATAATGTTCGTAGTGCTGATCGACGATAAACTGCTTTAAATGAGCGGGCAATGCCGCGACCTGCGGATTGTTAAAATCATTAATATTACTCATTCGTCCAATCGGTTTACTAAGCGAATATAAAGGTAAATAAATGGTTCTTTAAGTTGAAGGTATCTGTAATTTGTTTCATAAATTGCTATCGCTAACTTCGTGCCGGGCATCGAAAGCCTCGCAGTATTTGAGTGCATAAAAGTGCTGTCAATAATATCAACATTAGCCGCCACATAAATTAGGCCATGAAAAAATTAATACTAATAGAAGAAGATACTGACGTCCGCGAAATGGTAGCTTTTGTTTTGGAGAACAACGGCTTTGAAATTACCCGGGCAGGCAAACACATCTCGGTAGATGAAATACTGGCAATTAAACCCCATGTTGTTATTGTGGGTTATTCGGCTATAGATCCTGCTGATGACCTCGCAGGGGCGCTTAAGGCAAATGATCTCTCAAATCCTATCCCGGTAATTATTTATTCCCCTACCCAGGAAGTTGCAAAAGTTGTAAACAAATACGCAGATGCAATTATTGCAAAACCAGCTGAACTTGACGACCTGGTTTACCTCGCTAACCGCTTAGCCTTTAAAAATTAAATTGATTTTATTCACTTTTGATTGGAGGCAACCCTTTCTCCATTCGTTTTGGCCTGATCACGTAATATAATCCAAGCAGCGCAACCATGATCGAGATCAGATAAAATCCGAAACTCAAATAAACAGCCATATCGGGTTTAAGGTTAAAAAATCCGGATACATTCACAAATATCGCATCGCGAACACCTCCGCCTCCCAGGCTAAATGGTATAATTGCCGCTAAAGATGAAGTGAGGAACGACAGTAAATACGGGGCTATTTTAGTAGTAAAAATATGAAAATCGCTTTGGGCAATCAACAAGCAGATGATCACGAGCACTTGCATGGTTTGAACTGCAATTGCTTTGCTGTGGGAAGCTATAAAATTACGGGAATATTCCTTGAAAAAACGCTGCAAAACCCAATAATAGACTAAAGTACCAACAATAAAAATACTGGTCGGTATCCCAAAATGAATGTCAATTTTGGGTATTAAAATAATTAGAGCAACGGTGATCAAACCAATGGCCCAAAAGCCACTGAGCCGATCCAAAAATATTGCCCAGAATACTTTTTTAGTTGGAAGTTTATACCGCTTGTGCAAAAGATAAATCTTGTATCCATCACCGCCTATACCACCCGGAAGCAAAACATTGTAACACATGCCCAGGAAATATAAGCGAAGATTAAAACGGTAATCAAGCTTGAGATCGATCGAATTAAAGAAGCTAAGCAGGCGCCAGGCAGAGAAAATCATCGAAAT
>CAIPPO010000210.1 GCA_903866915.1 uncultured Mucilaginibacter sp. | reverse complement strand
GGTCTTACTGCGAATCTCTTTGATATAGTTTTCTGCTGTTTGTTTCTTCTTGGTTTCCATTGTCTTAAAGTTAATTAATCTTTGGAAACACTCCACAAGCTTAGCACCCTATCGGTCCACTTTCAGCTGACGATTTACAGTCGGGGAGAGTTGCGAGGCAGGGTCGGGGAGAGTTGCGAAAAGCTAGCACCTCCTTCAATTTTAACCCCAACCCGACAAACGCTCTCAAATAATATTTTACTTTTGCGCTATTCTCTGCGTACTCCGTGTAAAACCTCTGTGAACTCCGTGGTTAATTAGCCGATAGGCACATGGCAATGCATTGAACGTAAAACATAAAAGCAAATGTTCACCGGAATCATCGAAACTTTAGGAACGATAATAGATCTGCGGCATGATCAGGGTAATCTGCATATAGCTGTAGGCAGCCCGATCTCCCACGAATTAAAAATAGATCAGTCGGTTGCCCATAACGGAGTTTGTTTAACAGTTGTTGGCATAGCCGATGGTAAACATACCGTTACAGCCATAGCCGAAACACTGAACAAAACCAGCCTTGGAAAATTAAAAACAGGCGATCTTGTAAACCTGGAGCGCTGCATGCAAATGAATGCCCGCCTTGATGGGCATATCGTACAAGGTCATGTTGATCAAACTGCCGTCTGTACAGATTTCAAAGAACTTGATGGCAGCTGGGAATATACTTTTGAATATGATACCGCCCCGGGTAATATAACGGTCGAAAAGGGTTCAATATGCGTTAACGGCATCAGCCTGACGGTAGTAAATTCCAAAACCAACAGTTTTTCGGTAGCAATTATCCCCTACACTTTTGAACACACCAACCTGCAACAAGTGAGAGTAGGTTCAACCGTCAATCTCGAATTTGACATCATTGGCAAATATGTAGCACGGCTGATGCAACGTTAACGGCTCAATGTTGTTATCCGGCTTTTAGCATAAACAAGGTATTTATTCTGCCCCGATTGTCTGTTTGACGCCACGAATTTGCGGTAATATTTCAAAGCTCCCTTTTTGTCCTTCAAATTTGAATCGTACAGGTCAGCTATAAGGTAATAGGTCATTGGTTTTTCGTCAAACTGCAAAGCCTTTTGGTACGCCGTAAGTGCTTTATTGTTTTTGTTGAGCTTAGTATAGCTATTCGCTATTTCGCTATAATAGACATCAATATTTGGTGATAGTCCGGCATCGATCGCTTTTTGAAAATATTCGATTGCTTTCGATTGATTTTTTAAGCCCTTATAACAGCCGGCAATAAAGTAATACGAAACTTCGGATTGCATCCCCGGCTGAATGGCCATTAAAGTTTCCAGACCACAATCGTATTTGCCATTCAGGTAATAAGCCTCGCCAACTTTGTTTCTTACATAGGTTGAATTATCCCCTAATTGGAAGAGTTTTTCGCCATAGCTGATCACTTCTTCCAGCTTGTTTTCAGTATATTTTAATTTAAGAAAACTCTGTAACAGCGAAATATTTTCCTGGTCAGCATCGATAGCGATATTCAAAACTGTTTCGGCATCAGCAGGTC
>CAIPPO010000209.1 GCA_903866915.1 uncultured Mucilaginibacter sp. | reverse complement strand
TGTCCTTGCGAGGAATGAAATGACAAACCTAAAATTGTCCTTGCGAGGAATGAAATGACAACCAAAAAATTGTCCTTGCGAGGAATGAAATGACGTGGCAATCGCAAGGTATGCCTTTAGGCCCGTATTGCTGTTGAGCTTTCCGTAAATAACACACCTACCTGCCTCCTTTCGATTGCTTTGTCGCTACCCGTCACTCAGGCCAACACAGCTCCGCGCAATGACAGTTACTTATGTCCTTGCGAGGCATGAAATTATGTGGCATTCATATCTCCGCTCCTCCGAACAATGACAGCAAAAAAATCAAATCCTGAAAATCAAAAAAAATCCTTCAATCGTGTCCAATAAAAAGCACGAACACCTTTTCCAGGTATTCGTGCATTTCGTACAAATTCGTAAAATTCGAGTCTCTTCGTCTTATTTTTTAAAGTGCCCGATGATCAGGCTTGCCAGCTCAACCCCGATGCGCTCCTGCGCTTCGTTGGTGGCAGCACCGATATGCGGAGTAAGCGATATCTTCGGATGTTTTAATATTTCTTCGCGTGGTGTTGGTTCGTTGTCGAACACGTCCAAAGCTGCAAACGAAACATGACCGCTGTTTAAGGCATCGATCAGCGCTAATTCATCGATCAGACCACCGCGGGAGATGTTCACCAGGCCAACACCTTTTTTGGTTTTAGCCAGTTCTTCGGCACCCAATAGGGCATTGTCAATGAACGGTGTATGAAGGGTAATGAAATCTGCTGTAGTGATGATCTCATCTAGTGTAGCTGTTTTAACCGAGGCTTTCACCTGGATACCGCCACCCAAAACTAAATCAAGCTCGGGATTGAATGGGTAAAGATCGTAAGCGATCACATCCATACCAACACCTAAAGCAATTTTAGCAACCTCGCGGCCAATGCGACCGAAACCAACGATACCCAAAGTTTTGCCGCGAAGCTCAACGCCTTTAGCATAAGCTTTTTTCAGGTCGTTAAATTTGGTTTGGCCCTCCACCGGCATTTTGCGATTGCTATCTGGCAGGAAACGTACGCTGCCGAAAAGGCTGGCGAAAACAAGTTCTGCTACCGATAAAGATGATGAAGCCGGGGTATTATATACGCCGATCCCTTTTTCTTTAGCATAATCTACATCAATATTATCCACGCCTACACCACCGCGACCGATCAGTTTCAGGTTTGGAGTAGCATCAATCAGGGCTTTGCGCACTTTAGTTGCGCTACGCACCGTTATGGCATCGTATTCATTCAATCTTCCCGGTAATTCGTCCTGCGGTATGTTGTTGGTATCAACAAAAAAACCGGCATCTTCCAGCATTTTTTTGCCTATCGGATCGATGCCGTCGTTGGCTAGTATTTTAATCATGGTTTGGTGATTTATTAACCTGTAATTGGTGACCGGTAAATGGTATCAATCCTGATAACCAATTACCTGATACCAAATCGCTATTATTTATATTTTTCTTGAAACTCCTGCATCGCATCGATCAGCACATGTACGCTGGTGATAGGTAACGCATTGTAAATTGATGCCCTGAAACCGCCTACGCTACGGTGGCCCTTGATACCAACGATACCTTTTTCGTCGCAATATTTCAGGAACGGTTTCTCATGATCGGGGTTTTCAACAACAAAGGTTACGTTCATATGCGAACGATCTTCTACCGCAGAAACACCTTTAAAAAGCGGGTTGCGATCAATCTCGGTATACAATGCCCATGCTTTAGCAATATTTTCCTTTTCGATGCCCGCTACACCACCTTTGGCTTTTAACCAGCGCAGGGTCAGCATCGCTACATAGATCGCAAAACAAGGAGGCGTATTGTACATGGATCCGCCTTCAATCTGCACCTGATAGTTAAACATAGCAGGGATAGCGCGGTTGGTTTTACCTAAAATATCGTTTTTAATTACAACCAGCGTGACACCGGCAGGGCCCATATTTTTTTGAGCTCCGGCGTAGATCAATCCGAAGTCGGAAACGTCAAATTTGCGACTGAAAATATCAGACGACATATCGCAAACCACTGGGATCGGCGATTTGAAGAATTGCTGTAATTGTGTACCGTAAATGGTATTATTTGAAGTGATGTGGATGTAAGCCGCATCCTCAGGAATAGTAAAATCTTTTGGAATATAGTTGAAATTACTTGCTTTAGAAGTAGCGACAACTTCAACCTGACCGAAGAATTTTGCTTCTTTCAAAGCCTTATTTGCCCAAACACCGCTTTCTACATAAGCAGCTTTACCGCCATCGGGCAATAAATTATAAGGTGCCAGTGCAAACTGGGTGCTTGCCCCGCCTTGCAGGAATAAAACTGAGTAGCCTTCCGGAACTTCTAAAAGTTCTTTTACCAATGCTACCGCTTCGTCTAAAACAGCTTCAAATTCAGGAGAACGGTGCGAGATTTCTAAGATAGATAATCCAGTTCCATTAAAATTCAAAACGCCCTCTGCAGATTGTTTTAATACTTCGTGCGGTAAAATGCCTGGTCCGGCACCGAAATTATGTTTCATAATTTTATTTATAAGGTAATATTTAGCGTAATTTCAATTTTATATTGGTGCCGCAAAGGTAGCGAAATTGTTAACGTTTAAACAGTTTGCTTGCGAATTTTTTATAACAAAGGCCATTTTTATTAACAATAGTTCATAAAAATGGATCAATGATACTGATTTGACAAAATAATCTCAGTGTTTTAACTTGCTTATGGCCGCTATGGGGTTAGGCGCCGAAAATACCGAATTACCTGCTACCAATACATTGGCCCCGGTCTCGATCAAAAGTTGTGCGTTTTTCTCATCGACGCCGCCATCGATCTCGATATAGACATTTTCGTTTCTGCCGGAACTTAGTTTTACCAGGTCGGCTATTTTTTTGTAGGTATTGGGAATAAATTTCTGCCCGCCAAAACCAGGGTTAACAGACATAATCAGCACCAGGTCGAGGTATTCTATAATATCGTCAAGCAGGGCAACCGGTGTATGCGGATTCAAAGCAACACCTGCCTTGCAGCCTAACTCTTTGATTGCGTTTACAGTTCTGTTTAAATGCGTACAAGCCTCAAAATGTACGGTGATGATATCCGCACCAGCCTTGCTGAAACGTTCAAGGTAACGATCGGGATCAACAATCATCAGGTGCACATCCAACGGCTTTTGAGCATGCTGTTTCACTTTTTCCACTACCGGAAAACCGAAAGATATGTTGGGTACGAACAGGCCATCCATTACATCTACATGTATCCAGTCGGCTTCACTACTGTTGAGCATTTCAATATCGCGCTGCAGGTTGCCAAAATCGGATGCGAGGATAGATGGCGAAACGAGGTGGTTCATGGTTCAAATATAGGGAATTGTGTATTTTATTGTGGCCTATTATTTCATGTTGATATTTTCAGGAAATCCGGAGGCTTTAACTATTTGATCACAGCAGCTATGTCCAGACCAGACAATCAGGATTATAAATTGCTGATTATTTTAATTGTTCATTTTGTTAATTTCTTTTTCAGTTCCCAACATTGCTTTAAGCGGATTTTTCAGATATTTAGCCATCATGCGGGTTTCTGAAAATGTATTGAAATGGGCTATGCGGCTTTATCCCCCGCTTTTATTTCAGCGCATCTGGGTGCTCAAATTTGATAAAGACTTCAGGGGCGTAAGTGTGAAGGTCAACAAAAGTCTGGTTAATAGTAACTACAACAACTCGATCTTTGGTGGTACCATCTTTGCCGCCTCCGATCCATTTTACCCATTGCTCTTTCACCAGTTACTTACCCACAAGGGTTACAAAGTGCGCGTTTGGATGAAAGCCACCGAAATACAATTCCTTAAACCTGCCTGGAAAGACCTATTCTTTACCATTGCAATACCCGAAGGTGTGATAGCCGGGGTTGAAGCAACGTTGAGAAAAGGCGAAAAATATATCAAGATTCACCCGATTACCATGTATGATAAAAATGGAGAGATTTGCGTTGAGGTACGCTGTGAGATCTATATACGTAGTCTGGAATTTACCGAAACCAAAACAACTGTTTCGATATGACGAGAAGCATCATTAATGATAAAGCTTTTAGCGACAAAGGCTACCTGATATCGACGGATAAAGCCCTGATCGACGTAGAAAAAGTCTACAGTTACCTCGAAAATGAATCTTATTGGGCAAAGGGGGTAACACTGTCGCGTTTGGAAAATGCTATCCAAAATTCAATTTGTTTTGGCGTTTATCAGGGACAGGAACTTGTAGGTTTTGCCCGCGTGGTGACTGATATAGCTACTTTTGCCTATCTTTGCGATGTGTTTATACTGGAAGAGCACAGGCGTCTGGGGCTCTCCAAATGGCTGATACAATCAATTGTCAACCATCCCGATCTGCAGGATTTAAGGCGCTGGTCGTTGGCTACATCTGACGCACATAAACTGTATAGTCAGTTTGGTTTTGTTCCATTGAGCAAACCCGGTAACTGGATGGAAATTTTTAAACCTTACACACAGAGCACATGAATGTTAAAAGGGTAATTTTTGAAGGTGAAAGTGTAACGCTCGATTTTAAGAAAACAATTACAAGCTGCGAAAAGATAGCCCGCACGATGGTCTCTTTTGCTAACAATAAAGGCGGCAGGCTGTTGATCGGCGTAGCCGACGACGGGAGCATCAAAGGTGTAAAATCGGAAGATGAGGAGCGTTATATGATTACCCGGGCGGCGCAACTCTTTTCCAAACCGGCTATCGAACCAAAATTTGACGAGGTTTATGTAGATGATAAGCTGGTATTGGTAGTTGAAATACCCGAAAGTGATACCAAACCCCATTATGCCCTCGCCGAAGATGGCAAATGGTGGGTTTATGTAAGGGTAAAAGATAAAAGTGTGCTGGCAAGTAAGATTGTAGTAGATGTATTAAAACATTCGGCCGATAAAACAGGTATCCTGATCGAATATTCGGAAAAGGAAAAAGCCCTGCTGCAATATCTCGAGCAAAAAGACAGGATCGATGTTAAAGAGTATTGCAAACTCGCCAAAATGAGCCGCCGAAGTGCACAACGGGTGCTTGTAAATATGGTATTGTCGGGGGTTATCCGGATTCATACCACTGAAAAGGAAGAGTATTATACGGCAGCTTAGGGTTGTTTGTGTCCCCACAAACAACGGAAGGGACGGGACAAAGATTATCGTTGTTTGTGGGGACACAAACAACGGGGAACATCCAATGAAAAAAATATACCAAAAATATAAACCCTATTATATTGAAAGCTTGCTTTTGGCTCTGCCGGTGGTTTTTTCACAGGTGGGCCATACCCTGGTGCAAACAGCTGATAGCATCATTGTGGGGCATTTTTCAGGTACTATTTCGCTGGCGGCAGTATCGCTGGTTAATAGCATTTTTGTGCTCGGCCTTGTTATCGGTTTGGGTATATCTTACGGCATCACTCCCCTGATCGCTCAATTTAATGGCCGTAAAGACTACGCCGAGTGTGGCCGACTGCTTTCTAATGCATTACTTATCAATGGTATTGCAG
>CAIPPO010000208.1 GCA_903866915.1 uncultured Mucilaginibacter sp. | reverse complement strand
TTCACGAGCTGACGAGTATGGAGTAATTGTGATTGAAACCAAATCTACTTAAAGAATTCCAGTATCTGTTGCCTTTCTAAACCCATTTATCCCTTCAACTTTTAATTTGCAAGAATCTTTTAGCGAAAACAAAAAAAGGGCGTGGCCGCCCTAATAATTACCGCGATTTTAATTGACATCGCATATTTGCGGCATGCTGCATTGTTTTAAATACCTAAGCCAGATTTGGTTCGCTTATCAAGTAAAACGATTTAATAATTAGGCAAGTACTGTAAAATGATTACTGTTCCCTGAAAATGGCCGGCGGTGCCTGCCATTTTAAATTATAGAATTAATAAGATCATCCATTACCGCGTCGCCTATATCATCGAAATAAATCCCGGTAGTTTTAGTATTCTCGTGTCCTAATGATTTTCGTATCATTTCTTTGGATATGATTTTTACTCATAAAGCGGTTGCATAATTGTGCCTGGCTACAAAGGTCGTTAGATTTTTTTCAATGCCAAAAGACTTAGCCAATTCCTTAATATCCTTATTAACCCTTTTTAATATCTTCTTTTTTCTATCCCGGATTGAAATCGAAGTCGTATGTCGTTTATACAGGTTTGGAAAAATACAACCCGCATCGCTGTTACCCCCTAAATTTTTATAATGGTCTAATATCTGAACAGCTTTAGGGTTTAACTTAAATTAAAACTCTTCTTTAGTCTTAACACGGAAATAATTCAGTTCACCATCTTTAATATTTTTCCCATTTTAAGCTGGCAAGGTCTATTATTCTAAAGCCTATCGAACCGCATTTTAATTGAATAGATATTCAATTAAAATGCGGTTTATCAGTTAGCTAACAAGATTCTCAAATTGTTTTATATGAATTTTATTAAATTATGTAAATTCAAATCAAACTATGTCTATAAACGCCTAAACTATGAGAAGGAAATTTAAAAGTGCTATCATCATTATATTTCTCATCACACATTTTGTAAACATAACATTAGCCCAAAATTCCAAATCTTTATACAACATAATAGCTGGCAGGGACGGTTTCTCATCGTTTGATGGCAAAAACTATATTTCAATCCAAGTTTATCTGAATAATAATTCAAATGACACACTATATTACCAGGGTGCCGACTGTTATAACTTACTCTTTTCGATCAATCGCAATCCCTACTTTCATTTAGCCGATGATATTTGTCATCGAAGTAAATATTTAAAAACAGTAATTGCTCCGCACCGCGCTCAAAAAATGGAATTGTATTTGGCAATGGATAAGACTCCCGACCGAAATGTTGCAATACTTATCAAAATGAACCTTAACAAGTTTATCATCGGTAAAGCTAAGAACAGTAAAGAAGTGTTATATGGCAACTTGTCTGATTCAGTCGTCTTACATTATAACATCAATCATCAAGCTTATTGGCCTAAGGATGAGTTTGAAATTCTCGATAAAAAAGAAAGATTTATTTTGCCAGATAAGGACATCTATTTGCTAACTGATGTTGATCGAAAATTATATACGCTGACTGTTGAAAAGGCAAAAATTGGTGTGCCGGTGGATACAACTATAATGACGATAGAAAATAACAAACCGAAAAAAGTTAGAACAGTTATGGTACCGCTGACCTTGCATAATAATAGTGAGGATACGCTTAGATTTTATACCATGACATGTTCATGGTACACCTTTTTTGGCACAAATGGGAGTGGAATTAGCCTGCCCAGTTGGGGTTGTGAAAAAAATATTCCAGAAATCGTAAACGTTGCTCCTCATAAAGAATATAAAAGGAATTTAAATATCAACTATTATCCTTACGTAAAGAGCGGTACCCGGTATCGGATAAGCATGAGTTTGTTAAAAGTTCCTGGAAATGCCAAATTGACTTGGAATTTTTGGCCCGATGAATATGTACGCTTTAATAAGATTTGGAGCAACGAGATAACCATTCCATAATTGGCTTAAGGGTTCTATCCGATATTGATCGTATCTTAAACAGCATTTGCCGAAAAACTACTTCCTCCATTTTGGGAACAACCTAAGAAAGATTTTCTTAAAATTATTAAAAAACGTTTGGAGTTAATCTAAAGGCTTTTTTTATTGGTCGGCGATCTGTTGATTAATAATCGCCTGTTCCTTTTTTCTTGCCGATTTTCGCCTACCCTAACCTGCCCAAAAACAAAAACAGTAAGGTTTTCAATCAAAATAGCATATCTTCAATTGCTATTGGGGTCACATTCAGGCCAATTTCCAACTGTGACTGAGCTAATTCAGGACAGATCATTTTGTATCATTTTCGACCAATGGTGGAACATAAACGTACACTTATAAATGACATCATTTTATTATATCATTGACTATCAGACCCGTGTTCATTTGGCCTGGATGTTGGTTAACTCAAAATATCAAATCAACTAATAGTTGTTGAAGGCATTGACTTCAACCAATACTAAAATCTATCGACATACTCCTCTCCTAACATGAAAGCATCAGCCATCCACATTAAGAAATCCGTAAGTAGACTTAAGTTTAACCAGTTAAAAAAAATTGCATTTACAACGCTCACGATCATGGCAATTATTGCTTTGCATCCGGCACAGGCCCAGGTCAACACATCCTCAACTTTATATAAAACTTTAAAAAAGCAGGACAGCCTTTTATTCGATGTCGGTTTCAATACCTGCAGTATCCCGGCGTTTGAAACGTTGGTTAGTGATAACTTTGAATTCTATCATGACCAGGCCGGGATGATGTTGTCAAAAGCTGCCTTTATCAATAGTGTAAAAAACAATGTTTGTGGCCTGAATTATAAAGCTAGCAGGGTGCTGGAGCCGGGCAGCATGCAGGTTTACCCGCTTCAAAAGAACGGAGTATTGTACGGTGCTATACAAACAGGTATCCACCGCTTCTATGCATTAGAACCGGGTAAACCATTGTACTTTACCAGCCGTGCAAAATTCAGCAATGTATGGAAACTGGAAAACGGTGAATGGAGACTATTTCGAAGCCTGAGTTATGATCACCAGGATACAGAAGCAGGCTCACCAAACCTGGAAGATGTGAGCAGCGTTGAAGCATGGCTAAAACAGAATAAAGTACCCGCGCTGGCACTTGGCCTGATTGAGCACGGTAAATTGCAACAAATAAAAGTGTATGGTGAACTGGATAAAGGCCGTCCAGCTGCCTACAATTCTATCTTCAATGTAGCTTCACTAACTAAGACCGTTACTACCATGATAACATTAAGGCTGGTAAACGAAGGTAAATGGAACCTGGATGAACCTCTTTATAAATACTGGACAGACCCTGATGTAAAAACCGACCCAAGAAGCAAACTGCTAACAACAAGGCATATACTTACCCAGCAAAGCGGATTTCCGAATTGGCGCTCGGAACTCAAAGATAAAAAACTGGCCTTTCAGTTTGATCCGGGAACTAAATATCAATACGCTGGCGAGGGATTTGAATATTTAACCCGTGCTTTGGAAGCGAGGTTTCATAAACCGCTGAATGAGCTGGCCAATGAAATTATCTTTAAACCGCTGGGCATGACTGACAGCCATTTGACATGGGATGCCGGTATGGACGAATCCCGGTTTGCTGTTCAGCACGATAGTAACGGAAATCCGCTCCCCATCGAAAAAAACAAAATATCAAATGGGGCCGACCAACTGAAAACTACCATAGCTGATTACGGAAAATTTATGATATCAGTAATGAATCATGAAGGAATATCAGAAGATATTGCCAAACAAATGCTAAGTAATAATACCAAAACCAAAGACGGGCGCTACATTGGCCTGGGCTGGTTTATTTATGATCGGCTCGGCAATGGTGAGTATGCAATCTCCCATGGTGGAGATGATCCGGGCGCCCACTCCATTTGTTTTCTATTACCCAAATCAGGTCAGGGCATTATTGTCTTCACTAATTCGGAGAATGGAACTAAACTTTACATCGACCTTATTAAAGCTTATTTGACTGAAAAGGGACAGGCCATATTAGACATCGAATTAAAATAAACAGTTGGCGTCCGGAAATAATAGCATTAGCTTAAGAACCGGTTCGATTTTTATACAATTCAATTTTTTATCGCATTGCCGTTTACAGGGACCACATCTTAGTTGAGTACCTGGATACCGGGATTGCAAATCCCTTATTTATTTGAGCTCCGGATCGGAAATCCGGACCATCATCAGCGTCCCTCTACAACCTTTACCGTTGTCTATAGACTTTTTTTATTTTGGCTCATTAAAATAAAAAACAAATAACCTACTTTCAACCCTGTAAACTTAACACGGACAATTACCCGTTTCCGTTCAAACACTAAAATCATGAAAAAACTATTAATTAACAGGAACAAGTACCTTTCTCATTTTATGCAGGTTGTTATCCTGGTATCGCTATTAACATTTTCTTCCACCCTTGCCTCGGCCCAATATGAATTAAAAAAAGACCCGGATGTGATTGGCCGCTGGGATCTGAATGTTGAAAAAGGGGGCAAAATATTACCTTCCTGGTTGGAAGTACAAAAATCGGGGTATCACCATTTGATCGGACGTTTCACCTATGCTTTTGGCAGTGCGCGCCCAATCTCGGAAGTTAAAGTGAATGGCAATAGATTCAATTTTTCAATTCCTCCGCAATGGGAAGACGGCGACCGCAATATGGATTTCGAATTTGAAGTTAACGGTGATGCCATTAAAGGCACCATGGTTTATACTGATGGCGTAACTTATTCCTTTACCGGAGTTCGGGCGCCCTTACTTGCACGGACAAAACAACCGGTATGGGGCAAGCCTGTAAAATTGTTCAATGGCAAAAATACCGATGGCTGGCATACTGACGGCCAAAATCAATGGATAGTTGAAAACGGAATTTTAAAAAGCCCGCACTCGGGTTCAAATCTTATCACCGATAAAACATTTTCTGATTTTAAATTACATGTCGAATTCCGTTATCAGCAAGGCAGCAATAGCGGAGTTTATCTGAGAGGTCGTTATGAAGTGCAGATCATCGACACTAAAAGCGGCACACCTGAACCGATCAATAACCAGTTCAGTGCCGTGTATGGTTTCCTGCCGCCTAATCAAATGATGGCTAAGGACCCCGGTCAATGGCAATCTTATGATATCACTTTAGTTGGCCGCAAAGTTACTATTGTTGCTAACGGTGTAACCGTGATCAGTAACCAGGTGATTCCAGGTATCACAGGCGGAGCTTTCAACAGCAATGAAGGTGAACCAGGTCCTATCCTTTTCCAGGGTGATCATGGGCCGATCGATTTCCGCAATATTGTGATCAGTACACCGGTCAACTAAATAGAAAACCACATCGAAACTGATACAAAAAAGGCTCCCGACAAATTATCGGGAGCCTTTTCTATTTAAACCGGTTTTATCTGGTCAATCAGGCCAGATCGAAACGATCAAGTTCGGTCACTTTGGTCCATGCAGCAACAAAGTCATGCACAAACTTTTCTCTGGCATTATCTTCCGCATAAACTTCTGCCAAAGCGCGTAATTCAGAGTTTGAGCCCAGGATAAGGTCAACACGTGTTCCGGTCCATTTTACAATTCCGGTTGCACGATCGCGACCTTCAAAAACATCCTGTGCATGCGAAACAGCTGACCATTTGGTACCAAGATCCAGCAGGTTAACAAAAAAGTCGTTGGTCAAAGCACCAGCCTGATGCGTAAACACACCATGTTTTGAATGATCGAAATTCGTATCAAGCACGCGCAAACCGCCTAACAGCACGACAAGTTCAGGGGCTGTGAGTGTGAGTAATTGCGCTTTATCAACCAGCAATTCTTCAGCAGTTGCTTTAAGGCGTGGATCGATATAATTGCGGAAACCATCAGCTTTTGGCTCCAGAACAGCAAATGAATCTACATCGGTATCTTCCTGTGTTGCATCGGTGCGACCCGGGCGGAAAGGCACCTCGATCTGATGACCAGCATTTTTTGCGGCCTCTTCAATACCGGCATTACCGGCTATAACAATGAGATCGGCAAGCGAAACTTGCTTATTACCAGATTGAGCTGCATTAAACTCATCTCTGATTGCTTCCAGCACGCTCAATACTTTCGACAGCTGGGTCGGGTTATTAACCTTCCAGTACTTTTGCGGTGTCAGGCGAATGCGGGCACCGTTGGCTCCCCCTCGTTTATCCGATCCGCGAAAAGTTGATGCAGAAGCCCAAGCGGTTGAAACCAGTTCGGAAACTGACAGGCCGGAAGCTAAAACACGTTTCTTGAGATCTATGATATCATTATAAGTAACCAATTGGTAAGCTACCGCCGGAACAGGATCCTGCCAGATCAATATTTCTGCCGGTACTTCGGGACCCAGATAGCGCGAGCGCGGACCCATATCACGGTGTGTCAACTTAAACCAGGCACGTGCGAATGCATCTGCAAACTGATCCGGGTTTTCATGGAAGCGTCTTGATATTGCTTCATAGGCCGGGTCGACACGCAGCGCCAGGTCGGTGGTGAGCATAAATGGTGCATGGCGCTTTGCAGGGTCGTGCGCATCAGGTACCAGGCCAGCTCCTGCCCCATTTTTCGGTGTCCATTGTTGGGCACCTGCCGGGCTTTTGGTTAGTTCCCACTCGTAGCCAAAAAGGTTCTCGAAATAATTATTGCTCCATTGGGTTGGTGTGGTGGTCCATGCACCTTCCAGGCCGCTGGTGATCGTAGCGTCGCCGCTACCCGTACCGTAAGTATTTTTCCATCCCAGCCCCTGTTCCTCGATACCAGCTGCAGCTGGTTCACGTCCAACATACTGACCAGGGTCAGCTGCCCCGTGAGTTTTGCCAAATGTATGACCACCTGCAATCAATGCAACAGTTTCCTCATCGTTCATCGCCATACGGGCAAAAGTTTCGCGGATATCGCGCGCCGAAGCCAAGGGATCAGGGTTACCATTAGGACCTTCGGGATTAACATAAATGAGCCCCATCTGCACTGCTCCCAGTGGGTTCTCCAGTTCACGGTCGCCGGTATAGCGCTTGTCACCCAACCATTCAGTTTCAGCACCCCAGTAAATATCTTCCTGTGGCTCCCACACATCAGCACGTCCGCCACCAAAGCCAAAAGTTTTAAAACCCATTGACTCCAGGGCACAGTTCCCGGTCAGGATCATCAGATCGGCCCATGATAGTTTTTTACCGTATTTCTTTTTGATCGGCCAAAGTAAAAGTCTTGCTTTATCAAGATTAGCATTATCAGGCCAGCTATTTAAAGGTGCAAAACGTTGCGTTCCCGAACCGCCTCCACCGCGGCCATCTGATATACGATAGGTGCCGGCGCTGTGCCAGGCCATACGTATAAAGAACGGACCATAGTGCCCATAATCGGCCGGCCACCATTCCTGGGAGTTCGTCATCAGCTCAAAAATGTCCTGTTTAACCGCAGCCAGATCAAGGCTCTTAAATTCTTCGGCATAGTTGAATTCCTTGCCAAAAGGATCAGACAAGGCAGAATGCTGACGAAGAATATTTAATTTTAGTTGGTTGGGCCACCAGTCGCTATTCCTGGTTCCAGCTCCGCCCACATTACTTTTCATACTTCCATTATGAAATGGGCATTTACTGATATCGTTTGAATTGTCTTCCATTATAAACTATTTTGCTACCAAAGCTACAATAGTATTATTCATGAAAAAAATCAATTAATTCTATTCGTTATAGAATTTGTCGATGACTTCAATACAAACTAATAAACGTTGTCTATACCACGAGCAATTGGCAACAAATCGCCTATTTTAAGATAAAAGCCAGCTCCCTCATTTATTCGAGCCCGATGCGCATCAGTATCATGTGTTTGGCAAATCCCGCCTTTTCATAGGCACGAATGGCAGATTCATTCTGCTGGTAAACCTCGAGCCGCAACTCCCCGATTCCCTGCGATTTTACCCATTGCTTTAAGCCATCCAGAATTTGCTTGTTGACACCCTTGCCCCGCCATGCACCGTCAACAAACATAAAACCCAGATAGGCATATTGTTGGTGCCTGTTGTATGGCTTTGCAGGCTCAATCCTGGCATAACCTGAGCCAATGATGTGCTCCCCGGATTGAGCTACCAACAAAAGGATATGCGGTGCAGTAATGAGTTCTTTAATATCATAATAGCTGATGGGATCGCCTTTTAACGTAAGATCAAAGGGGCGTTCGGCCCGGATAACGCCTTGTTCAAATTGCAGCAGCGTTTCCAGGTCGGCTATTTCAGCAGGCCGAATGGTGATAGTTGATTTCATAAAGTTCGGCCCAAAGGTATTGAAAGGCTACCACTTCAAAAAATAGCCCATATTAGCGGGGCTAATATGGGCTATGCCAGGTAGTAGGTGACTAAACTGTTATTTCAGTCTGATATAAATCTCGACAGATTGTTCGCCGGTTTGATTATCTGTGATCACCTGCGAATATTCATCATCACTTTTAAAATTGATCTTGATTGAAAAAGTACGTCCCATTAAAGTGGCGTGGCTTGTTACCTGTTCGGTTTCGCTCAGCGTATCGTTCTTCAACGTAAATTCGCCATAACCGAAACCATTTTTAAACTTAGCGGCATTGTTGGCTACCTGATATCGGTGCACAAACAAAAAATGTCCGCCCCAAAAGGCTTTAAATTGGGTTTCGCCTTGCCTGGTCGTGTCTTTACCTTTCACAATATAGGCCTTATCCAGTTTCCAAAGACCATCAATTTTTGAGGTCCCGTTTGCCTGCAGCTGAGTGTAGGTTTCTGTCATCGTGTAAACTGCCCCGCTCGCCGAAGGCATTTTTAATTTTTGGGTGTAAGCGGAATCTTTACGGTTAAATGCTACGCTATAATTAGCTGATGAATCAAGCGCCCGGCTACTGTAAATATTGGTCTCTACAAAATGGTTTCCGGTATCCAAACGATAGCTGCCAACGCCAAAGCCGACAGATGAATCGGGTGCCAGGCTGGCATAGGCAAAATGATTTTCGGTGTATATCTTAAATTGTGTCCTCGGATAAATTGTATCTTTCCCACCTCCGCTAACAGTTATTTTATCCATTTTATATACGCCGGGTTGCGCAAGCTGTTTTTTTGTTGATTTGCAACCCACGAAAATACCAATCAATAGAGCTGCACAGATGATAATTCTTTTCATTTTTTAAGTTTATAGGGTGAACAAAAGGGAGGTTAGCAAAGAAAAAACATGGCGCGGCCTACCTGTCAGTGAGGAATACACGTGGCAGAAGCACCATAGTACATGTGGCTTCCGGTATCATGTTGATTTAAGGGATAATTGGTAATAATAAATTTACAGATAATATCCCTGATATCAAACAAATAAAATTTGGTTTGTTTTGGAAAGGTCAAAAAAACACCTGCTGCGTAGTATTGACTACTAACCTGATTGATCCGTAAATCCTATAGGATATGTTAGACATTTGTATCGCTACAGGTGATAATAACGACAAGAACTTCACGTTATTTGGTATCTTCTGCAATTAACCTTTTTTTGCAACCAGGTTTTAATTAATAATCTGAATAAATTTTAACGTATAGAGACCTGATACAGCAGCAGTAGAATCAAAACAAATAAACCAATCCCAATTTCAGAATCTTTCGTTCCCATGAAAAACAAATTAAAATTCTTGCTGGCATTATTGAGCTTAATATTTTGTCAGATTGAAGCATTTGCACAGGTGCCTGACTTTACAGGTAATTGGGTGTTAAATAACGAAAAAAGTAAAATACATTCCCGACCTGCCGGAATGACCAGTTCAGTTTTTGTCATTAAGCAAGAC
Organism: uncultured Mucilaginibacter sp.; assembly: GCA_903866915.1. Classification (GTDB taxonomy): domain Bacteria; phylum Bacteroidota; class Bacteroidia; order Sphingobacteriales; family Sphingobacteriaceae; genus Mucilaginibacter. Next base: position 11,803 of record CAIPPO010000208.1, on the reverse strand, counting down.
GGATATGATTTTTCATTAACGATACATCACATTTTTGGAAAGTCAAGAGACACGATTATTATTAAAATGCCAGCTGATGGTGAGACCCGACAAGTGCTGGGTGTTTTAAGTGGAAAACTGGAACAAAAACAAAATTATTTGCAGATAACACTGTGGAGAAAAGGGTTTTTAGATATCGTAAAATATCATTTTGGACACAGCAAGGATCAATTTATCGCTGATGAAGTATTGAAAAGCGATTCGGACAACCATCATAATATCTGGATATTTGACCGGGAAAAGCCAGAGTGAATCAAATAAATACCCAGTCAGAAAATCAACGCGAACCAAATGTTGAATTTACAAAAACAAAGGAGGGATAAGATTTACGAAGTTTTAAAAACTTCGTAAATCTGTCTACGCTCAACTTTTATTATTGTGCCTTCACCGGCAATGGTGGACGAACTGGTTCAACAGGTGGGTTCTTTTTAAGCTGTTCCAATGCAATTTCTATAGCCTTCTGAAGCTGTGGATCGATACCTTTGATTACATCAGCCGGCGTTTGGATCACTTCCACGTCCGGAGCCACGCCGACGTTTTCTACCACAAAACCATCTTTGGTCCAGATACCCACATTTGGTGCAGTTACCTGACCACCGTCGAGCAGGTCAGGGTAGCCCAATATACCAACCAGCCCACCCCAGGTACGAGTACCTACCAGCGTACCTACATTAAACTTGCGGAACATCCAGGGCAGCATATCACCACCCGAACCTGCCGACTCGTTAATCAGCATCACTTTGGGTCCTTGTATAGAGGCGCTTGGTGTTTTCAGTTCAGCGCCATAGCGCAGGTGCCAATTGGCCTGGTAAGGGTTTTGCAAAATGTTGATATAATAATCGGCAATTTCGCCGCCACCATTAAAGCGCTCGTCAACAATAATTGCCTTGCGGTTGGCCTGAGGATAAAAATAACGTTTAAAATAATCATGCCCCTCTTCGGCTGTGTTAGGTACATATACATACGCAACTTGCCCATTGGTTGCTTCAGTTACTTTTTTCAAATTCCCCTCTACCCAATCCCTGTTGCGTAAATCGTATTCATTTTCAACAGGCACTACTTTAACTACCCTTGAACCCGCAAAATCAGGATTTGGGCCTACCGTAACCTCTGTTAATGTACCGGCAGTATTTTCAAAATATTGATAAAGCTCATCACTGGCTTGTACGTCTTTGCCGTTTACAGCCAGCAGGTACTCCCCGGTATGAACGTTCACCCCTGGCTCCGTAAGAGGCGAGCGCAGGTTAGGGTTCCAGTTAAGGCCGCCATATATCTTTTGAATGCGGTAGCGATTGTTATCAATCGTGTAGTCAGCACCAAGTAAGCCACCCTTAACCATAGTCATTTTGTCTTCGCCAGGATGATCGCCGCCATTCAATATGAAATGGTGACCGATCACTAATTCACTAAACATCCATTGCATTACGCTATTCAAGTCGTCGCGACAGGTAAGGTCGGGTAAAAATGCAGCATATTTCTTTTTCATACCCGGCCAGTCGATACCATGCATCGCAGGATCGTAAAAGTAATCGCGGTTTACACGCCAGGCTTCGTCAAATATTTCCGACCATTCGGCTACGGGATCAACTTTTACCTGGATGGCGTCGACATTAAGCGTCTTTCCTGGAGCCGGTTTTTCGCCTGAATTAACGATACTCCAGGCACCACCGCTAACCAATAACATCTTTTTGCCATCGGAGCTTAAATTGTAGCCATCTGAAGGAATAACTTCTTCATCATTCCGTTTAGCCAGGTCGTATTTATGTAATTTACCCGGAGCACCGTCTGCTGAAACGATATAATAAAGTTCGCCATTTCCACCAACACCCAATTGCGAATAGTTTCCCGGCGGAACAGGCAGATCAAGGATACGATCCTGGATACCTTCCCAATCTATTTTCAGACCAGAAGAAACCACGGCCTTTTTTGCAGCGGCAGCCTTAACATCAGCTTTATCATCTTTTTTTGCTTCAGTACTTTCTTCATCGCTTTCTTTTGCAAGTGGTGAAGGTGTTTCCCGTTGTAAGGTTACCAGGTATATCGAATTATTTCGGCGCATGTCAATTGACGACTGATCGAACCAGTTCAAAACAGGGCCTGCATCAGTAGATGCAAAAAAGAAAAGATACTTACCATCCCGAGAAAAATTCGGCTCGGTAGCATCGCTTAATCCGTCTGTGAGCGGGTACGATTTCTGTTCGTTTACATCATATAAAAATACCCGCCTGTATTGTGTTGTGATCACTTTGGTATAAGCTATCCATTTGGTGTCGGATGACCAATCGCCAAAAATATCCCGGTAAGTACCAGGGGTATAAATCTCATCGGCATCTATTTTTTTTACTGCTCCTGAGGCGACGTCGAGCACATATAAATTTCGTCCGTTATCGGAATAAGCGATCTTTTTGCTGTCAGGCGACCATTTTGGATTTATATAGAAGCCTGTGCCTCCGGGTTTAAAAAATTTAGTCTCCCCCTTGCCATCCTGTGCTTGTATCGCCAGTTGGTATTCGCCGCTTGCGTCTGAAAAATAAGCGATGGATTTGCCATCTGGTGACCAGCTCGGAAATTCTTCGTGTGCACCAACAGTGTTGGTGATATTACGAACATCGCCTTTTTCGGCGGGGACAGTAACGATCTCGCCGCGGAAGTCTAAAACTGCTCTTGCCCCGGAAGGTGAGATGCTGGCGCTGCGTATATATTTTGCACCCTTAACGTACCTTGGCCTCAGCTCGAACAATTCTGCAGCGATACCAATACTCAGCTTTTTGTCGCCGGATGTCGCCAGATCGAACAAATGCAGATAACCTGCCTGTTCGTAAATTATCTTACCATTGCCGCCGGAAATATTTAATACCGGGAAATCTTTGTAGGTAGTTAGTTGCTTTACCTGTTTTGAGGCTATATCGTAGCAAAACAAATTGAACTCGCCGTTGCGATCGCTTCTGTAAAATATGTTATTGCCAATCCAAACTGGCTGTGTATCGTTTGCACCAGTTTCAGGTTTTGGCAGCTCAACAATTGACTTATCGGCCAGTGAATACAACCAAATTCTTGAAGTTGCACCTCCCCGGTAATGCTTCCATTGTTTAAACACATCGGGTGTAGGCGTATAAGCGATGTATTTGCCGTCGGGTGAATAGGTAGCATAAAAGCCATTTGGTATCTCTAATTGTGTTGCTGGTCCGCCGCTAACCGAAACGGTAAACAACTGGGCATACCGGTTGGTAAAACTATTGCGTTGCGAAGCAAAAAGCACCGACTTACCATCAGGTGTAAATCCCCTTACGTAATCTACACCCGGATGCCAGGTAAGTCTTTTGGGCAAACCACCTGCAACCGGGATCACATAAACATCTGTATTGCCGTCATATTGCGCACTATAGGCCAGAAGCTTACCATCGGGCGAAAACACCGGGCTTGATTCAATGCCAGAGCTTATGGTTAATCTGCGAGGCTGTGAGCCGTCGGGGTTGGCTACCCAAAGGTCCTGAGCATAAATAAAAGCGATATGATCAGCACTTACTGCAGGCTGGGTTAGCATGCGGGTATCTTTAGTATCGATGGCGCAAGCGATGGACGATGTGCCGAAAATTGATATGATCAGCAGCAGCAAGTGGTGGCTAAATTTTCTCATGATTTGTAAAAGCGTTTAAGTTTCGGTTAGGAGTTGTGAATATAACTGAATTTTTACTTAGTTATAACCAAATTACAGTTAAACCCTTGTTCAAGCGGTTGTTATCCGCGAATTCGTTCCGTACATTCGTCAGGTATGAAAAGCTGCTTCAGGATATTTCCTTATTTGATATTGGCAATTGCTTTGTTTTTGCCACCGACGCTGTCAGCACAATCGGCAAAACATAAAAAACATGTCATCATCGGCTATGTAGGCGGCTATCATGGGTTATATGACACAACCATGGTTGATCCGAAAAAAGTAACGCACATTAATTACGCTTTTGTTGTAATCAAAAATAACAGGGCCTATCTCGAACATTTGAAAACTGACACCATCAACTTCCAGAATTTACTCAAGCTAAAAAAGATAAACCCTGAGCTGAAGGTGCTTATATCCATCGGTGGCTGGGGTGGGAGTCGCTTCTTTTCGGACGCTGTACTAACCGATACTGCCCGTGAAGCCTTTGCGGCTAGCGCAGTTGCCATCGTTCGTAAATACAAGCTTGATGGTGTTGATATTGACTGGGAGTACCCTAACGATATTGGAGCAGGTAATATATACCGTCCGGAGGATAAACATAATTATACGCTATTGTTCAAAGCGCTCCGGACTGACCTCGATACGCTCGAAATACAAAGCGGCCAAAAACAATCGCTAACCACGGCAGTTGGCGGTTTTACCCGCTTTTTGAAGCTGACCGAAATGGGCGATGTTGCCAAATACCTGGATTATGTAAGCCTGATGACCTATGATTATGCTCAGGACAGTTTGCATATTATCTCGCATCACACCAATCTCTACGCCTCAAAATATTACAAGACCCTATGCTCAGCCGACCTGGCAGTTCACGATTTTATGGCCGCAGGGGTACCTGCCGAAAAACTGGTTGTTGGCGTTGCGTTCTACGGACACACGCTGGCAGCTGCCGATACTGCTAAAAGTATATTAGGGGCACGCTTAGTTCCTGTCCGTATCCGCAATATTGGCGACTATACCTTTATCAAAGACAGCCTCATCAACCAAAAAGGGTATAAATATTATCGCGATAAAACCGCTGCAGCACCTTATTTATATAACGACCAACTAAAACAGTTCATCACTTTTGATGATGAATGGTCGGTGAAAAATAAATGTAAATACGTTAACAAAAATGGCCTCGCCGGCGTTATGTTTTGGGAGTATGCGACGGATAAAAAAGAATATTTATTAAAGGAGATTGATCGGGATTTGAGGTATTAGCAAAGTCCCCAAATCCATTTACAAATTTCAAAACAATTATAGTGGATACAGCGGTTCTACCCCACCAAATGCCGTTCACGTTGCGCGCCCGGATGCTCAAACCGCTCCTTTAAAAACTGCCCCGTATAAGAATTTTCTTCTTTAAGCAAGTCTTCGGGTATGCCCTCGAACATCACCTGGCCGCCTTTATCGCCACCTTCGGGACCGATGTCGATCACCCAGTCGGCGCATTTGATCACATCCATATTATGCTCGATGACGATAATGGTATTACCCTGATCGAGCAGCGCATCAAATGATTTGAGCAGCTTTTTGATATCGTCGAAATGCAAACCTGTAGTAGGCTCATCAAAAATGAACAGGGTCTTATTGGCATTATTGCCTTTTACAAGGAAAGACGCCAGTTTGATACGCTGTGCCTCGCCACCAGACAGGGTATTGGATGATTGCCCCAATTGCACATAACCCAGGCCAACATCGGCCAGTGGTTTAATGCGACTTAATATTTTAGGTTCTTTACGGAAAAACTCAAGCGCTTCTTCGATGGTCATGTTGAGCACATCGGATACACTTTTCTCCTGGTACTGCACATCTAATATATGCTGTTTGAAACGTTTGCCTCCACAGGTTTCGCAGGTGAGGAAGATATCCGCCATAAACTGCATCTCTATCTTCACTTCACCTTCGCCCTGGCAAACATCGCAGCGACCGCCTTCCACATTAAAAGAGAAAGCAGAAGGTTTCAGGCCGGCAGCCTTTGCCACGGGCTGCGATGCAAATAAATTACGGATCTCGTCCCAGGCTTTAACATAGGTAACCGGGTTAGAGCGTGAGGAACGTCCTATCGGGTTTTGATCTACCAGTTCTACTTGTTCAACTTTATTATAATCGCCGCTTAGTTCATCATAAGTACCGGTTTGCTCGCCTGTATAATTACCCAATACCTTTAATAAAGCCGGAGCAAGTATGCGTTTTACCAAACTGGTTTTACCCGAACCGGATACACCCGTTACTACCGTGAGCACACCAAGCGGAAATTTAACATTCACATGCTTCAGATTATTTTCGCGGGCGCCTTTGATCTCGATAAAATCGTTCCATTTACGCCGGCGGGCCGGTATCGCTATTTCTTCTTTGCGGGCCAGGTAACGGCCGGTCAGGCTATTATCGTCTTCAATAATTTCGTCATAGGTGCCCGAAAATACAAGCTCGCCACCATGAGTGCCGGCTGCCGGACCTATATCAATGATATGATCGGCCGCTTGCATAATTTCTTCCTCATGCTCTACTACTAATACCGTATTGCCTACATCGCGTAATTTTCGCAATACTGTGATCAGTCGTTGTGTATCGCGTGGGTGCAAGCCTATACTCGGCTCGTCGAGCACATAGATCGAACCAACCAAACTACTACCTAGTGAAGTTGCCAGGTTGATCCTCTGCGACTCACCACCGGACAATGTATTCGACAAACGATTCAAGGTCAGGTAGCTCAAACCTACATTATTTAAAAACATCAGGCGGCTGGTGATCTCTTCCAGCAGGCGCTTGCCTATTTTGAAGTCCTGCTCGGTCAATTCCAGGTTTTTGAAAAATTCAAAGGCCCGGTCCAAAGGCATCAACACGATATCGGTGATCGACTTGCCATTGATCTTTACATAAGACGCATCCTGCCTTAGCCGGCTGCCTTTACACTCCGGACAGGTGGTTTTACCCCGGTAACGCGAGAGCATCACCCGGTACTGTATCTTATAGGTTTGCTCTTCCAGTTCTTTAAAAAAAGAATTCAGACCACGGAAATATTTATTGCCGGTCCATACTAATTGCTGTTGCTCTTCAGTAAGGTAGTTATATTGGCGGTGGATGGGGAAATCAAATTTCAGCGCATTCTTTACCAGCTCGTCGTTCCATTCGCGCATTTTTTCGCCGCGCCAGGGTGCTATTGCCCCTTCATAAATGGTTTTACTTTTATCAGGAATTACCAGATCTTCATCAATACCGATCACTTTACCGTAACCCTCGCAGCGCTTACAGGCACCATAAGGATTATTGAAGCTAAAGAAATTAGGCGAAGGCTCTTCAAAAGCGATGCCATCCAACTCAAAGCGATCACAGAAAAAACGCTCCGATTCATTACCATCAACAGAGTTTTGGTAACGAACATAACAATCGCCTTTGCCCTCAAAAAACGCCGTCTGCACCGAATCGCCTAAGCGGCTGACGGTTTCGTCGGTATCGTTTTTGGTGATACGGTCGATGACTATCTTCACTTCGGTGTTCGGCCTTACCCCAGTCCCTTCCACGGGAGAGATAGATAAAATATCACCTTTCTCTTTTTCCCCTTCACCTTTCAACTCACCAATTTCACCTTTAACCTTTCCCCTTTTACCTTTCACCTTTTCGGTTTCGGCACCGTTGGAATGCATGGACTCATTCCCAACCGACTCATCTTCCAGAATCGATTCAATTCGCGAAATGCCGCCTTTATATTCTATCCGCACAAAGCCTTTTTGCAGTAATACCGCCAGTTCTTCTTTCAAACTGCGGTTGTTATGCGGGTATAACGGACAAAGGATAGTTACTTGTGTTTCATCAGGCAGTGAGGATACAAAATTAACCACATCGGTTACGTTATCTTTTTTAACGATATTGCCTGAAACCGGCGACAAAGTTTTACCTATCCTGGAAAACAATAATTTAAGGTAATCGTAGATTTCGGTTGAAGTACCAACGGTTGAACGCGGATTTGAAGTGATTACTTTTTGTTCGATAGCGATAGCCGGGGCGATACCTTTGATGTAATCGACATCCGGTTTATTCATCCTGCCCAAAAACTGCCGGGCATAGCTCGATAAACTTTCAACGTAACGTCGCTGCCCTTCGGCGTACAAAGTATCAAAAGCCAGCGACGATTTACCCGAACCCGACATACCAGTAATAACCACCAATTTGTTTTTGGGTATCGCAACGTCCATGTTCTTCAGGTTGTGTACCCGGGCGCCTTTTATGATGATGTTGTATTGGGGGTCTTTATCCGCTTCGCTGCTCATTTATTCTTACCGATCGTTTTATAGTCCAGGGACCATGGTAATTTTCCGGAAAAATCTATCGACCATGGACCATGGACGACGGGACTTTCCCAAAACGCAAAAATCCTAAAAAAATTAGCACTTTGCAAATGATTTAGTCGGTTGATTGTAATACTTTTACAGCGCTTCAGCGATCGTAAATTTTAGCTGCCGGTTTTAACACTTTTATTGTTAAATAATGTTAAAAATGTGTGATAATGCTGTTTTTGACTGGGGTAGCACAAATATAATTTGCTTTTTAAAGGGCTAATCGCTTATTTTGAGTAACAATTTATTAACAAAAGATCGCTATCGGAGAAAATTCTACTTTACCATTTTACGGTTAAATAACTTAGTTTAAAGTAGTTGACTATGGATTTTCAAATGAAAAGTGATCAGGATCTAATCCACCTGTATGTTGCAGGCGATGAAGCTGGCTTAGTAGAACTGATCCGACGTTACCAGTCTAAAATATATACCTCCATTTATTTATTAGTCAAAGACGAAACCCTCGCCGAAGACATTTTTCAGGATACTTTCATTAAGGTGATTAATACGCTGCGTGCCGGAAAGTATAATGAGCAAGGCAAATTTTTGCCCTGGGTATCGCGTATCGCACATAATTTGGTCATCGACCATTTCAGGCGTGAAAAACGCACACCTATGGTGAGCAGTGGCGATGATTTTGACATTTTTGATGTATTGGGTCATTATGACGAAAGTACAGAGGACCGTATGGTGCGCGAGCAAACTTATAAAGATCTTAAAGCCTTAATTCAACTTTTACCTGCCGAACAAAAAGAAGTACTTATTATGCGCCACTTCGGCGATATGAGTTTCAAAGAAATTGCCGACGTAACCGAAGTAAGTATCAATACCGCATTGGGCCGTATGCGTTACGCACTCAACAACCTGCGTAAAATGATGCAAAGCAAGGAGTTGAGTTTGAAGAATTGAAGGTGGGTGTTGGGTATTGGTTATCAGCTATTAGGTATTGTTAAGTCTACAAGTTAACCAATCACTAATAAACAAATTACAATGGTTTTAAATATTGCGAAGTTTTTGCTTTGCAATATTTAAAACCATTGTGCGTTTATGAATCATTATATGAAATATGAAACATATTTCATGAATAATACCCCATCGGCAACGATAAAAAATCCAGTATTACCCTCCCGATAGCTATCGGGACAACCCCGACTGCTTCAACCAAAAAAATTTCATCAAAATTTCATCTTCGGTATAATATTGTATTTTTACTAGCGTTATGTACTTTATAAAACCAATTAGAAAACTTTTATTGTTAGACCAAAGCGTATGGGTGAAAATTCTACTATAACTATTTTTAGCGAAACTTCTAAAGCAAAGGCCATGAAGGTATCAGAAGCTACGGAAAATCTCGATGCAGATGATTTGATATTTTACAACTCATTGCGCCCCGATCTGGATCTTTTGAAAAAAAATCCAGATTTGAAATCTGTATTCAACATTCTGAATTATTCGAAAAGTCTGCGTTAATTCGTTCATGGATCATTGTTTTGTATTGACGGAAAAACCCGCCAACCGGCGGTAATTTACCTAATACCTAACATTCAGTGCCCTGCCATGAACCTTAATCAATCAACTACGAACTAAACAGAATGCAACGCGCCGAACGTTTCCGCCATTTTATCGACTATTTTTCAACCCACCAGCCCAATGCAGAAACAGAGCTGCATTATGATAACCCTTTTCAATTACTAATTGCCGTAATTCTTTCGGCTCAATGCACAGATAAACGTATCAACCAGGTAACACCGGCTATTTTCAGAGATTTTCCTACTCCCGAAGCGTTGGCGGCTGCTACTCCTGAAGCTATTTTTACCTATATCCGCAGCGTAAGCTATCCAAACAATAAATCAAAACACCTTTCGGGCATGGCCAGGATGCTGGTAGATGTATTTCACAGCGAGGTGCCTTCTCATATTAACGACCTGCAAAAGTTACCGGGTGTAGGACGAAAAACAGCCAATGTTATTGCTTCGGTGGTATTTGAGGCGCCGGCGATGGCAGTGGATACCCACGTTTTCAGGGTAGCTAACCGAATCGGTTTAACTAACAAGGCCAAAACAACCCTGGCTTCAGAAAAGCAGTTAATGGAGTACCTGCCAAAAGAAACGGTACGCTTTGCACACCACTGGCTTATCCTGCATGGGCGATATACGTGCCTGGCCAGAAATCCGAAATGTGAAACCTGCCCTATCCATTGGTTCTGTCGCTATTACCAGCAAAATCATACCGAAGCCGCTCTCAAACGAGCCGAAGCAGCTAAAGCAAAAAAGACTAAAGAGCAGCAAAAGAAAAAAAAACTTGACAGCATCGCCAAAGAACTGAAGAAACGCAGTGTGGAGAAAGATATTTGATGGACGAGGTTTCATTACTTAGTTTTGATGGAGTTAGACAAAATGCAATAATCCGGATTGAACTTGTTTGTTATTTATAACGGCAAAAAAACAAGCATTCAACCAATTCTAACCTTTTCCATCACTAAACTCAAAATATTACTAATATTATTAGCATTTGTCAAAACTATGATATACATTTGCTAACCGAAATTTATAACAATGAGCAGCGCAGAGAAATTAAAAGCATTACAGCTTACCTTAGATAAGCTGGAAAAATCGTACGGTAAAGGCACCATTATGAAGTTGGGTGATACCGCCATTGAACCAATCGACGTAATATCAACCGGCTCGCTGGGCCTTGACATTGCGTTGGGTGTAGGCGGTTTGCCAAAAGGCAGGGTGATAGAGATCTACGGACCTGAATCATCCGGTAAAACTACTTTGGCGATCCATGCCATTGCTGAATCGCAAAAACAAGGTGGCATCGCTGCCTTTATTGATGCTGAACATGCATTCGATCGTTTTTATGCCAAAAAACTGGGTGTTGATGTTGAAAATCTATTAATATCCCAGCCTGATAACGGCGAACAAGCCCTTGAAATAGCTGACAACCTGATCCGCTCTGGTGCAATCGACATTATTGTGATTGACTCGGTAGCTGCACTGGTACCTAAAGGTGAAATTGAAGGGGAAATGGGCGATAGCAAAATGGGACTTCAGGCACGCCTCATGTCGCAGGCATTACGTAAGCTTACTGGCACTATCAGCAAAACTGGTTGCTGCTGTATCTTTATCAACCAATTGCGCGACAAGATCGGTGTCATGTTTGGCAACCCCGAAACTACTACAGGCGGTAATGCGCTTAAATTTTACGCCTCCGTTCGTTTGGATATCCGCCGTATCTCGCAGATTAAAGATACCGACGAGGTGTCTGGTAACCGGGTGAAGGTAAAAATTGTGAAGAATAAAGTAGCACCGCCATTCCGGATAGCTGAGTTTGATATTATGTTTGGTGAAGGTATTTCAAAAGCTGGTGAGATCATCGACCTGGGTGTAGATTATAACATCATCAAAAAATCGGGATCCTGGTTTAGCTATGGCGATACCCGTTTGGGCCAGGGCCGTGACGCTGTAAAACAGTTGATACTCGACAACCCTGAACTGATGGAAGAACTGGAAAAAAAGATCAAGGAAACGGTAACCGGAGAAAAGCTTCCGGTAGAAACTGAGTAAAGAATAATAACACCAGTTATTGGGGATTACGCCAATAAATGATTTTTAAAATATCGGGGCCTTCCATTTTGGAGGGCCTTTTTTTTGACACGATTTTTGAACACGATTTTTGAACACGATTTTCAGGATAGATTTTAGATAGACATGATTTTTAAGACACG
>CAIPPO010000207.1 GCA_903866915.1 uncultured Mucilaginibacter sp. | reverse complement strand
GTTGAAATTTTTCGGCATTAACCTCTGCAAATAACTGGTTCTTCGAACTAATAAGAATAAGGGTATTTTTTGCATTTCTGTGCACTTTCCAATCGTTAATTATCCTTTTCAAAAAGTGGTTAAGTTCTGTGCGTTGAGTATCAATGATATTGATATTTTCGTTATTGGCGGCTTGCAGCAAATCAGAAATAATACCCCGGGCCTTGGCGCATGAAGCTTTGATCATTTCCAGGTTCTCGTGCGTGTCTTTATCCACATCTTCCATTTCCATCATCATCGCAATAGTTTCTACAGCACCGATAGGGTTACGCAGGTCATGTGCCACCATACCCAATATCTCATTTTTAAAGGCATTGGCTTTTTCAATAGCGATATTTTTTTCGCTGATATCGGCCAACTGTAAAAAATGGCTCGATTTATAAGTGTAAAAGTACCTCGAGATAAAATAGAAGCAGAATAGCAGGGTAACGGATATTAGTTGATTGTAGGCCATTTCCATTGGCTCAGCAGCTGTATAATAAAGCAGGTAGGTAAACACCAGTTCGGTGAATATAATCAGCAGGAGGGTCTCCAAGCTTTCAAGTACAAATACCACACTGATGATACTTAGTGCAGTTAGGTATAAAGTCAAGGCATTGCGCGGATCTGATGTCGCGATAAAACTCGAATACATCCCGCAAAAAATAATATAAAAGGCGAAGGAAAACACAAAGATGCCCATAAAAGCATCAGCTTTTTTTTGCTTTTTAAACAAATAGATCAGCAGGTAACTGCCGCCAAGGAAAACCGGCGTAATGCAGATGTATAGCCAGTTTGTATAGTTAAATTCGGGGTAGTTTTGGGCTCGGGTAAGGCTCTCTGGAAATACCGCATACAGTAAACGCAGGATGATGTTAAGTATAAGGAAGATGACGCTCCCTGTTCTTACTGCACCCAGGTTTTTCAGCATGTAATAGTCGCGATAAGATGTTCTTAACTTACCTGATACTCGTTTATACTGCTGACTGGTCAAAACTAATTTGGGATTGAAACGGTTAATCAAAAGTATAAAAATAGGAGCTCAAACTCAAAAAAAACAAGCCTTTATGGCTGAAAATGTTTGAGTTAGCGTAGTAAATGTAGACAATTTGGCTTTCGTCAACCAAAATCCAATGTCATTTTAGCACTATTATTCTATGGCAGATGTTTTGACGTATTATTAATATGAATTTTAACAACTTTACGATAAAGGCCCAGGAAGCTGTACAAAAGGCTACCGAGATAGCTGCCGGAAATCAGCAGCAGGCCATAGAAAGCGCTCACTTGCTAAAGGGCTTGCTGTTAGTTGACGAAAACGTAGTTAGCTACCTGTTGAAAAAGCTTAATGTTAACCTGAACCGCCTGAACGAAACGCTCGATCAGCAAATCGCTGCTTTTCCGAAGGTGAGTGGCAGCGAAGTTTATCTATCATCTGATGCCAATTCAGCCTTGCAAAAGGCGCAATTTTACTTAAAAGAATTCAAGGACGAATTTGTTTCAGTAGAGCATATTTTGCTTGGGATATTGGCGGCTAATGGCAAAACCGGAACAGCATTAAAAGATGCAGGTGTAAACGAAAAGGATCTTAAAAAAGCAATCGTTGCCTTACGTGGGAATAGTAAGGTGACCGACCAAAATGCCGAAGCTACCTATAATGCCTTAAATAAATATGCCCGTAACCTGAACGAATATGCTGAATCGGGGAAGTTGGATCCTGTAATTGGTCGCGATGAAGAGATCCGGAGGGTAATTCAAATACTATCCCGACGCACCAAAAATAACCCGATTCTGGTAGGTGAACCCGGAGTAGGTAAAACTGCAATTGCCGAAGGTATTGCCTTTAGAATTATTAAGGGCGATGTACCCGAGAACTTGAAAAGCAAGACCGTTTATTCGCTGGATATGGGTGCGCTAATTGCTGGCGCAAAATATAAAGGCGAATTCGAAGAACGTTTAAAGGCGGTGATCAAAGAAGTCACGGATGCTGATGGCGAGATAGTTCTCTTTATCGACGAGATACATACTTTGGTAGGAGCCGGTGGCGGTGAAGGAGCTATGGACGCTGCCAATATTTTGAAACCAGCACTTGCCCGTGGCGAACTAAGAGCTATCGGAGCAACAACACTAAACGAATACCAGAAATTTTTTGAGAAAGATAAAGCGCTTGAGCGCCGTTTCCAGATGGTATTGGTAGATGAACCGGATAGCCAGGATGCAATTTCTATCCTCCGTGGATTAAAAGAACGTTACGAAACGCACCATAAGGTGCATATCAAAGATGAGGCTATTATTGCAGCAGTTGAAATGTCGCAACGCTATATTTCCGACAGATTTTTGCCGGATAAAGCTATCGATCTGATGGATGAAGCTGCTTCTAAACTGCGTCTGGAAATGGACTCGGTGCCAGAGGAAGTGGATGAACTCGATCGCAAGATCATGCAATTGGAAATTGAACGCGAGGCGATAAAGCGTGAGAAAGACGAAAAGCGAGTTAGTGAATTGAGTGAAGAGATCGCCAACCTTTCGGCAAGCAGAGACTCATTACGGGCACAATGGAAGAGCGAAAAGGATGTGGTAGATCATATCAACCAAAAGGTTGAACAGATTGAAAATTATAAGTTGGAAGCCGAACAAGCCGAGCGTGCAGGTGATTATGGAAAAGTTGCCGAACTGCGCTATGGTCGTATCAAGGACACCCAGGACGAGGTTGAAAAACTGAAGGCAGTTTTGCTTGAAAACCAGAAAGACCACCGTATGCTGAAGGAAGAAGTAACGGCAGAAGATATAGCTGGTGTTGTATCGCGGTGGACTGGTATCCCGGTATCTAAAATGATCCAAAGCGAGCGCGAAAAGCTGCTGCAACTGGAAGATGAACTCCACAAACGTGTCGCTGGGCAGGACGAAGCGATTGAAGCTATTAGCGATGCAATAAGGCGTAGCCGTGCAGGATTACATGATAAACGTAAACCTATCGGTTCCTTCATTTTTCTGGGAACCACCGGTGTTGGTAAAACAGAGTTGGCAAAAGCTTTGGCCGAATACCTTTTTAACGATGAAGCTGCTTTGGTGCGGATCGATATGTCGGAATATCAGGAACGGCATGCGGTATCACGACTGATAGGTGCGCCTCCGGGATATGTAGGTTATGACGAAGGCGGACAGCTAACAGAAGCCGTGCGGCGCAAACCTTACAGCGTCATCTTATTAGATGAGATTGAAAAAGCGCACCCCGACGTATTCAATATCCTGTTGCAGGTGCTGGATGACGGGCGTTTGACCGATAATAAAGGGCGGGTGGTGAATTTTAAAAATACCATCATCATTATGACCTCGAACATTGGCTCGAATATCATACAGGAAAACTTCCAGAATTTTGACGAAGATGATAAAGATGAAGTTATTGCCAAAACCAAGTCGCAATTGTTTGAATTATTAAGGCAAACTATTCGGCCCGAGTTTTTGAACCGGATCGACGAGATTATAATGTTTACGCCATTAAGCCGCAATGAGATCGCTGACATTGTTAAGCTACAATTCGCGCAATTGCAGCAAACACTGGAAGAACTGGGTATTCATATGAATGCTACCCCAGAAGCATTAGATTGGTTGGCACAGTTGGGTTACGATCCGCAATATGGCGCTCGTCCGCTTAAACGTGTCATACAGAAAAAGATATTGAACGAACTTTCCAAACAAATACTTGCCGGAAAAGTAGACAAGGACAGCACAATAAAACTCGATATGTTTAATAACCAATTCGTTTTTCTGAATCCTAAAGAAATCGAACACGTATAATCTCATTCCTAATTAGTTTATTTTATATCCCAAGCCGCGCTGTGAAAATGGCTCGGCTTTTTTGGTTTGTTGAATATCGAACGCTTAATACCGGTGTTTCCCTAAAGGTTGAATAGAATAGGTTGAGACTTTGGCCATATTAAGAAAGGTATCCCTGGGAAATATTATATTTATCGTCGGCTGCAATAAATTACGGCTATCAAATCATGGAAAAACAAACTGGTCGACTGGAGGCTTTCAGCGATGGGATATTTGGTGTAGCCATTACGTTATTGGCAGTTGAGATTGGTATCAAAGAATTTAATGGTGCAAGTAACACCGGTTTGTGGCAAAAGATACTCGAAAAATGGCCCGAATATTTCGCTTATTTTAACTCTTTTGCAACGGTTTTGCTAATTTGGATGGGACATAATCAGGTTATCAAACACTTACGGGCAACCAACCATTGGATCATTTTATTAAATGGTTTTGTATTGCTTTTAGTTGTGTTATTTCCTTATCCAACGCGAATGGTTGGCACATTCATTTACACTGATGCCCGCAATACCGCAGTAGCGTTTTATGCAGGCTTTACCGGTTCAATTACTGTAAGTATGTACTTATTGAATTTGTGTATCATAAACAACAAAAAATTACTACTGTCACCCGAAAAAAGCCTTCCCTGGTTCAGAACCATGATGCGCGGGCAACTCGTTGGATTGTTGATCTATGTCTTTGCTGTTTTTTCGGCTTTCTACTCGCCTTATGTTTCACTTGGAATCACCTTTTTGATGTGGGTATTTTGGGCAATTAAAACCCAGGACAATGATGAAGAACTTGTATAATACGCTAAATAACCAGTTCTTCTCCATTCGCATCTGTCGTCAGCACTTCACTCATATAATCCAGGAAGGGACGCATCGATTGAAAGCAGATGACAACATTTTTAAGGAAATCCTGATTTAGTACTTCCTCATCGGTAAAGTGACGTCGCAATAAAAATTGTTTGTGCCGAAGCAGATGGATAGCAGGATGGTATTTATCGTAGCCTCGTGGTGAGGTTGCCAACTGTTCGCCAGCCAGTTTACCAAAAGTTCTAACTATTTCGGGTTCTGAAAGCAAACGATTCCAGGCTTCATAATTTGAATCGATATCCTGCCGGATTCGTGCCATGTCATCGGGGTTCGGACCGAAAAAGCCGCCTACTATCCTGGAATTCCCCGGCTCTATCCTGAAATAGTAACCGCCACGAAGTTTTTTCGTCGCCCTTTTAAGCGAACCGCTCCAATGCAGGTTATATGGAATTTTTTCTTTCGAAAACCGAACGTCTTTATATATCCTGAAAAGGCTTCTGCGGCCTGAAGATGTTTCTATCCGGTCGTGCCTATTCATTTCGACAATCAGGGTGTCAGCAAAATCAACAATATTTTGGTGCGCCGCCTGGTAACGTTCCTTGTTAATATTGAACCAGTCGCGATTATTATTTTGACCAAGCGCCGCTAAAAAATCAAGAGAATCCTTGTTGATTGTCATAGTATCGCCTTTTCAGGCCTCGCTCTTTTTTGAGGCTTTTGCTTGTTTGTTAAAATCGAGGCACAAGCCGATCCAATAATCAAACTGCTCCTTTGTTTTCAGGCCGAATTCATCCACATATACATAGCCTTTCATGGGCTTACCGTTGAAATCCATTTCCCGGCAACCGGGCATTTCGAGTGCTGGTTCGTAAATGGCGGGGTCTATCCGGCACATCATGTCATTTTTTACAACGCCAATACACATCTTATTATCGACCATATAGCATATCCCGCCAAACATGCGCTTTTCCATTACATTTGGTAAGTCGGCTATGGCTTCTCTTATACGATCACTTAGGATTTCATTAAAGGCCATCAAGAAGTTGTAAGTAATTTTGTATGTTCAAAAATAACAAATTGTGCTAATTACCACATGTCAGATTTGATTCGCATAGGTTTTTAATGAGGCAAAGGATGTAGAATTTTAGAGTGCTTCAAGCAATTTCTTCCCTCTCGATTGTATACCAGGACTACCATTGCGCATCAGGAATTGGAGTTGGGCCCCCAATTCTTCATTGATCCACGTGTAACGATGTCGCAGATTAAATAATGCGGTAGCGGCAAACACTTTAACGGCAATTTTACCTTTCGGATCTATCAGCCAGTCGAACAGTGTTTCGACAGTCGGCTCAAGGGAAATTTCAATAATTTTTTGACGGATGTCGTTAGGAGCCTTTGGATCGGTAATATGTGCAACGATTTTTGCATAATGACGTTTACAAGAAGGATTTTTGATTTCGCCCAGATGCGCCAACATCCAGGAGATATCTTCTTTAAATAATAAAGGTTTTTTTAGGAAAAGGTTTTCCAGCAACCATGCTGCACGAAAGGCCACGCCTGTATCATCGTTAAACGTAACAGACACCAGATCGCGAAAGTTGAAATTTTGCTTTTGGAGGATAGAAGTAAGTTTGACAACCTTGGTTTTAGCCAGGGTTTTACTGATCTCTTTGATTAATTCGTCTTGCGTAAGCATGCGGCAGCTAATTTTCAAGCTGGAGTTGTTGTTATATATCGGTTATCTCAATTAAGAAATACTTTAACACAAATCATGGTATTAAAGGCTAATGTAAGCTATTTAAAATTTACTTTATTTTACCTGTTAACTAACAATGGCATTGTACAAATTGATAATCAGCTCAATCCTCACAATGCAGGAAGCTAAGAATAAAGTTAGCTTTAACTGCTAATAATGAGGAAGCTT
>CAIPPO010000206.1 GCA_903866915.1 uncultured Mucilaginibacter sp. | reverse complement strand
TGTTTGAAATTAAGATGGTACATAAATTTCAAAAAGAAATCATGCTTTTTGATTGGAGGTAATTTTACGGAAGGATATATAAGATATCATCAAAATTATAAATGCGATCAAAGGCGAAAAGGACATCGGGACAAAACCGTCGACCGCAACCAGTGCTATGATTGCCGAGAGGGTATCAATTCCCAGTCCTACATAGGCCCATTCTCTGATCCTTGGGGGAATGAGGGGTATAATAATGATTAATCCCCCTATACACTTCCCAATGGTTAACTCCATATGAAACCAATTCGGCAGACCCAAATGCTTCATGCCTTCCTGCGCTTGTGGGCTGTTCAAAAAAAAGAGCCCTGAGATATTGAGTAATGCAATCAGGCCTGTAGAAATCCAGAAAATAAGCTTTGTCTTTTTCATTTTATGAGTTGGTTGGTTATTTGTGATAGCGATATAAATTGGTTTTACAATTGCGAATTGTCCGACTAAAATATAAAGAAATAGTGGCAATAAAAAGTGCAATTACCGAGAGCCACAAGTTCTTCATGAAGACGGTGTATAATGGTGGATTTTAAACAGCCTAACTTGATATTTTAAGGGACCTTGAATGGTTATGGCAAAAGTGAATTTTTGGCAATATCTGTTTCTCCATGAAAGTGAGGAAGGTTTCACATTTCTTCCGACTCCCATAACAGCTGCCGCGTTTTTAGTTAACTGATACGCTTGTAACGGCTTTTAAATGGGCGTTTTTGTTTATTGTTTTTAAGCAGCGTTTCCTGGCACCATGTGTTTGATGGTGCGCCGCTATTTTATAATCATACCCTGTCTGAATTATTATGCCCGAGTGGGCCCTTGCTGGTAAAAGCCTCCGGTAAGTAAATTAGGTCTTTCGGACAATAATAGCACGGGTTCGTCCTGATGGCGGGTTTAAATATGCCTAATAGGGGTAGATTTCAAGGGGTTTTAATTATGGGCTACGGCAATAGGGCTTGATATAGCCTGGGTATGGTGGAGGGGTGGGCTTTCA
The DNA here is from genome assembly GCA_903866915.1 of uncultured Mucilaginibacter sp. Taxonomy (GTDB): domain Bacteria; phylum Bacteroidota; class Bacteroidia; order Sphingobacteriales; family Sphingobacteriaceae; genus Mucilaginibacter. Next base: position 799 of record CAIPPO010000206.1, on the reverse strand, counting down.
TTGTTAACAATTTAGATAATATCTAGCGGTTAGATTCGGTTATCAATCAGTCAGCCCCAATTATTGGCCTTTCATAGCCATTTCTTCCGCAACACCAAGCCTTGAGTTTACCTGTAAACCAACCGGAAAATTCCCGGACTTAAATAAATGGTTACCAAAACTGATTTTAACTTAAAAGCTATATGAGCCATTCAAATAAATCATTTATCCCCATAATTACAGCCTCCTCTGTGGGCACAATTATTGAATGGTATGATTTCTATATTTTTGGCAGCCTCGCTGCTATCATTGCGACCAAATTTTTTCCACAGGGAGACTCGGCGGCTGCGTTTCTGGCCACATTGGCTACTTACGCTGCCGGCTTCCTGGTGCGCCCATTTGGATCTTTATTCTTTGGACGTTTGGGGGATTTAATCGGGAGAAAATATACGTTTATGGTGACGTTATTGCTAATGGGCGGTTCAACATTTGCAATAGGCTTGGTACCTGATTACAAAACAATCGGGTTTGTGGCACCTGTAATAGTTCTGATTCTAAGGCTGCTGCAGGGACTGGCGATCGGGGGTGAATATGGAGGCGCTGCCACCTATGTTGCCGAACACTCACCGTCAAATCATCGTGGTTTTTGGACATCATGGATTCAACTGACTGCGGTTATAGCCTTCCTGATTTCCATTGTGGTAATACAATCCTGCAAAGCATTATTGAGTCAGGATAATTGGGAAGCCTGGGGCTGGCGCCTTCCTTTCCTGATTTCAGTATTAATGGTTGGAATATCGGTTTATATCAGAAAAAATAT
>CAIPPO010000205.1 GCA_903866915.1 uncultured Mucilaginibacter sp. | reverse complement strand
AAAGCACATCCAATAGGTAACAGGTTAGGAATCATCCGTGGTTGGGATTCTAATTGGTTCGGTGGCAACAACTACTCCGATAAATTAGTTGAAGACGAAAAGATCCGCAAATATATTTCGGTACGTATCGCTAAAGGCGGCATATCTAAAGTAGTTATTGAGCGCACCCTGAAACGCATTACTGTAACCATTCACACTGCCCGTCCGGGTATCGTGATCGGTAAAGGCGGTCAGGAAGTTGACAAGATCAAAGAAGAGTTGAAAAAACTGACTAAAAAGGACGTACAGATCAACATATTCGAATTAAAACGCCCAGAGCTTGATGCTCAGTTGGTTGCTGAAGGTATAGCAAAACAGTTGGAAGCCCGTATTTCATTCCGTCGCGCTATGAAAACTACCATCGCTTCAACCATGAGAATGGGTGCTGAGGGTATCAAAGTAATGACCTCGGGACGTTTGGGCGGCGCTGAAATGGCGCGTACTGAACAATATAAAGAAGGAAGAATTCCGCTGCATACTTTCCGTGCCGATATTGATTATGCTTTGGCAGAAGCCTTAACTACCTATGGTAAAATAGGTGTTAAAGTATGGATCTGTAAAGGTGAAGTATACGGCAAACGCGATTTGTCGCCTAACATTGGTGCTGCAAGCAGCTCAAGTGGTAAAGGTGGACGTCCGGAAGGCGCAGCATCTTTTGGTGCACGTGGCGAACGTGGTGGTGAACGTGGTGGTGATCGTCGTCGTGATGATCGCAGGGGCGGCAACGCTGGTGGTGGCGATCGCAGAGGCGGTGGTGCTCCAGGTGCAGGCCAGAATCGTGGCGCTGGTAGTCGTCCCGGTGGTGGCGGACCTAACCGTGGTGGTGGCAATCGTCCCGGTGGACCTTCTGGAAGAAGATAAATTGAATTAAAGCTGGGATGCCTGAGTAATCAGAACATCTCAAAGAATAGAGAATATAAGTATTGATTTGGTAGGAGTAGAGATATAAATTCTCAAGGCGCCTATCTCAAAGATTAAGAAGATGCTACAGCCAAAAAGAACGAAGTTCAGGAAAATGCAAAAAGGCAGAATGAAAGGGGTCGCCAGTCGTGGCGCTGAACTTGCATTCGGGTCTTTCGGTATAAAATCACTCGAGCCGGCCTGGATTACCAGCCGTCAGATCGAGGCTGCGCGTATCGCTGTAACACGTTTTATGAAACGTGAAGGCCAGGTTTGGATCAGGATATTTCCGGACAAGCCTGTTACCAAGAAACCAGCAGAAGTACGTATGGGTAAAGGTAAAGGTGCTCCTGAATATTGGGTAGCGGTAGTTCGCCCCGGAAGGATCATTTTCGAAGCTGAAGGTGTACCACTGGATGTGGCAAAAGAGGCATTACGCCTGGCTGCACAGAAATTACCGGTACAAACCAGGTTTGTAACACGTAGAGATTACGTAGAAGCATAAATTTTTGGTTGAAACGTTGTGCCGATAGCTATCGGGAAGTTGGAAGGTTTAATATCCGACTACAGAAAAAAACATTACAACATTACAACCTTACAACATTACAACAAATAAAAAGATGAAGAACTCAGAAATTATAGAGCTCACCACTGAAGAGTTGGTAGCAAGGATCAGCGAGGAGAAGGGTAACCTCACCAAACTGAAGTTTGCCCATACGGTTTCGGCAATTGAAAATCCAACCCGCATCACAAAAGTGCGTAAGGATATTGCTCGTTTAAATACTGAATTGACAAAGCGCAAAGCGGCGCCAGCTTCTGAAAATAAATAATTTTTTAGGCTCGAAATGGAAAGAAATTTAAGAAAAACGCGTACCGGCCTGGTAGTAAGCAATAAGATGGACAAGTCTATTGTAGTTGCCGTTGAGCGGAAAGTAAAACACCCGATCTATGGTAAGTTCGTGAAGAAGACTACCAAATTTATGGCTCATGACGAAGCCAATACTTGTGGTATTGGCGATACCGTATTGATTATGGAAACGCGGCCGCTGAGCAAAAACAAAAACTGGAGACTAGTTCAAATAGTAGAAAGGGCTAAATAAGATGGTACAACAGGAATCAAGATTAAACGTAGCCGACAACAGTGGCGCTAAGGAAGTATTAGTGATACGCGTGTTGGGCGGTACCGGTAAACGATACGCATCGATCGGCGATAAAATTGTTGTTACCGTTAAAAGCGCTTTGCCATCAGGCAACATTAAAAAAGGTGCTGTATCGAAAGCAGTAGTGGTAAGAACCAGGAAAGAGATCCGCAGGAAAGATGGTTCATACATTCGCTTTGATGACAACGCAGCAGTTTTATTAAATAACCAGGACGAGCCGAGAGGCACACGTATCTTTGGTCCGGTTGCAAGAGAGTTGCGCGAGAAACAATTCATGAAAATTGTATCATTAGCACCGGAGGTATTGTAACATGGAAAAGAAACAAAATTTCAAATTAAAGATCCGCAAGGGCGACCTGGTAAAGGTTATTGCCGGAAACTCAAAAGGTAAAGAAGGTAAAATCCTTGAAGTGATCGTAGATAAAAATCGTGCTATTGTAGAAGGCGCCAATATGGTGTCAAAACACACTAAGCCAAACGCTGCTACCCCTAACGGTGGTATCGTAAAACAAGAAGCCGCTATCCATATCTCGAACCTGATGCTGGTTGATCCAAAAACAGGAAAACCTACTCGTGTAGGCCGTGCGAAAAATGAAGCCGGTAAACTGGTAAGAATAGCTAAAGTATCAGGGGAGGAAATTAAGTAATGGCAACAACTGCAAAAACATACGTTCCAAGATTAAAATCGAAATATAAGGAAGAGATACGTTCCAGTCTGAAAGAAAAATTTCAGTACAAAAGCGTAATGCAGGTTCCTAAGCTCGAGAAAATTGCGATCAACCAGGGAGTTGGTGGTGCAACCACTGACAAGAAACTGATTGAGCAAACTATCGGCGAGTTGACTACCATTACTGGTCAGCAGGCAGTATCTTCAAAATCGAAGAAAGATATCTCGAACTTCAAATTGCGTAAGAATATGCCGGTGGGCGTACGCGTTACATTACGCGATAATACCATGTACGAGTTTCTTGATCGTTTGATTGCTGTGGCATTGCCACGTATCCGCGATTTCAAGGGTATCAATGATAAAGGTTTTGATGGACGTGGCAACTATACCCTGGGCATCACTGAGCAAATCATTTTCCCGGAAATCAATATTGACAAGATCAACAAAATACAGGGTATGGACATCACTTTTGTAACCTCGGCTACAAATGATGTTGAGGCTTTGGAATTGCTGAAAGAATTTGGATTACCATTTAAAAATCAGACTAAATAATGGCTAAAGAAGGTGTAAAGGCCCGTGAAGTAAAACGCGCCAAATTAGTAGCTAAATACGCTGAAAAAAGAGCAGCCCTTAAGGCAGCTGGCGATTGGATTGCATTAGACAAATTGCCTAAAGCTTCCTCACCGGTAAAACAGCATAATCGCTGTAAACTTACCGGCCGTCCGCGCGGTTACATGCGCCAGTTCGGAATTTCACGTGTTACTTTCCGCGAAATGGCCCTTGAAGGCAAGATACCGGGAGTGAAGAAGGCTTCGTGGTAAATTAGAAGGCGAAAGCCGAAGGGTAAAAGGCGAAAGGACAACTTTCAATACCTTTCACCTTGATGCTTTAACCTTTTACCTAAAACGAATATTAACCGATGGAAGGTCTACGGAAACCACCATCATAAACAATAAGTAATGAATACAGATCCAATCGCAGATTATCTTACAAGAGTAAGGAATGCTATTAAAGCCAACCAAAGGGTTGTTGAAATTCCTGCATCAAATCTGAAGAAGGAAATCACAAAAGTGCTTTTCGACAAAGGTTACATCGCTAATTTTAAATTTGAGGACAATGGTCCGCAAGGCACCATCAAGGTTGCGTTGAAGTACCACCCCATCACTAAAGTTCCTGCTATCCGTAGCATTCAGCGTATCAGTAAACCAGGTTTGAGAAAATACGCAGGCATGGAAAATATGCCACGTGTATTAAATGGTTTAGGTATCGCTATCCTTTCAACCTCTAAAGGCGTTATGTCTGACAAAGAGGCTCGTCAGCAAAATATTGGCGGTGAGGTTTTAGCCTACGTTTATTAATCAATAGGAGGAAAAGAAGCAATGTCAAGAATAGGAAAAGCACCTATAGCAATACCGGCAGGCGTTACCATTACTGTTAGCAGCGATAACGTTGTTACTGTAAAGGGCCCGAAAGGTGAATTGCATCAGGCTGTTGATAGCGATATCATCATAGCTCAGGAAGACGGCCAGTTACTGGTAAAACGTCCATCTGAACAAAAACGTCACAAAGCATTACACGGTTTGTACCGCGCGCTTTTAAATAATATGGTTGTTGGCGTAACCACAGGTTACAAATTGGAACAGGAATTAGTTGGTGTGGGTTACCGCGCTACTAACACCGGAAATACTTTAGACCTGGTATTAGGCTACTCTCACCATTATGTGTTTGAATTGCCAGTAGAAATTAAAGTTACAACCACTGCTGATAAGGGTAAAAACCCAACTATCATTTTGGAATCAATTGACAAACAACTTATCGGCCAGGTGGCTGCAAAGATTCGCTCACTGCGTGCACCAGAGCCTTACAAAGGTAAAGGTATCAAGTTTGTTGGCGAGCAATTGAGAAGAAAAGCAGGTAAATCGGCATCTAAAAAATAATCGTCATGTCAGGTAAATTATCAAGAAGAGACAGAATTAAAAAGGGGATCAGGAAAAAGATTTCGGGATCTTCCGACCGTCCGCGCTTGTCTGTATACAGGAGCAATAAAGGGATATATGCCCAGGTCATCGACGATGTAAGTGGAAAGACTTTAGTGTCAGCTTCCTCTTTATCCAAAGAATTCAATGCTACAGGCAATAAGTCAGAACAATCAGTAGCCGTTGGCAAGCTGGTAGCTGAAAAAGCGGTTGCAGCGGGTATCAAAGATGTAGTTTTTGATCGTAACGGTTACCTATATCATGGTCGTGTTAAATCATTGGCCGAAGGTGCACGTGAAGGAGGTTTGAATTTCTAATTAGTGAATTGCTGAGTTGGCGTTCAATCACTAACTCAAAACTCACTCATTCACTCAATAAAAAAAAGAGAGATGTCAACAATTAATATAAAACGAGTAAAAACCAGCGAGATCGAATTGAAAGATCGCCTGGTAAGCATACAACGTGTTGCCAAAGTAACCAAAGGCGGTCGTACTTTCAGTTTCTCGGCCATTGTGGTTGTAGGTGACGAAAACGGCGTGGTAGGTTACGGTTTGGGTAAAGCAAAAGAAGTTACCGAAGCAATTGCTAAAGGTATTGATGATGCTAAGAAGAACCTGGTAAAAGTGCCTATCATTAATGGTACTATTCCTCACGAGCAGATTGGAAAGTTCTCGGGCGGTTTT
>CAIPPO010000204.1 GCA_903866915.1 uncultured Mucilaginibacter sp. | reverse complement strand
AAATGGAAAACTTAGCTTTACTTTAAACCCGAAACACTACACAAGCCTTGGTTCACTTTAGTTTGACGACGTACAATAGGAAGTACCAAAGCTATCTATTGTCTCTCGTATTAATACGGAAAGGCAAGGAGTAGCACCTTGCTTCCTGGTGGGGTTGTCTTTATAAAAGTCCTGAGCTGCAGTTGCTAGTTTTAGAAACTGTTTAGCTCGCTGTTTACCTGTATTCTTAGAAGAGTTAGGGTTACATTCGATTCCAAGCTGCTTGCCAGACCAGATACGAAACCTTTCACCATCAACATAGAGTTCTACATACCCCCTTTTCCCGAGACCGGGATCATAAATCTTGACATCTGAGACCATAACTTTAAATTAAGTTTGTCTCGCAGTTTGTCTCTCCAGGCTTTTATCACAGCTTTCTTCGCATCAAAATTTGTGTAATTCCCGTACAAAACTATCTTTGATCTGCATTTAGCCGACATAGCTCAGCTGGTAGAGCAACTCATTCGTAATGAGTAGGTCGCAGGTTCGATTCCCGTTGTCGGCTCAGTTACTGGCCACTTAAATAGATCTAAAACCGTGGTTTAGGCGGTTTTTTTATTTTATGGTATAAAATATTGGCTAAAGGTGGACCGATGCCTTACTTTTTCTGCGGGGTATGTTGATACTTAAAAAAGCCAATATTTACTCTTTTGCTTCTTCTTCAACTGCCTTGATGGCATCCTCCACCGAATGACTTTGTGTGTTCGATTTCGACTTTTGTGCTAACTCGACCAAAGTCTTGTAATGCTCATATAGAGTATTCAATTCCTCTTCGCTCAAGTCCTGAATATTTAATAGCCTGTTACTTGCATGGTTATTGGAAGCGATCAATTCATTAAGCTTCAATTGTACTGCTATAGATTCCTTGTTTTGTGATTTTTGGATCAAAAAGACCATCAAAAAGGTAATAATAGAAGTACCCGTATTGGCGATCAACAACCAGGTATCTGAATAACCAAATATTGGCCCGGTAATCAGCCAAACTAAGATCAGCCCTGTTGCAAGAAAGAACGATGCTGAACTACCCGTAAAAGTACTAATGACATCGCTAATGTTTTCAAATCGTAGTTTTTTGACTCTTGTTTCGCTTTCCATAGCTATTATTTCGGGTTACCGGGGTAAGTCTGCGCAGTCCAAACGCAACTTACCTCGCGGTGTAACATAGATATTGGCCTTTTTTTTATTTTAAGTTAATAAAATATTATTTTGCTATAATTTATTTAATTTTAGATAAACTTTAAACTCAGATCCTATGCCTGGCGTACTCTTCACTGAAACCCTGCCTCCTGAGTTTTTGACTATCTCACTGACCAGGTAAAGGCCTATGCCCGAACCTTCTGTTAAATGCTGCATCCTGAAGTATTTAGTAAATATGGCATCCTGATTAGCTGCATCGATACCAATACCGTTGTCTCTTATAAGAATAACAATATGATTTTTCTCTTTTTGGGTTTTGATAAAAATCTCAGGTTTGCGTTCGGGTGATTTAAATTTAATTGCATTATTTACCAGGTTATAGATTATGCTCCTTAATTTGCGACGGGAGTAAAGTATCTCAGAAATATTGATCTCGCTTTTTATAACTGCGCCAGATTCACTTATAATACCCGACAGGGTAAGACGTACATCTTCTAAAATATTTTCAAAGCTCAATAATTCAAGATCGGCCCCGTAACGGTGCTTTTGTTTGCCAACATCAGTAAGTTCCCGGATAATGGTTTGCATTTTTTTGACAGAACTTTCCAGAATTTTAAAATGGTTTTCAAACTCCCCTGGCATTCCCGGCGACGCCTTTTTGAGCATATTAACGGTAAGCATCAAACTGGTGAGAGGCGTCTTGATATCATGGGAAATAGTATCCAGTAATGTTTCGTGGTCGGCAATCAGCTTCTCCTGCTCTTTTAAGTCCTTGATGCGCATAGTTATTTCAACGAACGTTATAATTACGCCGTTGGTCTTCTTGCTTTTAAAGGACACATAGGGTATGATATTCATCTGGTACCACCTGAGATCAGTGGTTTGAATCTCTTTTTCCAGAATTTCATTACTATTGATAACCTGCTGTATGTTTTCTATTAACGATGGAAAGCGGAAATTATCCTTTATATCTTCAACCTTTTTCCCCAGATCAACTAAAGACAATTTAAACTGTTTCATCGCTGGGGGTGTGAATTTTCGCAGTACTAAATTCTCGTCTACAAACAGTTGCGGAATGATCGTATTCCTAAAGTAGTTTTCAAGCTCCTCATTTTGTTTAGTGAGTTCTAATATTTGGCGTTCTGGATTTAAAATAGCGATTTTATCCTTCTTCATCGAGGTGGTTTGAAAGTTGATTTGAATGTGACGGTAAAGTTGGCAGTGAAAAAACTGATTACTAAGTTGTTAATATACAGATGGCTGCTGTAAATGTTTGCCAACATAACAAACGATTTGAACTATTAAGTTTTTGTACAGGGTTGGGTTTAACCAAACATTTGGGATTACCAGAAGTTTTTAGAACTCAATTAAATTGTGACCGGAGTCGATTGTTGGCAAAGGTGCTATCTCTTATTTCACTCTGGCAAGATTATAATAGCTAATATTATGTAGTCAATCGCAAACCCAAGTATATTTATTGACGCCATAGCTAGGGTTGTCAAAAAGATTATTAAAGTGACCTATGATATGCGTCGGAAATTTACCTTGTTTTACAACTGTCTTACAGTATCCCATCAGGCATTAAGCCAAACAATTGATATTCAAGTTGTAAGACCACTAAAGGAAACTCATTCGTAATGATTAGGTTGCAGACTTTAGTCCCGTTGTCGGCTCGGTTTAAAATTTTAAAATATGTAGATAAAACCGCTGAAAAAACGGTTTCATGACCATTCGGTTTACGGGCAAATTAGCATCGAACTTAAACGCCAGCAAAACTTGCACGTGTCATTTTATAGTTCCTTTACCAGGTTCACTAACTCGTGTAAAACGGTCTTTGCGTCGCCAAACAACATGGAGGTATTTGGTTTAAAAAAAAGTTCGTTTTCTATCCCGGCATATCCCGGGCGCATGCTTCTTTTGTTGACGATTACCAGCTTTGCCTTGCCAACTTCCAGTATTGGCATACCATAGATCGGGCTCGACGGATCATCCAATGCCGCAGGGTTAACCACATCGTTAGCGCCAAGGATCAAAACCACATCAGTTGAACCAAATTCTTCATTCGCGGATTCCAGTTCAAGCAGGTCGTCGTATGGGACATCGGCTTCTGCCAGGAGTACATTCATATGTCCAGGCATACGACCTGCTACCGGGTGAATAGCATATTTAACAACAACACCATTATTCTGTAGTAATTTACCAAGTTCATTGCAAACATGTTGCGCCTGGGCAACTGCAAGTCCATAACCGGGAACGATCAGTACTTTTTGAGCGTAGCCCATTACCATTGCCGCGTCACCCAAACTAATTTCTTTGCTGCTGCCTTGCTGAGTGACCGAATGAACAGCACCAGTTCCGGTACTACCAAAGGAACCGATGAGCACGTTCATCAGTGAACGGTTCATCGCTTTGCACATCAGAATAGTTAATATAGCGCCAGCCGAACCGACCAGGATACCACCGGTAAGCATCACCTGGTTGTTGTATAAAAAGCCGGCACAGGCAGTTGCTATTCCGGTAAAAGAATTTAACAGGGAAATAACTACCGGCATATCAGCACCGCCGATAGGTAGCACAAATAAGATACCGTAAACCACAGACAGACCAAGCATGCTGTAAAAGATCAGGGCAGAGAAAGTGCCGTTACTGGTAATGATGATAGCCCCGATTATAACAATAAGCAATAAGACAAAAAGATTGACCAGGTGTTGCCCTTTGAATGCATGGTCCTTTATTTTGCCCTGAAGTTTGCCGTAGGCTATCATGCTGCCTGTAAATGATACGCTGCCTATAACCATTCCTGCAAGTATCGATAGCACATGCATATCACTATGGTCGTTAGCTACGCGGCCAAGTTCGACGATCGAAATAAGTGCCGCGCAAAGTCCGCCCATACCGTTGAACATGCTCACCATCTCAGGCATGGCAGTCATTTTTACCCGGCGGGCGGCTGTTGCGCCTATAATTGTGCCAATAATAATTGCGCTAATAATCCAGATCAAATTATGCAAAGCTTCGCCACCGGGATGATAAAGCAAAAGTGTGGCCAAAATTGCAATTCCCATCCCTGCAGCAGAAACCAGGTTGCCCCGGCGGGCTTTGGCAGGATGAGAAAGCATTTTAAGCCCGATAATAAAAGAAACAGAGCCGATAAGATAACATATTGCCAATATACTTGCTTCCATAATTACTTAACTTTAGTCGATTTAGACGGTTTTTCCTTGCCCGATTTAAACATCTCTAGCATTCTGTCGGTTACTACAAAGCCTCCGACTACATTGATGGTGCCGACGATAACAGCAACAAAACCAAGTGCCAGAACAACAAAATTATCGGCAGAAGCTTCTCCCATTACAATGATTGAGCCTATAATAATAACCCCATGAATAGCATTGGCGCCGCTCATCAATGGCGTATGTAAAACCGACGGAACTCTTGAAATGACTTCGATCCCTAAAAAGACAGATAATATGACAATATATAATATTTCAAGATTGCTGTGAATGAAGCTGAGGAGTATTTCCATGAATTAGATTTTTAATTATTGGTGATACAATTTCGCCTTCGCTGGTTATACAGGCGCTTTTTAATATCTCGTCTGAAAGGTTGATTTCAACTTTGCCTTCTTTACTAATTAACATTTTCAAAAAGCTCAATAAGTTCCGCCCATAAGCTCTGCTTGCATCAGAAGGCATTGCAGCGGCCAGGTTTGAATTTCCAATTATGGTAACATGGTTCCAGATGATGGTTTGGCCATCAATGGTTTGTTCGGTATTGCCACCAGTAGCAGCCGCCAGATCAATAATCACAGAGCCCGGTTTCATGGTTGCAATCATTTCTTTGCTAACCAGTACCGGTGCTTTTTTGCCAAATATTTGGGCAGTTGTTATCACCACATCTGCCTTTTTTATACTTTCAGCTATTTTTTCCTTTTGTTTCTGTTGAAAGTCAGTGGTCTGGTCTACGGCATAACCTCCGGCTTTACTATCATCAACGGCGCCTTCAACTTCAATAAATTTTGCTCCAAGGCTCAGTACTTCTTCTTTAGCTGCAGCACGGGTATCAAAAACTTCTACTACAGCGCCAAGGCGGCGCGAAGTAGCAACTGCTTGCAATCCGGCTACGCCTGCTCCCAGTACCAGCAGTTTTGCCGGGGGGACGTTTCCTGCAGCTGTCATCATCATTGGGAAATACCGGGGGTAGGTTACAGCAGCCAGCAACGCAGCCTTGTATCCGGCAATGTTTGATTGTGAACTCAAAACATCCATACTTTGCGCCCTGGTGATACGTGGCAGCATGTCGAGGCTGAAAACTGTATTATTGTTTTTCACCCATTCCTGTACATGCTCCTGATTATAAGCTGGCTGATAAATGCCGATCAGCACTTTACCGCGAATGACATTTGGAATGTTGTTGTAATGTATCGCCAAAATCAAATCAGCTTCGTTCAATATTTCATCCCTTGATTGAATCACGGCTCCGGCTTTAACGTAGTCTTCATCTAAACAAAACGCCGCCGATCCGGCCTCGGCTTCAACCCAAATTGTGATCCCTTGCTTCGCCAACAGAGCAGTCTCTGCAGCAATTAATGATACCCTGGATTCAAAGGAAGGTTCTTTTAAAATACCAATTATCATGGCCAATAAATGTTAAGTGTGCATAAATTTAAAGTGTTTATATAATTAAATGCGACCATCATTGTTTCGTTTTTTTTTGATGATTTTATCCAATAGGCATAAATGCATCTGCTTTCCATTCGGCCATGTCTTCGTAGGTTTTCCAGCGAAGGTTTACTTGTTCCTGAGCGATCTTTAATAAATGGGCGGCTTCAACCGGATGTGATAATTCGAGAGCGGTATAGCGAAGCTCGTTCCTTGCGTAGTCGCTAAAAGCAATCGCAGGACGCGGGGAATCTAAAACGAAAGGATTTTTGCCTGCTTCGCGCAATGCCGGATTATACCTGATCAATGGCCAGTATCCACAGGCAGTAGCAAGTTTCTGCTGGTTTAACCCGTTTTCGATATTAATGCCGTGGGCGATACAATGGCTATAGGCAAGGATGAGTGATGGCCCATTATAAGCTTCGGCTTCACGCATTGCCAGTAGCGTTTGCTGCGGGTTAGCGCCCATAGCCACCTGGGCCACATAAACATTACCATAGGATATAGCTTGCAGGGCCAGGTCTTTTTTTCCGACTTTTTTACCAGAAGCGGCGAATTTTGCTGTAGCACCGGTAGGGGTAGCTTTTGACATTTGTCCACCGGTATTTGAATATACTTCGGTGTCAAGAACAAGGATATTTACATTGCGTCCGGTTGAAAGCACATGATCAAGGCCCGAAGAACCGATATCATAAGCCCAACCGTCACCACCTATCAGCCAAACACTGCGGTGAACCAGTTGGTCGGCGACAGACAAAAGTTTTGCCGCTAGCGGATCTGTCATTTCGGCAAGTTTTTCCTTGAGTGCAGTTACCCGTATCCTTTGTTCAACAATTTCTGATTCCAATTGCTGCGGAGCATGAAGCAGGGCATCGGTAGTTTCGGACCCGAGTAAAGGCCGTAATTCTTCCACGAGTACAGCAGCTATCCCCAATTGTTTATCGGAAGAGATACGCATCCCAAGTCCGAACTCAGCATTGTCTTCGAAAAGCGAATTAGACCATGCCGGACCCCGTCCATCCTTGTTGGTGGTCCAGGGTGTGGTAGGCAGGTTGCCTCCGTAGATAGATGAACATCCAGTTGCATTTGCCACTAATAGGCGGTCGCCGAATAATTGCGTAAGTACTTTGATATAGGGTGTTTCCCCGCATCCCGCACATGCACCTGAAAATTCAAACAATGGCTCAAGAAATTGCGTACCTCTTACCGATGAAAAATCTACAGTTGCCCTGTTGTTTGCGGGTATTGCTTCAAAATAGCTGATGTTTTCCCTTTCTGAAAAGGGCTCTGGTTTAGGACTAAGGTTGATCGCTTTTTTATTTGTTGCTCCGGGAATAATTACCGGACAAACTTTTGAGCAAAGATCGCAACCTGTGCAGTCTTCGAAATACACCTGCAACGTATATTGAGTTTCCGGAAATCCGCGTGCGTTGATCGGTGCCGAGCGAAATTGTACCGGGGCATCCTGCAAGTATTCTTTGTGATAAAATTTCGAACGAATGACACTGTGCGGACATACAAAGCTACAATTGCCACACTGGATGCAGGCATCTGCTTCCCAGGTAGCAACTTCGTCTGAGATGTTTCTTTTCTCCCATTTGGTGGTGCCGCTGGGGTAGGTGCCATCTACCGGCATCATGCTTACCGGTAAGCTATCGCCACGACCCGCTAACAGCATGGCTGTTACCTCGCGTACAAAATGAGGTGCCAATGAAGATATACCCTGTGAAAATTCTAATGTTGAGGTAGCTTTTTTAGGCACATTTACTTCGAATAAATGTGCCAGACTATCATCAACCACCTTGAAGTTTTTCAGCACCACCGATTCACCCTTGGCTTTGTAGGATTTCCGGATCGATTTTTTGATCTGGTCTATAGCTTCATCAAAGGGAAGCACGCCCGAAAGTGCAAAAAAGCATGTCTGCATCACTGTATTGATGCGTTGTCCAAGACCAGCTGCTTCCGCAACTTTGGAAGCATCGATAACATGAAATCTAATTTTCTTTTGTATGATCTGCTCCTGCATAACCAGAGGCAAGCGGTCCCAAACTTCATCTTTGTCGAAAGGACTGTTGAGTAAAAAAACAGCACCTTGTTTGGCTTGCGCAAGCATGTCGACTTTTTCAATAAAATTATACTTATGGCAAGCGATAAAATCAGCATGTGCTATCAGGTAAGGGGCATGTATTGGCTCCTTACCAAAACGAAGGTGAGATACAGTTTGTGCACCGGATTTTCTAGAATCGTAGACAAAATAGCCCTGAACAAAAAGTTCGGTCTCTTCACCAATAATTTTTATGCTGTTTTTATTAGCACCCACGGTACCATCGGCACCCAGGCCGAAAAACAGCGCACATACGCTTCCGGCTGATTCAATGTCATAATCGGGATCAAACAGTAAACTAGTGCCAGAAACATCATCATTTATTCCGATAGTAAACTCTTTTTTGGGATGGGGGTTTTTTAATTCGTCATAAATCGCCTTAACCATTGCCGGGGTAAATTCTTTAGACGCCAGGCCATACCGGCCGCCTGAAATTTTTGGCAGGTGTAATCTGTGACCTTCACTATATGCATTGAAAATGGCTGAAACAGTATCCTGATATAAAGGCTCGCCACCAGCACCTGACTCTTTGGTGCGGTCCATGACGGCGATCTTCTTCGCACTGAGCGGAATTGCTTCAAGTAATAAATCAGGCGAGAAAGGCCTGAAAAGCCGAACCTGCACTACTCCAACCTTTTCTCCCGCTTCAACAAGTACTTTTACTGTCTCTTTTACTGTTTCTGCTGCTGAACCCATTATAATGATTACCCGGTCGGCATCCGGATCTCCGCAGTATTCGAAATTATGGTACTGACGACCGGTCAGAGCTGCAAAATTGTTCATCTGCTCCTGCACTATGCCAGGTGTGGCCGCATAATAAGGATTAACCGTTTCACGCGCCTGGAAATAAACATCCGGATTTTGAGCTGTTCCCCTGATAAATGGGTGGTCTGGATTTAAACTTCGTGCCCGATGTTCATAAACTAGCTTGTCATCAATCATCGATCTGATCTGTTCATCGGAAAGAAGTTCAATCTTATTGATCTCATGCGAAGTTCTAAAACCATCAAAAAAATGAATAAAAGGTATTCTTGCCCTTAAAGTTGCTGCCTGACTTATTAGGGCCATGTCATGCGCTTCCTGAACCGAAGCCGATGCAAGCATCGCAAAACCTGTAGTTCGCGCGGCCATTACATCGCTATGATCGCCAAATATTGAAAGCGCCTGAGCCGCAAGAGCGCGGGCAGCGACGTGAAATACCGTCGACGTGAGCTCGCCGGCAATTTTGTACATATTCGGCAGCATTAATAACAATCCCTGCGAGGCAGTGAAGGTAGTTGTTAGTGCTCCGGTTTGCAGGGAGCCGTGCACAACACCGGCCGCACCTGCTTCGCTTTGCATTTCGATCACTTCAGGTATATTGCCCCAAATATTTTTTTTATCACCGGCGCTCCATTCATCAGCAAATTCGGCCATTGGTGATGCAGGTGTTATCGGATAGATCGCACAAACCTCATTTACGCGGTAGGCTATGTAAGCAGTTGCTTCATTCCCGTCGAGAGTTACAACTACAGGTTTTTTGGTTGACATTACAATATCTTTATTGAAGATTAATTTTAACTAAGGGTCTGCATTTCAATAGCATGACAAGGGCATTGTTCATAGCAGACAGCACATCCCGTGCACTGATCATAATCGAAACGGTAACGACTACCCCTTCCAAGTTTGATGACGGCCCCTTGCGGGCATGCACCAAAGCAACCATCGCACTCGAAACAATTACCGCAGGACATACATCTTTGAGATTCAAATAACACCTCGTCAATAGTCAAACCGGCTTTTACTTCATCAAAGTTGCTGGCTCTCAACCCAAGTGCCAATTCGGCCTGTTCCTTGCGGGGGGCGTCAGTGGTATACCAGCGGTGCAACTGTTCAAAATCGATACCAGGGTGTTTAGACTTTTG
The DNA here is from genome assembly GCA_903866915.1 of uncultured Mucilaginibacter sp. Classification (GTDB taxonomy): domain Bacteria; phylum Bacteroidota; class Bacteroidia; order Sphingobacteriales; family Sphingobacteriaceae; genus Mucilaginibacter. Next base: position 33,620 of record CAIPPO010000204.1, on the reverse strand, counting down.
CGCGAATGGTATACCTGTTAAAAAGCCATCGATATAACGCGCCGCTTTTTTGCCATGCCCGATAGCTACGGTTACGCTTCGCTCACCCGGTACCATATCGCCGCCAGCGAAAATCCCTTCGTGGCCAGTCATCATATCTGAGCCTACCACAACGGTGCCATCGGGTTTAAATTCAATATCCGGTATGTTTTTCAAGAAATGAGTATCAGCATCCTGGCCGAGAGCTAAAATCAGGTTGTCGGCCTCCAGCGTTTCAAACCTGCCCGTTGGTACAGGCTTCCCATCAACCAGGTCCATCACCTCTACAGTAAAGCTGCTTCCGTCAATTTCTTTAATCGTACGCAGCCAGTTAATTTTAACCCCTTCGTCTAAAGCCTCCTGTGCTTCAAAATCATGTGCGGGCATATGCTCACGGTCGCGGCGGTAAATGATCATCGCTTCAGATGCACCGAGCCGCCTGGCGGTTCGGGCAGCATCCATTGCAGTGTTTCCACCTCCGTATATTGCTACACGCCTTCCAAGTTTGGGCGCTTCTCCGGATTCCACCTGTTTCAAAAAGGTAACGGCATCAAAAATCTTTCCGGCGTCTCTACCCGGGATATCAATTTTTTTCGAAAGCTGTGTACCTATCGCTACGAAAACCGAATCAAAGTTGCCTTCCAATTTTTCGGCCAAAACATCTGTAACTTTATGATTGAAGATTATCGAAACCCCCATTTCCTGAATCCGTTTTACTTCAAGGTCCAGTTCATTTCGTGGCAAACGATAAGCAGGTATACCAAAATGCATCATTCCGCCGGCAAGCGGACCCGCTTCGTGGATCTCGGCATAGTGCCCCATTTTGGTTAGGTGGTAAGCTGCAGACAAACCGCTCGGGCCTGCACCAATAATGAGCACACGCTTACCCGATGAAGGAATTATATTACCTACCTGCCAGCCATTTTTTAAAGCTTCATCACCCAGAAAACGTTCTACCGCATGAATACTTACTGTACTATCTACCTGCGCCCGGTTGCATTTATCTTCGCAGGTATGATAACATACCCTTCCACAGACGGCAGGAAATGGGTTGTCATGCATAAGCACCTGCCATGCATTTTCAAAATCGCCTGCTTGCGCCAGGGCAAGCCATGCTTGTATATTTTCACCTGCCGGACACGTTAAATTGCATGGCGGTAAAAAATCAGTATAAACTGGTTGACGTTTCCTGATTGGTCCCGTACCCTCAGCATGACTTTTTAGGTCGGGTGGAGAAGTAATATCGCCCATAGATATAAAATATGATAAATGTAAAAAGGTATCCTATAAAATCTTGTGCGCCCCATCATGCATAAAAGTGATTCTAGTCACCACTTTGGTAAAAAATCTGATAGTAATTCGAGCATACCTATTTAGGCAGTTAATCGCCAAATGCATGTTGTCACGGCAAGACAAAAGCCTTGTCGGGTTTACGACGCTCCCAATCCAGGACGACAAAAAACGGAAAGTCCGGTTTTCGCTGTATATTAGAGGCTCTTTATAAATCCTCGTTCGCAAATAGATATATGGTAAAATGGCTTTGCGTTATTGCGCTTGTACTGCTAACAGCAAGCTGTAAAAAAGCTTTTGTACCCGCCGGCGCATTATCTAGCAACAATAAATACCTTGTTATTGATGGTGTTATAAATTCCGGCAATGACTCTACTATTTTCCGGTTAAGCAGAACTAAAAAATTCGATACAGTAATTAGTATTGCCTACGAAACCGGTGCCCAGGTAATGGTTGAGAGCGATGCAGGTGCAACTTTCCCGCTGACTGAAATCAAAAATGGGGTCTATGCCGCTGGAGCATTGAACCTTGATAATACCCATAAATACCGGCTCGATATTAAGACTTCCAATGCTGAACAATTTGTATCAGATTATATTGCAATTAAAAATTCCCCGCCTATTGACAGCGTTGGTTTTATAGGGCAGGCAGACGGGGTGCATATTTATGTAAACGCTCACGACAATTCCAATACTACTCGATATTATAGGTGGGAATTTAGTGAAGCATGGCAATTTTCGTCGTTTTATGAGTCCTACCTGCTCGGCGATAACACCCATCATATTTGTTACCGAAGTGATACTTCGGGTTCAGTAGCGATATCCTCTACTACAAAACTTTCAAATGACGTTGTATTCGAGGCACCGATAGTAGTTATTCCGGGTACCTCTGAAAAGATTGAAACCAAGTATTCGATAATGGTCAAACAATATGCTTTGAGTAGTGATGCCTATAATTTCTGGCAAAAGCTGCAAAAAAACACCAATCAATTGGGAAGCATATTCGATGCGCAACCATCCACCAACCAAACAAATTACCATTGCCTCAGTAACCCAAGTGAAATGGTAGTTGGTTACCTGAGTGTCGGCAGCGTTTCAACAAAGAGGATTTATATCTTATCGAACCAGTTACCTGCCTATCACACACAATATCCATATCAGTGTCCATTAGATAGCGCCTATTATTATCATCAGCCTTTTTATTTCGACCCCCAGGTGCTTGGCCCGAATTCAGGCAATACAGCTATTGACGCATTTTACGTGGCGCCCCTTGGCCCATTTGGCGCCCCCAATTTTAAAAGCTACGCCCGAACCACCTGTGTAGATTGTACGATACGTGGCAGTTTGAACCCGCCTTATTTCTGGAAATAAATCATTTTTTTACTTCAAAATAGAAGTATTTGCTTCCGGCATTACCATTTGCAGAGATTCCTTCTATTATGCCTATGTACTTACCTGCTTTATCGCCAGTATAAAAAGACAACTTAACACCTGTTGCTTCTGTATTAAAATTTGGGTTCCAGTATAATACGGTCCTGAAATCTGGTAGAGGGTTATCATGCTGTGGTTTGCTTTCGTACACCGGCGAGTAGAACTTCCGTTCGAGTTGCAAGCCTTCAAAGTCGAGCACCACTGCGCGGGGGTCGAGCTCCGTGTTGATACTTGCGCCATCATAACTTTTAAATGAAAGGATACCATTAAAAACCTCTGGGCCATAGATATAACTATGCGTAACAACATCGAGTGATTTTACTTTTAAAGGATCGATCTTCAGGACCCTATTGCCATCAAATATCGGTTTGCTATCAAGTAAAACTAAAGGATGCCCCGGCAAAACATTTTTATCGTCACCTACAAGTTGGAAACTTACCTGGTTATTAGAACTATTGATTCTGACTAATCGCACATATTCAAAAATTACTTCACGGGTTGACGGGAAACGTGTGTAGTCATCCAGCTTATAATTGGAAGTCGGTTCGCCATAAAACTCTAACGGTTCAGCCGGAACGGCAATAAATTGTTGCGATGCTTTTCCACTGAAAGTATTTTGAACCTGTATATTAATATAGTATGCAGCAAGCAAATCTTGTATTGACGGATCTAAATAAAATAAAGGGAACGGTCTCGTATCGTATTCTTCGCTAAAAGGGTTATTGATGTCAATACGGTATATGCTGTCGCGAAGCCAATCGGTTTGGACGACAATTTCTTTTGGGCCATAGAAATTAGTTGTTGAGAACAGCAAATTACCCGTCGAATCGCTCTTTGCAAGGTGCAATTGGTGCTGTCTTCCTGCAATTGTCAGGTAGGTACTTATATTAACTGCTGGTTCGCCCGACAACGTATTTGTTAGCTTCCCGGTAATGATAGGTCCTTTGTATTCAGGCAGATAGTTGATTTTTAACGTATTTCCAGAAGCTTTTGTCCATTCAAACTGTGTCCAGCCCTGAGCAAGCAGTAGATTGTCCAAAGCCTCGTTATCATCAGTATCGAGGTAGTAATCTGGCGACTCAATAAATCCCCTCACATCGGCCGAAAGCCATAAATATCCGGCAATATTACCTGCTGCAATTTTTTGCAACGAATCTAAACGGTATACTGAAACCGACAGGTTAGCAGCTTCACTTTTATTTTGTTTATTTTTTGTGTCAATATCCAGGTTCACTTTTTCTCGGCTATGGTATGTTGGCGCTTCTGTCCCGGCGCTTATCAGCAGTTTGCGATCGGGGCGTTTAAAAATCAATCGCTCGCAAACTGGTCGTTGACCATTAAATAATGTGAGATAATTTACACCATCTCCCAGTTTGTCTTTACTTATACTAAAATCAGCCTCTCCGCTTGCCAGCAAACCCTGAACAGCGTAAACTATTTTATTACCATCGTGAACGACAAGGTAAATATCACGAGCAGGTATATTACCTGCACTTTGGATATGCACATCCCAACCCAAACTATTAATACTAGCCTGCTCAATTATACCGTTGGCGCTTATTTCGGGTAGCGATTTTATTATTTTCCGCTTCCCAATACTAATAATGGCCTGATACCCTGATTGTGCAAGTGGTTTGAACAAAAAACTACCGATTCCAAACTTAAGGGTTGTAAACCGCGCAACCGTATCATGTTGTGGCCCGATGATAAAACCCCTGCCATCGCGACCAAGCCCGTCAGCAGCGGTTATTTTAAATGCTACATTACTACTCAATCCTGCAACCAAATGCCCGCCTTCCGGGAAAAACTGTATATCGTAGGTAGATGAATCCAGTCGGGTATCGGCGGGTAAAGGTATATTCGGATTGATAATCGTAATATCCTGTTGAAAGTACCAGGCTGCATCAAAGTTGCGCATCCAATTGGTGTATGCCCGTAACCGGTAACTGCCCGAATTTAGCAATGATGACAAAATGAACGATCCATTACCAGCACCATTTTTGAGCGAAACTTTAGTCTGCAAAACAGCAACATTTTTATTATCAAGCAACTCTATATAAGCCACTTTACTGAGGTCGAGCGGTTTATTGCTGCTGCCATCTACGCAGTAGATCTTAAACCAAACTACCTCGCCCGTTAGAAAATCGTTTTTGTTAAGGTGCACATAGACTTTTTCATGCAGGTTGTTTTTTTGATATGCTGCAAAATTGTTTTCCAGGTTGTTCAATACCTGGCTTTGGGCCGAAAAAGCAAATGCCCAAAAGCAGCTGCATAAAGCAAATAAGCCAATCCGATGATATTTAGCGTATTTTTTCATCAAAACCGGATATTGTAATTTACGAATGGAATGGGCCTGGCAAATATAGATAGCTGGTATCCGCTAACTATACCTCCCTGTTCACTGAAAAAAGCCGAATAGGCATTTGCCCGGCCGGTAAGGTTATAGATTCCAAAATTCCAGGAATTATGAAAACGCTGGTGCACTTTATGATTACCATCAATATTGATCGAAAGATCGGTTCTGAAGTAATCAGGTATCCGGAAGGCATTTCTATCCGAATAGAGTTCCCGCACCGCACCTTCATAGTAATATTCAGTAATAGGATAGGTTATAGGCCGACCCGTGCTATAGAGCACGTCTAAAGAGATACTAAATCTGCGGTTAACCCGGTAATTGCCCGTAAAATTGAAATTATTTGGCTTGTCGTAATTAGCCGGGTAATTGTTTCCCTGGTTGATCAATTCGCCTGCGAAAGGGTCGTCCTGCTTTAAAAAAGTGCGCGAATAGGTATAGCTAACCCAGCCATTAAGGCGTCCTTCTTTTTTACGCAAGAGTAATTCAATACCATAGGCTTTACCCTTTGTATTTAAAACATCCTGCTCGATATGGGGGTTTAGCAATAGCGTTGCTCCGCTTTTGTAATCAAGGTAGTCATAGAGCCATTTGTAATAAACCTCAACCGAAGCTTCTATTGTGTTGTTTTTGGCGTTATCGTACCAGCCAATTGATACTTGTTTGCCTAACTGGGGTTTGATGTTCGGATCGCTCAGTTTGTAGGTGTCTGTCGGCGAAATGGCTGTTGTATTTGAAAGCAGGTGAATATACTGCCGCAGCGTATTATATGATGCTTTCAATGACATATCATCATTCAGGCTATATCGTGCAGAGAGCCGATATTCAGGTCCCTGGTAGTTATTGATCACCTGCCCGCTTTTATAGGTATTGCTATCTGTAACGTTGCCTGCAGATCGGGGCGAGTTGGGCAGGTAATGGTCTACGGTTTGCGGCCCCAGATAAGCATATAAGGAATATCGGATTCCAATATTCAGCGCAAGATTGGGTGTAATCTCATATTTATCGCCAAAATATAAAGCGGTCTCCCATGCATGTTCAGTAGTTACTGCAAAGGGGGTGACTAGCGATTTCGGCCCATCTGGTTCGTTAGCTCCCGGGTTCATATTGTAATTGATTGCGCTAAGGCCGAAGTCTACCGTATTTTTATTATCAGCATAATAAGTAAAATCGGCTTTGTAGTTAGTTTGCTTAACGCCAAAACCTATTTTGTATGCGTTTACTGGATTTGAAGTACTGGCGATACTATACTGGTAATCATCAATACCAAACAGCAGCGTTCCGAAAAGTTTTGTACTAAAATTATGTTTCCATTTAATATTACCGTTCCGGTTGCTGTATCCGTAACTGGTATCACTATTCAGCTTAAAAGCATCATTGCTAAAATAGCCGTTAATATAAATATTGTTGTTTTCATCTATTTTATGGCTAATTCCAAGCGTGAAGTCATAGAACGAAGCCGAACTATTCCGGTATTCCTGGGGCAGCGCGCTGAGCAGCCAATTTGAATAAGTTGTTCTGGCTCCAAAAATAAACGAGGTTTTGTCTTTTTCGATTGGTCCTTCTATGCTGAAGCGGCTGGTAATTAAACCAATACCAGCTGAGCCAGAAAACTTTTTTTTGTCGCCCTCACGGTCACTCACATCTAAAACGGACGAGAGTCGCCCCCCATATTTTTCCGGTATACTGCTTTTGTAAAGCTCGATACTGTTGACCACATCCGGGTCGAAGGCCGAGAAAAATCCAAAAAAATGGGAAGGATTATAAATAGTGGCATCGTTCAATAAAATAAGGTTTTGGTCGGCTGAGCCACCCCGAACATTGAAACCCGTACTTGCTTCTCCAACCGATTGTACTCCCGGCAGTGTTAGCACTACACGAAGCACGTCGGCTTCGCCAAAGGCTGTAGGTATCTGCTTAATGCTTTTGATATCAAGTTTGGTTACGCCCATGTCGGTACTCTTAACATTGGCAACTTTTTCGGCTGAAATGTCGACCTGTTTCAGCATATTTTCAAGTTGATGCAACTCAATATTTAGTTTACCTGAAGCATAAAGAATCACCCGCCGACGGGTTGGGGTCATACCCAAACCTTTAACGAACAGCGTCTGCCTTCCTCCCGGCAACATGAGTGAATAAAAGCCATTCTGATCCGTAACGGCCCCATTTTTGGTATCCGGGTCATAAATACTGGCGCCGCTTATAGGTTCACCTGTTTTTTGATTGCGGATATAGCCTGATAAATTGACCGGGCCATTTTCAATTTTATTCGTGCGTTGGCCTATTTCGTAGATCTTGTTTTCAGGACTTGCATTTGCAATAGTTTTATCTTCATCCTGATTTGTAAAAATAGCTGGCTCGGGGGCTGCAAGCGGCTTTTGCCTATAGTTGAAGAAATCGGGCGGAAGCCCGGCAGCAATTCTAATATTTTTTGTCAGAATCACCTCATGGTCGTTGGTAATCGTGAAATTGTAGTTGGTATTTTTGAATGCGGAGGTTAGTATGAAAAGTAAAGTTTTTTGTGTTGCTGACAAAGTTACCCGTAAACTGTCAAATTGTGCAGGGTCGTAGTAAAAGGTATAGCCGGTTTTTGAATTTAGTTCAGTTACAACCTGTGCGATACTAGCCTGTTTAAAGTTAACGTCGAACGTGTAGTTGTCTTGTGCGTGAAGCAGATGCGACAGGCCTATTAGCATTGCAACAATGATCGTATATTTCCGCATGCTATTTGTTTAACTGGTCATAATACCTCGCTATCACTATAAAAGCAGCTTCTTTATCCAGATTAAAGTCTATTTTTTGATCATGCAAGAATTGTTTGATCTCTTTCTTCCTGTCCGAAAATATTGAAAGGACAGAATTTTTGCCAGTTACCGGAAAAAAGGTGTTTCCCTTTTTCAGGTAAAGTTGGGTTTTATCAACAACGGTGGTTTGCACTTCCCGTTGAGATATAATATCTTCATTTACAACTTTTGTTCTTTTCGCTAGTGCCTGTGACTTGCCATTATAAAGTACATCAAAGTAACCCGGGTTGAGCCCCGGTTGATCCAGGTATTTAAAATGGTGATCGAGTAATTTAATATCGGTGTTTTTAGTTTTGTCAAGAACAAAAAAATTGTCTCCGGTATAGCTGATCATCTGGTCGTGGTAGACATCATATAGTACGGGAAGATTCTTATACCACGTTCCGTTAAAATAAACCGTTGCCGGCGTACAGTAAACATTGTCACCAAAATAATAAGTGCCTTTATTAGCTGGGGGCATTATTTCGTATTTAGGGCCATTGTACAACTCGGTTTGTCCCTTAATATTTTCATTGTAATAATCGATTACCCCGGTAGCATTTTTGCTATAAACCTGCGTGTCTGGCAATAAAGCCTGAGCATATGTGGAAGGCGTAATAAATAATGCCAACAGTACAAAAAACATCAGGCTCCTTATTGACTTCATCTTCGGCAGGTCTTTTATTGGTTGATTTGGACTGTACGGACAGCCGTTAAAGCTATTAAAATAAAACCGGGATTTAATAAACGGACAAGAAATGCCGGTGATTCGATAGTAGAATTTTAACCTGGTTTAATAAAGACGGTTTAACGCTTTGATGCGGCTACCTGGCAATTTTAAAATGGAGGGTGATATGCTCCCGGTGAAATAATTTACGATATAAGATTTAAAACGTTTGCCTTTTAATTCTGAATTACTGTAACAGTATTAAGCTTGCCCCTAAAATCAACAGTATTTCCAGTTACTTTGATAGCTTTTCCATTGAGTAAGGGCAGTCCATCTTTTTCATGCAATTGCAAATTAATATTCCATTCAGGCTTGCTTTGGTTAATGGTATAGGTGACTTGTCTGCCCTTTCTTTTGATACTTAACGAAATTGTGTTGTCACCTACCGAGACATTTTTGATATCCAGATTATCCCATTTTTTAGGTGCCGTTGAATTGATAATGATCAAGTGATGTAATACATCCGGTTGTATGCCGAAAATGTAACTAATCAGCGGTATATCAATACCATAATTGGTCCAGGATTGAGTAAAGCAACCATAGTCAGGCATCATTTCAGAAATTGAGCCGGGCAGCGTCATGTTAAATGTTGCGGCAATTTTGTTCATAAACCACAGGGCTGAGTCTGTCCTGCCATAACGACATTCCGCTACGGCCTGTACACCGGTAGCTATCGTCATCATGTATTTTTTTTCGACTGCTGAAAGGTAAGGGCCATAGGGGCCGCAATTTTCAAGCCTAATCTTGTTAAGGGCAATGATCGCTTTGTCACGCGGAGCAATACCTGTTTCCATCGGTGTATTGATCACCCAATTTTTATTGGTGATCCAGCCTCTGTCGCTATCAGGCATGGCTTCTATCGTCTTAGCTTGTTCAAGGTAGTGATTTTTGAGAGCGTCATAGCGGGTTCCTTTTTCTCCTTCTTCCTCAATCGCTACCTGTTTTAACGTACCTTTAAGTGTTGTCAGCGCTTGTTCCCTGCCGCCAAAAAAATCACAATAAGATTTATTTTGGGCATCCCAGAAATAAGTATTGATCTTGTCTTTAAGTTTTAAGGCCAGGTAATGGTATTGCCGGGCCTGTTCCTGTTCGCCAAACAGCGTAGCCATTGTTGAAGCAGATTCAAGTGCCTGCTGGGTATAAACTGAAACATCAATCAGTTCGGCATTCAAACCAACGACTTCCATGATGCCGTAACCTTCGGGGAACATGTTTTGATTGGTATCCATTGTATTCAATAGCCAATTGATTCCAGACTTGAGATATGGATACAATTTATGAACAAACGCCGTATCACCAGTCCACTTCAGATAGGTACCAACGCACATAATAAAATGGGCAGTTTCCTGCGTGTTGCCCCGATTGCCCACCGTGCCGTTTGATGATATTTCGTGCACTATCCTGCCATTATTATTTACTGCTTTTGATCGTTCATACAACAAGTTCAATGTTTGTTTGGCCAGGCTAAAATTGCCCGTTGCCAATAACCCCTGTATAGCATAGGTATTATCACAGCCAAACCACCAGGGGTATTCCATATAGCCAGCTGAAAGGCCTCTGCCGATGCCAGGGACCTCCCGGGTCAACCATTCTGTATTGATCTTTACCCAATCATAAACGTTTTGCAGGTGCTTGTCTGGAATGGTAATTTTTGATCGCTTAAGAAGTGTCGTAAAAACTTGTTTTTTGCTCTCAAGCAAATGGTTGTAGTGATCGATCAGAAAGCTACAGGTTTTTTTTGCCTCCTGTTCGCTCCTCGAACTACCACCTAAAGCAAAAGTTAAAGAAGCGACGCTTTGCGCCCCGGTGGTAATTACACATTCCAAAGCATCGGTCACACCCAGTCCCTGGGTTTGTTCGGGAAGCGAAATTTTGTTGCAGTCTGAGTGCGTTGTTTTTTGGGAAGAGGACGTAACCACTAAATACCAGTTTTTCAAACTGTCTTTTGCAGCTATAAATGGATCATTTTTACTGTTAAGCAGCAAATCGCTATGATCGTTATTGGTTGTATCAGGCAACCATACAGATCGCAGATTCGACTTTACAGCAAAAGTCAGGGTAAATGTTTTTTTTGCTTTCGACACGTTCCTGACCGAATATCGAACCAATATGCCACCGTAACCATTCGGGCAAAATTGAAAACGCTCGATGGTTATTCCCGGAATTTTAGTTTGATAAATGATTTTGTTGCCATATGGGTAGTTAATGAAACTTATCGCCTCTGTTAACCACTCCTGGTGTTTGTTACTTTTGTCGGTCAATAAGGCCCAAAAGCCATCTGCCAGCTTAAAAGGCGGACACCATAATCCTCCCATCTCACCTTTCAAATGTTCGCCCATATCAGGGAACAAGCCATTTTGTGTGCCTATCAAATACGACCGGTCGCCGGCTGCTACATAGGCATTTTTCATTTGCCGTACGTTATTACCAATACCGGGCAAAGTGACTCCGGTAGCAAATACCGGCTTTTGTGCCATGCTATTGAATACCATGAATATTAAAAGACAGAATAATAGGGACGCTCTCATACAAAAATTCTTAACGCTAACTTAAAGTAAATTATTAGTGTTTAAGAGACTGTTTTGAAAGCTTCCTGCGATAATTTTCATCCCCATTGTGATACAATTATTAGGTGTTATCCAGCTTTTGGTCTTTTCTCAATTGAATATTTTTTTTAACATCATTGTTGACGCCATTTATGGTTACTATTGTATTACTATTACATTGTGCAAACCAGGTACTATGAAAAAATGCAGCTTATTATTTGCCCTTACAATTTTATTTAGTGGAGCAAGGGCTCAGGGAATTTTACGCGACTGGTATGGTATTTTAAGTGTTTCCGGAACATCACTTCACCTTGTGTTTCATATAACCAAAGTTGCTGATAAATATTCGACCACAATGGATAGCCCCGACCAGGGTGCAAATGGAATACCTATTGACAGTACACAGGTAAAAGGCGATAATGTAACAATCATTGGTTCGAAATACGGCTTAAAGTACAGTGGTACCTTTTCGGCAGACAGTAATAAAATCTTCGGAACTTTTCAGCAGGGTGCTTATTCAACTGCGCTCACTTTATTCCCCACTAAAACGACAGTCGTTACTGAAAAAGCCAAAACCCGCCCCCAGGACCCAACAGATTTCCCATATAAACAGGAAGAAGTTCGATTTGTAAACCCGGTAGCTAAGGACACCCTTGGAGGAACCCTTACTTTGCCATCTGATGGAAAAGTATCCCGGATTGTGATTCTAATCACCGGATCTGGTCCTCAAAACCGCAATGAAGAGTTGTTGGATCACCGACCATTTTTGGTTTGGAGCGATTGGTTGACAAGGAATGGGATAGCCGTGTTACGTTATGATGATCGCGGAATAGCTAAATCTACCGGCAACTTTAAGACCGCTACAAGTGCAGATTTTGCCGATGATGTCGAAGCAGCTGTCAGATATATAAAATCCAGATCTGATCTCAGCCAACTTTCAATAGGCTTAATGGGGCATAGCGAAGGAGGGATGATTGCTCCGATAGTAGCCAGTCGAGATAAAGATGTGAAATTTATCGTCCTCCTGGCTGGCCCGGGCGTACCTATCGTTGATCTGATGTTGAAGCAGAACGAAGATCAGATGAAGTTATTAGGGAATTCTAACGCAGATATTACAAAAGCATTGATCAAAACAAAAGCTTTATACAAGTTAATAGTAGAAAATGCTGCACTACCCACAGCGGAATTGAAAATAAGAGTTGATTCTTTATTATACAGGCAGTTAAAACCGCTTGAGGCCGAAAACCACGGCAAACCCAGCATCGAAGAAAATATCAATAACACAGATAGGGTACTACTTGGCCCGTGGTTCCGATACTTTCTTGCCTTTGATCCGAGAGATTACCTGGCTAAAGTAAAGTGCCCGGTACTGGCATTGGACGGATCGCTGGATATGCAGGTTAATGCTGAAGCAAATTTAGCCAGTATTCAAAAGACCTTAATAGCAAGTGGAAATAAACAGGTGCAAATAGTTGAATTTCCTGGAATGAACCATTTGTTTCAGCTGGCAAAAACCGGTTCCGTTGCTGAATACAGCCAAATTGAAACAACAGTTGACCCGGTTGTATTGAAAAAGGTTTCGGACTGGATTAGCAAACTTCAGTAAAGCTGAAAGATCAATCCTGTTTGGTCCAAATCAGTCTGTCAATATCATAACCAAGGGATTTAGCCTTTTGCAAGTATTCGTTTTTAACCGTTTCAGGAATAGTTTTTTCCCGCGACAAAATCCAGAGATAGTTGAGGTTATCGCCAGCGATTAATGCATAACGATATTGGTTATCCAATGCTATCACATTATAGCCTGCATAAAATGGACCAAAGAAAGATACTTTTAAACGGCCAACATCTTCACTACCTACAAACCTCGCCTTACCAATACTCTCTTTCCAACGGCTTTTGGCGTCCTGGTAACCCTTATTATCAACCCTAATGATGCCTGGCGACTTTAGTGAATAATTTGCGGTAACATGACTCAGGCCCCGCTCGAAGGTAAAATCGAAGCGTGCAATTTCGTACCATGTGCCCAGGTACTTGTCTTTGTCAAAAGGTTTAACTGCCACTGCGCATTTTGGAATAGAAACGCAGGCAAAAAAGTTGAGGGTTAAAAACAATCCTGCAATTGTTTTCATGTAATCGGCGAAAAACAGTCTTTTTTTTAAAATCATTGTCATTAAACACTAACGAAGTAATATAGAGATTGTTTTCTGAGTGTTTAATCGTCCTTGTATTTTAGGATATCCTGAGATTTTACGAATTGAGCGGCGAGATAATTTAAAGTATACCAATAGTAAGGTATACTGACATTACCGGTATAAAGAGCGTCAGTAAAACAATAACGTAGTGCGGGCTATCCTCTGGTCGCAAGAAAACGACTTGATATACCGGGCCGATTGTTGCAGTATTACTAAACTTTGCTGGTTGAGGTACGCAGCAGATTGATATCATCTAATAAGGCAATTGCGAGCAAATAGACCTAATTTTATTGAATTATTGATTTAATCCTGGTCAGGGTCGCCAAGATTTTTACGGTCGTGGTGAGTTGCTGACTGTATGGGTTCACTTCCTTTTTGGTCTGTGTTTTGTTTCTTTTCCTGATCTTGTTTCTTTTCCTGATCTTGTTTCCTATTGTCAGCTTGGTTCTCGTGCTTGCGGCCCGAGTTATGTTTTTTCGGAGGCCATGGTCCCCGGGCAAATGCCATGCTTACTACTGCAAAAGAGAGTACTGTTAAGGTAGCCTTTTTCATTAATTTATGTCGTTGTTTGTTTAGCTATGGGTTTTTACGGAGAAATTCATACCAAGGTTGTCGACTTTTTAAATTTTTTTTAAAAGTAAATATACTTTGAGGGTTCACCATGGATAAAAAAAATATACCAGCCAGCTTTCTCCATTCACAAAAATGCTGAATAGCGAATACGAGAAGCTGATTAAACAAATTTCGGGATCAATGATTAGTTTTGTTAACACCACAAAATTGAATTTATCAATTGAGACGTAATTCCCGGATATACAAAGTCTCACGGGGTTGAGTTATTTTTTCATTATCTAATAAAAGCTACGCCATGGACCTGGAATTCAATAAAAATGCAGATAGCAACCACCAATTAATTGCTGAACTTAATAGCCGCTTGAAAACAGTATATGCGGGAGGTGGTGAAAAAGCTGCGGTTAAACAAAAGGAGAAAGGTAAAATGCTTGCCCGAGAACGGGTAGCTTATCTAATCGATAAAGACAAACCCTGGCTCGAGATCGGAGCATTGGTAGCCGATGGCATGTATGCTGAGCACGGTGGCTGCCCCTCAGGAGGTGTTGTGTGTGGTATCGGTTATGTATCGGGCAGGCAATGTGTTGTTGTTGCCAACGATGCAACGGTGAAGGCAGGTGCATGGTTCCCCATAACCGCCAAAAAGAACCTGCGCGCCCAGGAAATTGCTATTGAAAACAAGTTACCAATCATCTACCTGGTTGATTCTGCTGGTGTTTACCTACCATTGCAGGACGAGATATTTCCGGATAAGGAGCATTTTGGCCGTATTTTTCGCAACAATGCCATCATGAGTAGTATGGGTATCATACAAATCGCAGCTATCATGGGTTCCTGTGTGGCTGGAGGAGCCTATTTGCCTATTATGAGCGATGAAGCGATGATCGTTGAGGGCACAGGATCGGTTTTTCTGGCAGGATCATACCTCGTAAAATCGGCTATAGGAGAGGAGGTAGATAACGAAACCTTGGGCGGGGCCATAACGCATTGTGAAATATCAGGCGTTACCGACTATAAACAACCCAACGATCAGGCCTGCCTTGATTCGATCCGCAATATTTTTAGCAAGATTGGCGATTATACAAAAGCTGGCTTTGATCGCATAGAATCAGTCTTGCCAAAATTGGATGAAAAGGAAATCTATGGTTTCCTGCCAGAAAACCGCGAAAAGCCGTATGATATGCGGGAGATCATCCTTCGGCTATTGGATAACTCCGAGTTGGAGGAATATAAAACCGGCTTTGGTCAATCCATCATCTGCGGATTGGGACGTATTGATGGCTGGGCAGTTGGTATTGTTGCAAACCAACGGAAAGTCATTAAGTCGCGTAAAGGCGAAATGCAGTTTGGTGGTGTGATCTATTCTGATTCTGCTGATAAGGCCACACGGTTTATTATGAATTGCAACCAAAAGAAGATTCCTTTGGTTTTTTTGCAGGATGTAACCGGTTTTATGGTCGGCAGCCGCTCGGAGCAAGGTGGTATTATTAAGGATGGTGCCAAAATGGTGAACGCGGTTGCAAACTCTGTGGTGCCTAAGTTTACAATCATCATAGGCAACTCTTATGGAGCAGGCAACTATGCCATGTGCGGCAAAGCGTATGACCCGAGGTTGATTTATGCATGGCCAAGCGCTAAGATTGCCGTAATGGGCGGCTCGCAGGCAGCAAAAACGCTCATGCAAATTCAGGCAGCGTCACTGAAAGCAAAAGGTGAAGTGATTACTCCCGAAAAAGAAACCGAATTACTCAAAGAGATCACTGACAGGTATAATACCCAAACAACGCCCTGGTATGCAGCGGCGAGGCTTTGGGTTGATGGCATCATCGACCCGCTCGAAACCCGTAAGGTAATATCAATGGGTATCGAAGCCGCCAACCACGCGCCTATTGAGAAAGCATTTAATGTGGGGGTGATACAGACTTAGTTTGGTTGTAGTGGTTGGAAGGTTGTAATGTTGGAACGTTGTAGCGTTGAATTATTCGAATAACTAATTAAATTGAAAATCCTAAGCTTCCCAACCCTTAACCCGATTAAAATTATTTATATCTTTCAGCTATGAAAAAACTACTCCTGCCATTGCTATTAATGTTTGCAGTTGCATCTAATGCACAAAATGCTAAAATAGCACATCATAAAGCGATCCTGGTTGATACCCACAACGACGCGCTGTCGAATGAGCTGATCACAAAAGCTGATCTTTCGAAACGGCAGTCTACGGGTAACCTCGACCTGGTACGTGCTAAAGAGGGGGGGCTTAATGTGCAGGTATTTTCTATCTGGTGTGGTGGTGACTTTGGGAAGGGCAGGGCCTTTAATTTTGCTAATCGCGAGATCGATTCATTATATGCGCTTATAAAGCGTAATCCCGGGAAAATGGTATTGGCCAGAAATGCGGAAGAAGTTCAAAATGCAGTAGCCAAAGGTCAGTTTGTTGCCATGATTGGTGTGGAAGGCGGGCATATGATCGAAGACCGTCTGGATTACCTTGATGCCCTTGCTAAACGGGGCATGCGTTATTTAACGCTAACCTGGAATAACAGTACTTCCTGGTCGACCTCGGCAGCGGATGAAACGCACCACAAAGATTCATTGATTAAAGCCGGGCATATCGGCCTCAGCGTGTACGGCAAGCAGATTGTACACCGTTTGAACGATTTGGGCGTGATCGTCGATATCTCCCATGTCGGCGAACGAACATTTTATGATGTGATCGCTACAACAAGTAAGCCTGTTATTGCATCACATAGCTGCGCTTATGCTCTGGATGCTAATCAGCGCAATATGAAAGACGATCAGCTGAGAGCACTGGCCAAAAATGGTGGTGTCGTGTTTGTGAATTTTTATAGCGGCTTCCTTGATAGTACCTATTCGCGTAAAGAAGTGAGGTTTGTACGTGCGCATAAAGCCGAACTCGACTCACTGATTAAAGTGTATCATGATGGCGACCTTGCGAGAATCAGGCTCGATGTTTTGCATAAAGCGGAATCGGACGAAATCCGCCCGCCACTTAGCTTGTTAATTAGGCATATCGACTACATCGCCAAATTGATAGGTGTCGATCATGTTGGCATCGGGTCGGATTTTGATGGCGCAGAATCTTACCCACTTGGGATGGATGATGTAAGCGACTATCCCAAAATAACAGAAGAACTGTTAAAACTGAACTATAGCGAAGCCGATATCAATAAAATTCTTGGCGGCAATTTCTTGCGTGTTTTGAAGGCCAACACCGGGAAATGATGTCATTTTATTGACGATACCATATTGGTAAAAAGCGCTTTAAAATGTAAGTTTGCAACCTATTAATTTGCTATAATGTCACAAGAGAACGAACACGTTAAGTGCCTCATCATAGGTTCTGGTCCCGCTGGTTATACCGCCGCTATTTACGCTGCCCGGGCCGACCTGAAACCGGTTTTATATACCGGTTTACTAGCCGGGGGGCAATTGACCCAAACTACTGAAGTTGAAAATTATCCGGGTTACCCGGATGGCATCCAGGGGCCCGCCATGATGGAGAACTTCGAAAAACAGGCCAGTCGCCTGGGTACCGATATCCGTTTTGGCTATGTTAGCTCGGTTGATTTTTCGAGCCAGCCGCATAAAGTGTTTATTGATGAAAACAAAACTGTACTTGCTGATACGGTGATCATTTCAACAGGGGCGTCGGCTAAATGGCTGGGGCTTGAGTCTGAACAAAAATACAATGGCTTTGGAGTTTCTGCATGCGCGGTATGTGATGGTTTCTTTTTCCGCGGACAGGATGTAGCCATTGTTGGTGCTGGCGATACCGCTGCCGAAGAAGCTACTTACCTGGCTAAACTTTGCCGCAAAGTATATATGCTGGTACGCCGCGATGAATTTCGCGCTTCAAAAGCAATGGTACACCGGGTGTTGAATACACATAATATCGAAATACTCTATAATTCTGAAACCAAAGAGATTTTAGGTGATGGACAAGTGGTTACTGGTTTAAAAGTATTCAATAACAAAACTGGTGGGGAAAAAGACCTGGATATCACCGGTTTCTTTGTTGCAATTGGTCACCACCCTAATACCGAAATATTTAAAGGCTGGATCGACATGGACGAAAACGGCTATATTATTACCCAACCGGGTTCGAGCAAGACCAACATCGAAGGTGTTTTTGCCTGCGGCGATGCTCAGGATCACGTTTATCGGCAGGCTATTACTGCAGCTGGTACGGGTTGTATGGCTGCTATTGATGCCGAACGATACCTGGCGGCTAAAGAACATGCTATCCCGGTTTGAATTTGTTTGAACGTTGGAATGTTGTAAGGTTATCTGGTTAATTCTTTTAACTTTATAGGAAATTGAATCTGGTTCTAAAATTCAGTATTTCCAGGATAAACTTCAATTACAGCAAAACAATGGGAAGAGGTGATAAAAAAACAGGCAAGGGCAAACTTGCAATGGGCTCATACGGAAAAACAAGGCCGCACAGACCTAAAAAGGAAGCAGTAAAAGAAGCTGCCAAATAATATACCAAGCCATTCGCTAACGCGGTTGGCTTTTTTGTTTCGGATTTTTTACATGAAATGAAACAGTATTTTTTCAAAATCCGTTAACTTCACCGGTTTAAGATACTATACCGATTTATTTACTATGTTCAAATTACCCAAACTGCTTATTTTAGGCGCTTTTTTAATGTTCGTATCCATTGCCCGTTCGCAGGATAACGACCCCAACATGGGTATTGTCCCAGCACCGGTTTCGGTTAAGAAGGCAACAGGCGAATTTGTTTTGGGGCAGCAAACCCAACTTTTTGCAGATAGCTCCAGCAAAGCTGCGACTTTTTTCACCGATTATTTGTTGAATAAGCTTTATCTGCGTAACCAGTTAAAAATCGGTGATGGCGGAAATACAGTTAACAGTATTTTGCTTACCGCCAAAGGGTCTGAAAACCTGCCGGTTGACGGCTATCGGCTGACGGTAACGCCATCGCAGATCATTATAGCAGGCAAGGGTGCAGGGCTTTTCTATGGCATCCAAACCCTGATTCAACTTATACCTCAGGACCATGGCGCAGTTGTTAAAATTCCCTGTACCCAAATAGAAGATTATCCGCGTTTTGCCTATCGCGGTTTGATGCTGGATGTGAGCAGGCATTTTATGTCGGTTGAATTTGTGAAAAAAACATTGGATGCAATGGCTTATTACAAACTCAATAATTTTCACTGGCACCTTACCGATGATCAGGGTTGGCGAATAGAGATCAAAAAATATCCAAAATTAACAACTATAGGTAGCCAGCGTGCGCAAACGTTAATAGGGGGCTACCGTGATCGTACGCCGCAACAGTTTGACAATACACCTTACGGTGGTTATTATACTCAGGAGCAAGTGCGTGAGGTTGTAAAATATGCTGCTGAGCGTTATATCAACATCGTACCCGAAATTGAAATGCCCGGTCATTCAACCTCTGCAGTTGCTGCCTACCCTGAGCTTAGTTGCGACCCAAACAAAACCTATAAAACTGCCGAAAGCTGGGGTGTATTCCACGATGTTTATTGCCCATCGGATAAAACATTTGAGTTTTTAGAAGATGTGCTGACGGAGGTAATGGACTTGTTCCCGAGTCGTTATATACACATAGGCGGCGATGAAGTGCCTAAAGATGCCTGGAAGAATTCGGTCTTTTGCCAGAAACTGATCAAAAAATTAAAACTGAAAAATGAAGAAGGGCTGCAAAGTTATTTCATCCAGCGGATAGAGAAATTTGTAAATGCTAAAGGGCGCAGTATTATTGGCTGGGATGAGATACTGGAGGGCGGCTTGTCACCTAATGCTACTGTAATGAGCTGGCGTGGAGAAAGCGGCGGCATCGCAGCCGCTCAGCAAAGTCACTATGTGATCATGACACCTGGTAGCGGTGGGATGTACATCGACCACGCTCAGGGACGAAAAGACGAGCCCTTAAGTATTGGCGGATATACGCCACTCAGCCAAACTTACAGTTACAACCCGACGCCTGCCGCCTTAACACCCGAGCAACAAAAATATATCCTGGGTGTACAAGCTAATTTATGGACAGAATATATAGGTACAGAAACCAAGGCAGACTATATGCTGTATCCAAGGTTGCTGGCCTTGTCTGAAATTGGCTGGTCATCAATAAGTAATAAAAATTACAAGGATTTTTCTGGAACCCGAATTCCTGCCCAACTTGCTTACCTCGATAAAAATAATTATGATTACCATGTGCCCGAAGCTATTGGAGCACCTGATTCGATCTTATTTGGACCACAACTCGATGTTCAATTGAAACCTTCGGTTGCCGGTGCAAAAATATATTATACCATCGACGGGCACACACCGCGCGAGACCGATCTGGAATATCATCTGCCGGTCAGTTATACCGTTCCCCAGGATCAATTCCGAGAACTGCAAACTATGGTGATCAGTCCTTCCGGTAAACGCAGCCAGGTTACCCATTTGGTGGTTTACAACAGAGCACCACTGGCGCCGGTTAGTTACCTGGGCAATAGTCCAGGTTTGAAATATCAATTGTTACAAGGTAATTTTGACAA
Source organism: uncultured Mucilaginibacter sp. (assembly GCA_903866915.1). Taxonomy (GTDB): domain Bacteria; phylum Bacteroidota; class Bacteroidia; order Sphingobacteriales; family Sphingobacteriaceae; genus Mucilaginibacter. The sequence continues at coordinate 13,157 of CAIPPO010000204.1, read as the reverse complement.
TACAGGTGAATTCAAAGATGCTGCTATTATTGACAGTGGCATTGTGAAAAGCTTTAATCTGGCCGAATTAAAAAAACAGCGACCTTCTTTCGGCGTAATTTATAATGGCTTTTTACGTATAGATAATGATGGTGTTTATGTTTTCTCAACAAAATCAGATGATGGTTCGGTACTAACGATCGATGACCAGCCCGTTGTGAATAATGATGGAAAACACCCCCTTACAGAGCAGGGTGGCGCAGTAGCGCTACAAAAGGGGTATCATAAATTGACTTTGAAGTACTTTGATATTGGCTCGGTACGCGGCCTTAAAGTTTATGTTACCATGCCGGGTAAAGCCAAAGCGGAACTTTCGCCAGAATGGTTGTTTAATTAAAAATGAAGATGCGTAATCGTATATCTAAAGTTTTTTTTGGTAGCCTCGGCTTGTTAGGTTGTTTGTCTTGTAACCAGCCAATACAAAATATTGCGTCTCCACCGCCACCGGCCACTAAGCCCGATCATGTTGCTCCCTTTCGTTATCATAAGTTGCTGGAAGTATCTCCGGGGCAGGAATATGATATTTTGAGCTGGGGTCGGGGCAGCGCAACAACTGGAGCCTTTTTGATCCTCCATTCAGATTCGGCTGCAAAAAAGTTTTCTACAACAAGCGGCGATCTTAACGGCAGCATAGTTGATGTTTATAATTCGGATATGGACCTCGACGGCAATCCTGAAATTCTGATCCAGGCGCGCGGAACCGATAGTACCAATTATGCAACTATCTATGCTTTCGAATTTTCGGGTGGTAAGGCAGATAAACTTAGTTTTCCAAAACTCAGCACTTCGCAGCTAAGAGGCTACCGGGGCGAAGATAATTTCTACATAAAAGAAGGTAAATTTATTCGAGAGTTCCCGATTTACAATGGTAAACGAAAAGATGCCAAAAATACCGGCGCAAAACGAGTCCTTGAATATGGCTTACGTGATAATTCTTTTACCGTAAAACAATTGAGTAAAGACTCAGTCGACAAGAGTCAGCCAAAGCTTCAGCCTGTTGCGGTTAAAAAAAATACCGAAGTAGCTAATAAGCCCGTTAAAAAGCATACGCCGGTTAAGAAGCATAAAAAGAAGAAGCATCATCAAAATAGTGATGATAATTAGACCGGTAGACTAGCTTATTTTGCTTCGGCAAGGCAGGATCAGAAATAATCAATAAATTCGTCTCATCCAGGTTTAACCCGTACATGCATTTTCTTTACCCAACTTTCCTGTTTGCATTGGCCGTGCTGACCATCCCGGTCATCATCCATCTTTTCAATTTCAGGCGGTACCAGAAGGTCTATTTCAGTAATGTGCAGTTTTTGAAACAGGTACAGGAACAGCAGGCATCGCGCAGGAATTTGAAAGAGCGACTCATTCTGTTAGCGCGACTTTTAGCGCTCTTTTTTCTGGTTTTGGCATTCGCAAGGCCCTTTTTGCCCGGAAAGAATGCTGCAGCAACTGGAAAGCAACAAATTGTTAGCGTCTTTGTCGACAATTCTTACTCAATGCAGGTGCTTAACCGGGAAGGCACACTGCTGGATGAAGCCCGGCGCCGCGCTAAAGAAATTGGATCAGCCTATTCGGTTAACGACCGATTTCAACTGCTTACCCAGGATTTCGAAGGGAAGCAACAACGCTTGTTAAGTCGCGATGAATTTAATGATGCGGTAGATGCCGTTAAGGTAAGTCCCCAAAGCCGTACACTGCAACAGATCGTCGATCGCCAGCAGAGCCTGTTGACACGACAGCAGGGCGCCTTGCGTGCAGCCTTTATTTTGTCCGACTTTCAAAAAAACATGACAGGCCGCCAGCCGGTAATAACTGATAGTACAATACGATACAATTTGGTTCAACTAAAAGCAAGTTCATTACCCAATGTGGCAGTCGATTCGGTTTGGCTGCTGACTGCTGTTCACCGGAAAGGCGAAGGCGAAAAACTGGTCGTAGTACTACATAATTATGCCACGCAAAAAGCTGAAAAAGTTCCGATGAAATTATTGATCAACGGAGAGCAAAAGGCGCAGGGAAGTTATTCTATCGATGCCCGCAGGGTACAACTGGATACACTTGCGTTTTCTGGTCTGGCTTCGGGATGGCAGAGATGCGAAATACAGCTTCAAGATAATCCCGTAACGTTCGATAACCAGTTTTTCTTCTCCTTTAATGTACAGCAGCGGCAATCTGTTTTACTCATCGATGGCGGAACTACTAACACATTTTTAACCAAAGTTTTTGATACTGATTCATTCTTTGCTGCAAAATCAGTTTCAGACGGCAATGTAGACTATTCAGGACTGGATAATTATCCGCTTATTGTGCTCAGTGATGTTAAAAGCATTTCGACAGGCCTGGCACAGCAGCTTAAGGCTTACGTGGCAAAAGGAGGGTCGCTTGCAGTTTTCCCCGCTGAGGATGCCGACCTGGTTAACTATAAAGCCTTTCTGCAATCAGTTGATGCAGGATGGCCTTTACAATTAGTGGCGGAACCAGTACGAATTGCTTCCCTCAACCTTCAAAGTGAAGTATTCAAGAGTGTTTTTGAGAATTTTCCAGGGAGCCCTGACCTTCCCGAAGCGGCCAAATATTACCAGCTAAGTTTGTCTCCGCGAGGCGAGAACCTGATGGATTTAACCGGCGGTCAACCTTTTTTGGCTGATTATAACAGTGGCAGGGGTAAAGTATATGTTTCGGCCGTTTCCTTGGCCGATAGCTACAGCAATTTGCAACGTCACGCACTTTTTGTACCAATCATGTTAAGAATAGCATTGTTAGGCGGGCACGATCAGCCTTTGTTTTATACATTGGGACAGAGTGGAAATATTGAAGTTGCGCCCTTTCAAACAGATCAAAAGCAAGTGCTTAAACTTGTTAAAGGCAGCCAGTCGATTATTCCGGATTCCCGTCGCGATCAGGGAAATATCCGGCTTTACGTTGGCGACCAGTTGCAGGATGCCGGTATTTATGACTTGAAAAAGCAGGATAGTTTACTATCTGTCGTTGCATTTAACAATAGCCGTTCGGAGTCGGATATGAGTTACCTGTCGCCTGATAATCTTAGGCAGGATTTTCACCAGGCGGCTTCGGTATTACAACCGGGTGCTGCATCAATCAGGAGTGAAGTAGCCGATTTAAATTTTGGACTGCAATTATGGAAACTTTGTATAATTTTGGCATTGTTCTTTGTCGCCGCGGAAATTCTGCTGATCCGATACTATCATTCAGGAAAACAGGTGTTTTCGCCGTCGAAATTGAGCTAATATATTCCATCCCAAAAGCAACATAAATGAATTTGCTTATTAAATCCGCGACTATCTCTGACCCGGGATCACCCTATTACCAACAGGTTGCCGATGTTTTGATCGAAAAAGGCCAGATCGTTAAGATCGGCAAAGGGATCGAATCAGACGCTGATATTTTTGATGCCCGGGGAAAACATCTTTCACCGGGTTTTTTTGACCTCAATTGTAATATTGGCGAATTGGGCCTCGAGACCAAAGAAGACTTGAAAACAGGCACCCAGGCTGCGGCTGCCGGTGGCTTTACAGGGCTTGCCCTGATGCCTAACAGCCAACCACCTGCACATTCGAAATCTGAGATTGAATACCTGGTTAACCGTGCCAAAAACAACCTGGTAGATATTTATCCGCTCGGCGCGATATCTTATAAGCGGGAGGGTAAAGACCTTGCCGAGATGTACGATATGTACCAGCATGGTGCAAAAGCATTTACAGATGGCAACAGACCTGTACAGGATGCCGGATTAATGGAACGCGCGCTCTTGTATACCAAAGGGTTTGATGCCCTGGTATTTTCGTATCCCGAAGACACCGCTATTGCCGGAAAAGCAAAAGTTAATGAAGGAGAAGTAAGCACGCTGCTGGGTATGAAAGGTATTCCGGCACTTGCTGAAGAACTGATGGTAGCCCGTGACCTGTACCTTGCCGAATATACCGGTTCCAAAATACATTTTACCACCATATCTACTGAGCGCTCGGTTTCGTTGATCAGGGAAGCTAAAAAGAAAGGCATTCCGGTAACCTGCGACGTAGCAGTTCATCATTTACTGCTAACCGATCAGGTACTATTAGGCTTCGACAGTCAATATAAAGTTAAGCCGCCGTTACGTACCAAAAAAGATGTAAAAGCCTTGCTGGCGGGCTTAAAAGACGGCACGATAGACGCTATCACTTCTCAGCATACCCCACATGAAGTGGAGTTTAAGGATGTGGAGTTCGAGATTGCTGAATTTGGGATGATCAGCCTGCAAACTGCTTTTTCAATTGCCCTGGAAGCCGGTTTGTCCGTTGCATCCATAGTGGAAAAGCTTGCAATTAACCCGCGCAAAATATTGGGGGTTGATGCAGCTGTGATAACCGAAGGCAATATTGCCAACCTGGTTATTTTTGATGAAAAGGCGGAGTGGACATTTGATAGCGACAATAATAAATCGAAATCTTATAATTCTCCTTTCATCGGGCATAAATTAAAGGGTACAATTTTACTTACCGTCAATAATAACAAAGTATTTAAACCATAGATTATGATCGACCTAAAGGTGCAGTCGGCAATCAGATCGGCGTTAGAGGCATTTTCGCAATATGATTACGCTGAAGCAAATAGCTTTGTTCTGAAGTTTGTAGATGTGTTTTCGCTCGACGAGGATTTTCTGAGAAAGGTAGCCGCTTTAGACGGTGTATTTGACGAAAATCCATCATTGGAGGCATTGCGTGAGTTGTTTTTTGACCTGCTTTTGATCAATTTTTTTAGTGAGGACGTTAAAAAACTGGATGATGATTACCTGGAGACCAAAGAATGGGAAAGGATAGAAGAGGAAACGCTGGATCGTGGTACCGAATTACTGAATACGCTGCTTTACCTCAATGAATGTGCGGACGAGGATATTGAACCAGGCCTCGACGATTACCTGAAAGAGTTTTTGCTTGTAGATGAAGACGAGTTCCAGGACGAACATCGTATTTACGAACCTGTTATCATCAATCAGGTTTTAATAGAGAGCCCTGTTGCCGAAATTAGCCGGGTCGCTAAAACGCTCGCGGACGATGCCGAGATCAAAGAGATTTTTTATCCGCTGATGTGCTTTTTTCAGAATACAAGTCCCTCGGCCAGCGATAAAACTGAAATTGCAAAAAATGCCATCGATCCGGGCTTTGATATGGCAGTTATTGGTATATTAGAGTCATTTATTTAAACCTAAAACACAATTTTATGACAACCGCAAAACCCAATCCTACCAAAGTAGCCACTAAATGGGCAATGATCAACCTGCTGGCAGGTATCGTTTTAACTTATGTATTCCAATATTTGGTGCCAGATTCCAATTCACCGATCAGGTATTTGACTTTGATACCTTTTATCGCATTTTTATTCCTCACCCAAAAGGAGTTTAAAGAACAAAACGAAGGGTACCTGACTTTTGGTGAAGGATTTTCTGCAGGTTTCAGATTCGCAATTTTTGCAGGATTACTTTCAGCTGTTTTTATTTACATATACCTGGCTATACTGAGTCCTGATGTGATGGTAAAAGCCGCAGAACAAGCGAGAGCCCAATTAGAAGCAAAAGGTGGCATGTCCAGCGATCAAATTGATAACGCGGTTTCAATGACTAAAAAATTGGGTCCGGTATTTGGTGCATTTGGTGCAGCGATATTTGATGCGGTTATAGGTTTGGTAGTCGCGCTTGTTGGTGCCTCGATCTTAAAGAATATAAAGCCAGTAGATTTATCTGAACCATCAGAGCCTACAGTTTAAAATCCTGCGGGTAAAAAAAAGGGAGGCTGAATCAACGGCCTCCCTTTTTTTTGACATCGTCAAAAATTATCTAGTAAACCCTTTGATAATATCATTGCCAAAAGCAAAAACCATCAGGCAGAGCAGCAACACAAAGCCAACGATCTGTGCTCTTTCCAGGAACTTATCACTGAGTGGTTTCCCAGTGATCATTTCAACTACCAGGAACACAGCATGACCACCATCAAGTGCTGGTATCGGTAATAAATTCATCAGTGCTAACACCATTGAGATAAAACCAGTCAGGCGCCAGAAGTTAAACCAGTCGAATTGCCCGCCATACATTTGTGCAATTCCTATCGGGCTTTTAATTGATTTTTGAGCGCTTACCTTACCGGTAAATATTTTGCCTAATCCTTTAGCATTATTGGTAAAATTGCTCCATGCTTTGGCTGCACCAACAGGGAAAGAAGCAAAAAAACCATAACTAATCCGGGCCGGCGTCAGGTTATCGCCTTTGGTCGAAAAGCCCAACTTGCCATCAGAGGTAACCTGAGCATTTAACTTCAATAAATTATTATTTCGACGCACATCAAGTTGCACTAGTTTGCCTTTTTGCGTCAGTAATTGCTGCTGCAGCTGATCAAAAAAGATGATGTTATTACCGTTAACAGCAACGATGCTATCTCCTTTTTTTAGCCCAGCCTTAGCGGCGTTGTTGCCTGGTATCACCGAGTCAACACTGAATTTTGTACGAGGTAAGAAACTGATGAACTGTTCAATGCCATCCGAGCCTTTATCCGAAATATCATTCAGAATAGAGGAAGGTACAGTGATATTGAGTTGCTGGTTACCGCGGCGAATATTCAATACGGCATTGTCAAGAAATACCCTGGGGTTGGTCAGCTCGTCAAAACGAACAATGGGTTTGCCATTGATACTCACCACCTGGTCGCCTGACCGCAAGCCGATCTTTTCGCCTATCGGGCCGGCAACAATACCATACTTCGCCTGGCTTGCAGGGATGTAGGCATCGCCGTATTTTAATTCGAGCATCCAGAAAATGAATATGCCGACGAAAATATTTACCGTAATACCACCCAGCATAACGATAAGGCGCTGCCAGGCTGGTTTTGAACGAAACTCCCAGGGTTGTGGCGGACCAGCCAGTTGTTCTTTGTCCATCGACTCATCGATCATACCAGCGATCTTCACATAACCACCGAGGGGCAACCATCCCACTCCATATTCAACCCCTTTGTAATGAAATTTGAACAGGCTGAAGCCCCAGGCATCAAAGAACAGGTAAAACTTATCTACTTTAATGCCAAATGCCCGGGCAGCAATAAAATGCCCGAACTCGTGTAAAATAACTAAAATTGAAAGGCCCAATAACAACTGGCCCACCATGATCACTATACTCATTATCTATTTATATCAGTTTGTAAATGTCTTGACTGGTAAATTTTCAACCAATTTTTGCGCAAATATGCGCGTTTCTCTATCAGTATTCAAATAATCCTCCAGCGAAGGCTCCGCAACGAAAGCTATGTGCTGCATCGAGGATTCGATGATGCTGCTCATGGTTACAAAGCCTATCTCGCCTTTCAAAAACCCGGCCACCGCAATTTCATTGGCAGCATTTACAATGCATGGCATGTTTCCGCCCTGTTTAATGGCTTCGAAAGCCAGTGCCAGATTGCGAAATGTCTTTATGTCAGGCGATTCAAAGCTCAGATTTGGATATTGGGTAAAGTCGAAACGTTTGAAATTGTTTCGAATACGGTTGGGGTAAGCCAATGCATATTGAATAGGCAATTTCATATCGGGCAGGCCCATTTGCGCTTTGATCGATCCATCTCTGAACTGAACCATTGAATGGATGATCGATTGGGGATGCACCACCACTTCGATCTTATGCGGTTCGATATCAAACAACCATTTTGCTTCAATCACTTCCAAACCTTTATTCATCAACGAGGCCGAATCGATAGTGATCTTTGATCCCATAACCCAATTCGGGTGCTTCAAAGCCGCCGCCGGACTCACGTTTTCCAGGAAATCGAGCCCTTTACCTCTGAAAGGTCCGCCGGAAGCGGTAAGTATCAATTTTTCGATGCTTGCAGGATCTTCGCCCTCCAGGCATTGAAAAATAGCGGAGTGTTCTGAGTCCACCGGCAAGATGTTAACCTTGTATTTCTTTGCCAACCCGGTGATCAGTTCCCCAGCTACAACCAGCGTTTCTTTATTTGCCAGGGCAATATCTTTACCCGCTTCGATCGCGTTGATGGTAGGTTCAAGTCCAGCGAAGCCAACCATCGCGGTCAGCACCATGTCGATCTCAGGATCGCTAACGATCTCATGTATGGCTTTAATTCCAGTTAAAACTTTAACCTCAGTCGACGCCAGTGCCTCTTTGACAAGCGGGTAGTACTTTTCGTTACAAATAATCGCGTAAGCAGGCTTAAATTGTTTGGCCTGCTGAATGAGCAATTCGGCATTGTTTTGTGCAGTAATAACATAAGCGCTGAATAGCCCCGGATTTTCTCCGATCACTTCCAATGCTTGCGTACCTATACTACCGGTAGAGCCTAAAATTGCGATTCTTTTGACGCTCATATTTTACTTTTTCACTTCATTATTTTGAATCACAGATTTTGGAGGATTTATTTGATTTCACAGATACACCCATTGGATTGTATATCATTTTCATCATAGGAATCATTCAAAATCTGTGATTCAAAAACGTGGACTTTACGTTTTCTTATTAATCAATGTACTTTTCTAATTCTCCTGCAATTTTTCTATCGTTCGATAATCGCGGAACTTTATTTTGCCCGCCCAATTTGCCCTGTGTACGCATGTAATTGATGAATGCGTCTTTTTGCAGGCTACGGACGATCAAAGGTTGCAAAATGTTCCCTTCTATCAGGTCAAAATAGTAAATATTTTTCTTTTGCAGTGCCTTATCCACTTTTATAGCGAATGCTGTAATGTCAGCTGGCTTTTTGCCAAATTCGATGAACCATTCGTGATAGGGTAATTCGCCTTTTGCAGGGGTAACCTGCGGAGCCACTGTAAACTCAACAATATCGATACCCTCTTCATTGGCAACGCCCATTAAGGCCTGTTCTACTTCTTCACCTATAACATGTTCACCAAATGCAGAGATATAGTGTTTGATGCGACCGGTTACCAGGATCTTGTAAGGATTTTTTGATACAAATTTGATGGTATCGCCGATACTGTATCCCCAAAGGCCAGCTGTAGTATTTAAAATAAGAGCGTAGTTTTTGTCGAGCTCTATTTGCGCCAAACTTAGCCTTGATGGGTTCTCATTGAAAAATTCTTCAGCCGGAATGAACTCGTAAAATATGCCCGCATCCGTAAGCAGCAACAGGCTTTTATCCTTTTGCGAGTCCTGGTAAGCTATAAAACCTTCAGAAGCGGGGTAGGTTTCGACCGAATCGATGCCAAAGCCTATGCTTTCTGCAATTCTTGCACGATAGGGTTCATAATTCACCCCACCATAAACGAAAAGTTTAAAGTTAGGGAAGACATCTTTGATTTTTTTACCGCCCGTTTTGTTGCTTAGCCGATCGAAATACATCTGGCACCAGGGTGGTATGCCCGAGATCAGTGTCATGTCTTGTGGCAAAGTTTCATCCACGATGGCGTCAACTTTTTGTTCCCAATCCTCAATACAGTTGATTTGATAACTCGGCAGGCGGTTCTTTTGCAGGTATTTGGGTACCAGGTTGGCAACGATGCCCGAAAGGCGCCCTACAGCGATCCCTGCTTTTTGCTGTAATACCGGGCTACCCTGTAAGAATATCATTTTACCATTAACAAATTCCGAACGTCCTGTCTCATGAATGTAGTTGAGCAAAGCATTACGTGCCGCACGAATATGTTCGGGCATACTTTCACTGCTGATGGGGATATACTTTACACCGGAGGTTGTACCAGATGTTTTGGCCAGGTACGCAGGTTTGCCGGGCCAGAGGATATCTGTTTCGCCGGCTGTAACGCGGTCTATATAGGGCTTCAGGTCTTCGTAATCACGAACCGGGACCTGCTTTTTAAAGTCGTCATATGTTTTGATCGCCGCAAAATTATGGTCGAGCCCAAAGGCCGTATTTTGAGCCTTGTTTAAAAGGTGATGGAACGTTTGCTGTTGCAGTTCAACTGACTTTGAACGGATACGGTTAACCTCCCTGCTTGCCCAAACGGCAAATACCCTGCTCAATACAGCTTTCAGACCCATGATTATTTGGTTTCGGCCAGGTCCTCGTCTATGTCCTGGTGGCTGTAGATGAGTTTCCGGTAGGCGACTACAAGAATAATATTGACAAAAGGGATTACAAATAATATACCCACCAATGTAATTGACCCTACAAATACCATCGACTCGATAATGAGAAAAAGAAATACGTACTTCAGGAAATTGCCTTTGATCAGTTTATAACTTTGAAGGATAGACTCAAACGGCCCCGATGCATCATCAACGATAAAACAAGCGCTAATAGGAAAATAAAAAAGGAAAAAGAATTGAAAAAAAGCCCAGACCAGTATACCTAAAATATTCTGTGTATAACCTTTGTCAAGCGAATTGATGGATCTGGTAAGAAAAACCGATAGTGTACTTACAATGATGAGTAACAACAGATAACTAAATAGCATTTTTACCTTCGGGATAATATCACTAAACTCAAAGTCGTAATATTCTCTGTCGATCAGTTGAAATACGAGTTTTATAAAACCGAGAAAGACGAAGCTAACTGACACCAGCATTACAATAACCCCAATAGTTGCTGAAAAATTATCAGTCAGCACAAAAAGAAAAACTGCGCTGATCAGACCAATCAACAGAAAGCTAATCAGAGAGTAAATGGCAATAACGGAAAAATTCTTACGGAGAAGATACCAGGATGTCTTTAACGTATCAGCGACCGAAAAGGGGTGGTACATACTCTGTTATGATTGTTTTAAAACTATACGCTTCCAGAAATCCTGCATAAAACCAAGTCCGTAGGCAATGAGTTGGGTAAAGGCAGCTATTACACTCAAAAATGCAACTTTTACCGATTGGTTTTTCCACCAGGCATGGAAAAATATCAACAAAATCCATAAGGCCAGGAAACTGTCGCAAAGCGCTGCCAACCATCCGCCAAAAATATTGCTCAGCAAGGTAAATAGCAGCCCGAGTGTAAACACCGCCGGAAAAAAATGCACCCATTTAAGTTCCTTCGGGTAAAAAGTATACAGGTTTATTCTTGCCCTGCCGAAAAAGTGTATCTGTTTAAAAAACTGCCTGAAATTTGTGCGGCGCTTATGGTATACTTTGGCATCGGGTATCAACCCGATGTTAAACCCTGCCGAATGGATCCGGATACTGTACTCCAGGTCTTCAGCCGAACGGGTGATGATAAAGCCACCCAACGTTTCCCATACCTTGCGCGATACCCCCATATTAAAACTGCGCGGATGAAACTGGCCTATCCCTTTTTTATTGCCCCGGATACCGCCAGTTGTAAAAGGGGAGGTCATGCTATAACTGATGGCTTTTTGTACGTCGGTAAAGGAAGGATGGGAATCATCAGGACCACCATAGGCATCCAGCCAGTTGGTTTGGAGGAAGTTATTGACGATCTCGAAATAGTTTTCAGGAATCAGGCAATCAGAGTCGAAAATGACGAAATAATCTCCTTTTGCCCGCTCAAAACCAAAGTTTCGGGTAAAGCCCTGCCCTTCGTTTTGCTTTTTGAAATAACGGATATCCAGCTTTTCACTGAAGCTTTTAACAACAGCTTCGGCATCGTTTACCGAGCCATCTTCTATCACCAAAACCTCAAACTGCTTCCAGGTTTGCGTTGTGAGCGTCTCCAGCAACTCCTTTATTTCCTGTGGGCGATTGTATAGGGGTATGATAACGGAGAAAAGCATTAGTTAATTACCAAATTTTCAAATTAAATCCGTTCATCGATTTGGTAATTGTTACGGTCGTGGGAGCCGCGGGAAACCAGTTCGGCAACGAAGCCGGTGAGGAATAATTGCGAGCCGATTATAATAGCCACAAGCGCAATATAAAACCAGGTATTGTTTGTCACATCTCTGGTAATATGTATCTTATGCGCTATATCGTACAGTTTATCGGCTATCAGCCAAACTGCAATAACCGTCCCTGTCAGAAAGCTCAATACCCCCATTGTTCCGAAAAAGTGCATCGGCCTTTTACCGAATTTGCCTACAAAAAATATCGATAACAGATCAAGCAGCCCGTTAATAAAGCGACTCATCCCGAACTTGGTTTTACCATATTTGCGCGGACGGTGTTCTACAATCTGTTCACCTATTTTGGTAAAGCCCGCCCACTTGGCAATAACGGGGATATAGCGGTGCATTTCGCCATAAACCTCTATGTTTTTTACGACAGTGCCACGGTAGGCTTTGAGCCCGCAATTAAAATCGTGCAGGTTTTTAATGCCCGACATGCGGCGGGTAGCAGCATTGTATAATTTGGTAGGGATGGTTTTAGTGATCGGGTCATGGCGTTTGGCTTTCCAGCCCGAAACCAGGTCGTATTTATCTTCGGTGATACGCCGGTAGAGTTCGGGGATCTCATCCGGGCTATCCTGCAGGTCGGCATCCATCGTTATAACAACGTTACCTTTGGTAGCCTCGAAACCTACATTCAATGCTGCCGATTTGCCATAATTACGCCTGAATTTGATACCCCTGATATGCGCATTGGCACCCTGCAAACGCCCAATCATGTCCCATGATCCGTCATTGCTGCCATCGTCAATCAGAATGATCTCGTAACTGAAGCCGTTTTCGTCCATCACACGGCTTATCCATGAGGTAAGCTCGGGCAATGACTCCACTTCGTTATAAAGAGGTACTACTACTGATATGTCCATTGAATTTGAACCGGAGTTTTTTCTGCTCACAGGCAAAAATAGAAAATTTAGTTGATTGGTGTAGTCCGAAAGTCGGTAGAAGTCCGAAAGTCCGAAAGTCCGAATGATAGATTGGGAAATAAAACAGGATCAGTGTTCACGTAAAACACCCCTCTACCACCTGTTTTCACCCGAAAATGCACTGTTCTACAGGCATTTATAAGCGAAAAGTGGCATTGATGTTTCCGGTCGTTTGGCCACTTTTATGCAAGTTATTGATAGGCATGGGTTTAGGTGTTCAAAACGCTATGCCCGACCGGAAATTGAAAATGCCTGATAACCAAAGTGTTAAAGGGTCAAATGCCCGAAAATTTCCGGTCGCGCGGATTAATACCTGTAATCGCCTCAATATTAATGGATTGATCAAAAATTAACCGGTCATTAATGCATCTATATAACGCTCTGTGTATCAGGGTGCATTTT
>CAIPPO010000203.1 GCA_903866915.1 uncultured Mucilaginibacter sp. | reverse complement strand
TCCCGATAGCTATCGGGGCAACCCAATTCAATTTTTTCCGCTGGTATCAGGCTTGTCCGGGGCGAAATTTGGTTTATCAGGCGCGAAGGTTTTGTCGTCTGGTGTATCCATCTTCCAGTTTTGATTTTTTAATTCCTCCATCTGTTTCTTAAACTCTGGTGAATTAAAATATTCCTGCATCTTTTTCTGGGTGATCCGCATTTGCTCTTGCAATTTTTTCAGTTCCGGGCTGTTCTGGTAATGCTGCATGCCGATGCTGGCCTGGCGCATTTCGTCCTGTATTTTTTTAAGTTCGGGGCTGTTTTGATATGCGCGCATCTGTTGGCTTACCTGCTTCATTTGTTCCTGTGCCTCTTTGATAGCCTTTTGTGAACTCATCCTGGACAGGCTATCGACCATTTTCCTTAATTGTTCGGATTTTTCGCGAAACTCAGGGGAGTTGAAATGTTCATTTAGTTGTGCTCCCGATTTCGATAATTCATCGGTTTCTGCTTTGACCGCTGGCGGCACCTGGTTTTTCAATTCTTCCTGGTACTTCAAGAAGTTTTCATTGGTTTTACTGAAATTTGCACCGTTGTGATTAAAATCGTACTTGTAACCATGTGGAATGCCATATTTTTTTTCAAGACGCTGGTTCAGGGCTTTAAATTCAGCACTGTTGTAATAGTGCTCTATATCCTTGCCCATCTTTTCCATTTTGGTGCTTAGTGCTTTGGTTTCCGGAGTTTCTGCCCATTTAGATTCGAAATCGTCCGACATCTTCTGCTGATTAGCCTCCAAATCTTTCCATGCTGCACTATTATAAAAGTTTTCTATTTTCTTACTTTCAACTTCCATTTGCTCCTGAAGTTTCTTCCATTCGGGACTATTGTAATATTCCTCCATTTTTTTACCGTATACATCCATCTGCTCCTGGTACTTTTTCCACTCACCACTGTTATAATATTTAGACATTTGGTTGCCGTACTTTTCCATCTCGGCCTGATATTTCTGGTTAAGCTGATCAACCTGGCTACTGTATTGATCGACGTGTTTTTTTAATTCATCTTTTGTTTTTTGTTTGGAAGGATTGGAAGTATCGTTGCTATTTGAAGCGGTTTGCTTTGCTTTTGCAACCGATTTTTTGTGCCCTGTATCGGCAAAAAGACTGTTAATGATCTCGGGCTTAATTTTATTAAAAGATATTTTGCCCTGTGCGATGCCCGGATTTAACCAGGCCAAGCCGGTAATGCTTGCCGTTAGCACGACAAGAGCGAGTAATATGTGGCGTACGTCGCCAATAGGTTTTTTCGTTTTCATGATTCTTTCGATCCTGTTTAATAAGTGATACCTTTTCCCTGTAGCGGCAAGGGCTAGCTCTCCTAACTGTGTTCGGGATTGTTCTAATTTCAACAGTGCATGCGCATACACTATTGGTTTTTGCGTCGACGCTATTACCATATCGTCGCAGGCATTTTCGCGTTCGCGGTTAATGCAGCGGCCGATTAAATGGGCAAATGGATTAAAGAAAAGTAACACCTGCATGGCTTGTTGTACCAGGTTAAGCAGGTAGTCGTTACGTTTAATGTGTGACAGCTCATGCAATAAAATTGCCTCGATCTCTTCAATCGAGAGGCTGGTTGCGATCGCTGCCGGCAAGAGTATAAAAGGTTTTACATGACCAAAGGCACAGGGCACATTAATTAGGGTACTTAATCCAAATTTTACACGTTTTTCTATATCGAGCTTTTCTGCAAATTCATTTAGTTTGCGCATCAATACAATGTCGATACTGATGTTTTGGCGTAATTCAGAAAATTTACTGCGACTAAACAGTAACCTGCAGGTATTGTAAACTAATCCCGCAACGTATATTAGCGTAATAAAGGGCAAAAAACCTTCAATGGTATAAACATATCGGGCATTAATAACCGCTGCATGTGTTAAATGCAAGGGTAAAGCCCATAAACCCGGTATTATGTTTTTGTTTGCGTCGTCGCTATCTAGTGCTACCCACTGATAAACGCGTATTTCGCCAACCAGAGTACAAATGAACCATACGGTAACAGCTCCCAAAGCGAGCATGGCTAAATTGTGTTTATACCGGGCAGGTAAAGACTGGAAAGAAAGCAGCAATAACTGCATAAAAAGATAAACAAACAATCCTTGCCACATGGAGTGGATAATTGCAACGCCAACTACCTGGCTGATGTTATAGAGTATGGTTTCCATTGTTTAGTGATTTGTTGCCTGGTTAACTGATTACCCGGGCACAGGTTAACTAATTATTTGCCTCCAAATTGTTCAAGATACTTCCTGATAGCCTCAATCTCATCTTTCGATGCTTTGTGGTGCCCCAGGGCCTGTATCACCAGGTCAGAGGTAGATCCTTCAAATACCGTTGATAAAATCCGGTCGAGGGCACTTTCCTGCGCTTTTTCCTGGGTATATACTGGCTTATAGATATGCGTTTTTGAAGTGGTATCACGTTCTACAAGCCCCTTCTCGTCCATTATCTGCATCAGTTTAAGCGTAGTCGTATAGCCCGCACCTTTAGTTTTGGACAATTCTTCATGAACTTCACGTACTGTTGCTTTGCCCATTTTCCAAAGTACCTGCAATATTTCAAGTTCGCTTTCTGTTGGCTTAATTTCCATATTCATTTTCTTATTACGAATTCCTTCGTACAAATATCTACGATAGTTTTCGTATTTGCAAATTTTGTTTACGATTTATTTCGTAGATAAAAGACGCTGGGAAAATAGAAGTGTTACAGTGGGCATGTTTTTTTGGTACGGAAAGTTTTATCCCGATAGCTATCGGGAGTCCGAAAGTCCGAAAGTCCGGATCCCGATACCTATCGGGACCGAAGGATGATGCAGGATAAACTGATGTATAGGTTTAGGTCATTAAGTCATTGGAATTTGACTACATGACAACCGTCCCGATAGCTATCGGGGCAACTAATACAACTAATACAACCAGAGCAACTAATACAACTAAACAAAAACTACCTCCCAATCCCCTGGTACTTCTGCCCGTTAGAAGGATCGGCCTGGGTTAGCGCTGTAAGTGCAGCGCTTTTTTCGCGCGAATCAGCTTTGCTGTAGATAGAAACCAATTCGTCGCTTTTAGCGGTAAAGAAAATGAGGGGAAACATGGCGCCCAGCCGGGTGCGGTCTGTTTGCGCCAGGGTGGGTAAAAGGTCGTCTATTGCTTTGCGGCCCCTGGCAACATTATCGGCCATTTGGTCGAGACCATTGCGATGATAGTCGTACAAGATGTTTCGCAGGGGCAGGTAGGCGCGACTGTTCAGGTTTTCGGATAACCAATAGCGGGTGATGTTTCCGTCAAAAGCCTTCCAACCCTTATAAGCGCCATTTGACTGGGCATTGGTAACTACAGCCTGTGCCTGCTGAAAGTAAGGTGTGCCGCCCAGGCGGCCAAAGGTATCGTAGTCGAGCCCAATGATCGTGTAAGCATAAAAAGCCATTACCGATGCGAGGTTACTGGTGAATGTTTGATCCGAATAGTCGACGGTAGAGCCTTCACTATAAGTAAAATCAAAATCTTTATCATTTACATTCATTACCGGCGATGAGTAGCTGCTGTTGAAAACAGGTCGCGATGATTGCACCTGCAATTCGCCGCTAAAATTGCTGTTGCCATCCCAGGCTGTAATGTTAAGCACAAAAGTACATTCGAAGCGTTCCTGCGGCAGGATCGGTTCCTGGCACCATTTCCTTCCGTTCAAAAAATCTTTCATTGCAGTTTCAAGCGATTGAAAGATATGACGGTTGCTGGTTTGGATTTTTCCCGAAATAACTTTCACCTGGGCATTCAGATCCTGCGCGCCGGCCGAGTAGCCTATAAAAAGGAAGATGATATACAGACTAATTTTTCGCATTGATCAATTCAGCAACTTTACTACAGATGTCAACTGCTACCTGCTCTTTATCCTTTAATTTAAAGGTGGTTTTTTGTAGCTTGTTATCAATAATGGTTATCTTATTGGTATCGGTCTTAAAACCGGCACCTATATCGTTAAGCGAATTTAACACAATAAAGTCGAGGTTTTTCTTTTGCAACTTTTCTATAGCGTTTTTTTCCTCATCATTGGTCTCCAGCGCAAAACCTACCAGGACCTGCCCGTTTTCTTTTTGTTGACCAAGGGTTTTCAAAATATCGACGGTTTTTTTCAGATCGATATGCAATTCCTTGTCTGATTTTTTAATTTTTTGTGCTGCAACATTAACTGGAGTATAATCGGCAACTGCGGCACACATCACACAGGCTTTTGATTCAGGGTAAAAACGGAGGCAGGCGTCAAGCATTTCTGCTGCCGATGTAATGTCAACCCGCCTGATATGCTTATAGGTGCTTTTTTCGGAAGTTGGTCCGGCAACCAGAGTCACATCTGCGCCCATGGATGCAAATCTATCGGCAATGGCAAAGCCCATCTTCCCGGAAGAATGATTGCCAATAAACCGAACAGGGTCAATTGCTTCGTGCGTAGGGCCTGCGGTTACGAGTATATTTTGCCCTGCCAATGGCAATTTGCTTTTTACATCATCGCTGATAAACTGCACGATTTCTTCCGGCTCGGCCATACGACCTTCGCCATAAAGTCCGCTTGCCAGTTCGCCGGATCCCGGTCTGATCAGGATATTGTTAAAAGATTGCAATTGTGCAATATTTTGACGGGTGGCATCATGCTTCCACATATCCAGGTCCATCGCAGGAGCAATATAAACCGGGCATTTGGCCGATAAGTACACGGCAGTAAGCAGGTTATCGCTGAGCCCTCCAGCCATTTTTGCCAGCGTATTGGCACTGACCGGAGCAACGACGAGCAGGTCGGCCCATAATCCTAATTCAACATGGTTGTTCCATTCTCCGGTTTCGGGCGTAAAATAGGCTACCAAAACCGGGCGTTTTGAAAGAGTGGAGAGCGTGAGTGGCGTAATAAAGTTGGTAGCATCGGGCGTCATCACCACCTGTACGGTTGCGCCGGCTTTTATCATCAGCCTGATTAGCGTAGCCGATTTATAGGCTGCGATACTGCCGCAAACGCCAAGAATGATTTTTTTGCCCTCAAGCATGTAATGAAAGTAAAAAATAAAAATTCAAAATTCAAAAGAAACAGGCGTCTATAATAACAATGATCCTGCTTGGCCGAAGCCTTTTTTTGAATTTTGAATTTTAAAATCCGGGAACAGCTAAGCTTATTCCTTGGTTGGGT
Organism: uncultured Mucilaginibacter sp.; assembly: GCA_903866915.1. GTDB lineage: Bacteria > Bacteroidota > Bacteroidia > Sphingobacteriales > Sphingobacteriaceae > Mucilaginibacter. The sequence continues at coordinate 2,207 of CAIPPO010000203.1, read as the reverse complement.
TACGATAATAGATCTTATCTTCCAAAAACTCCTGAATAGCAACCAGGGATGGTTTTGGTAATTTCTCGTAATGCTTTGATATTTCTATCTGCTCGCGATTTTCAAATATTTCTTCCAGGTTATCATTTGACGATGCAAATTCAGAAAGTTTTTGGTGCAATTCTTCCTTTACATTGTTTGATATCTGGTTGGCGCGTTTCGACATAATTACGATCGACTCGTATATGTTATCGGTTTTAATATCCAGATCGCGCAAATCGCGGGTGATAGTGCTGCTAGCTACAGCGGGTTTGTTTGCAATATTGGTCATATCAATTTTATTGAGCTGGTGCTTTTTGATTCGTATTTATTTTTTCTGTTGGGGTATTGCCGGTTAATGTATCTCTTTTTTCGAAACGGCGGGCATATTTAATGTCGTTGGCGTATTGTGCCAACTCGCGTTTTGCTTTAACGATACCTTGTTCACTATTTTTCTTGATAGAAACAGCGTCTGCGAGGAATTTGCTTGAAGGGTATTTTTCAGCAAATTGCTGTTCGAAATTTACTACCTGTCCAAAACGATCCTCTTGCTTGAACATATTGCTATGATCTGCGTATTCAAACTGAGCCTTAATGGTCAAATATTCCATCTCCTCAGCATATTTCGTATCGGGGTAATCGCGCAAAACGTTGCCGAAGTCGATAACCGCCGATTGGTAATCACCTATAGTTAAATACAGTTTAGCATTTTCATATGCCTTACGTTCCAGTTTGTCGCGTAGATTCTGGATAAGTTTTGAAACTTCCGCCACACGGTCGCTCTTTGGGTAAAGGTTAATGAACAACTGTAATTTATCTATTGCTTTCGTTGTGTTTTCCTGATCAAGCGAAAAGACCGGCGAATCCAGGTAATAACAATAAGCGCTCATGAAGCTACACTCCTCGGCCCTTTGACTTTGCGGATAAGTATCCGAAAACTGTTTAAAATGATAGCTTGCCGACGTATAGTCTTTTAATCGGTAATTGGTATAGGCATAATAATAGTACAAATCCTGTGCGCCATCCTGACCGCGGTAGCGCTGTACCAATGTTTCAAACAACTCCAGCGCGTGGCTGTAGTCCTTTTTATTATAGTAGGCAATAGCAGCGTCGTATTTCTTCTTGTTATCGTTGCTGGCTTTAAGCTTTTCAAACTTGCTTTTACAGCCACCAACCAACAAAATAAGAGCTACCAACAATACCGATAGAATAGGACGTTGTTTTTTAAACATTTTGCAAAGATACGCTAATTTATAAATCAGTCAATTATTTATTTACCAGGCAGCTAATATAAAGGCCCTGCTTAAGCTTATAAAGTATTTAACATCTTTTAACTTTAGGATGTTTTGAATTAGTTCCATTTGGCCTTTTGATAGGCTTCGTTTTGCAGTTGCTGATAGTATTTTTCAACCTGGCTTTTTTCTTTTTCTGATGACAGGTGTATTTTAAAGCCGCATGCGTTATAGGAACGATTGATAAGTATAACGTTTATTGGTTCTTTATTATTTTGGACGAATCGTTTTTCAATACTTAGTCCGGGCGAATTAAAGATCAGCAGATCGTTCGCTGTAGCTTTAATAAGGTAACGACCATGTTTGTCTGTTTTAGCAGAAGCTTTTGTGTTTTGGTTAATTATGCTTACACCAGGCATACTTTCGAGATACCGATCGATCACCTGGCCGCTAATTTGGGTTTGCTGGGCGCTGCTGATGCCCGGAAAGATGAAAATATGAAGAATTATCAACAGCCATTTAACCTTGCCAGATGTTACCATATAGTATAAGGGTAGAAAGACAAAGGAGATGGCTGTCAACAATTAAAATTTTTTCACACTGATTTGTAGAGTGTTGCAACTACACTAACGCCTTTTTTGGGGTAAGGGTTTGCTGAAGCCAAATATCTGCTTACCTTTGCAGCCCGCAAATGAGGTAGCGGATTGTTCTGAGAGGAGTTAAAAAGCAAAAAATATTTTATTTAAATAAGTTTTGCAGAAGCGAAAAAGGTTCTTACCTTTGCAGTCCCAAAACAAACAGGCCCACAGAGGGTCAAAAAATACCGGAAGCGATTTTCGGTATCCAAAACAGAAAAGTAATCGTTTAACAGCGATACTAAATAATCCGAACCGCGAGGCAAGGAGCAAAGTTCTTATAAAAACTAAGAGATAATCAAAAAGCGCAGCGGGGCTGTGT
>CAIPPO010000202.1 GCA_903866915.1 uncultured Mucilaginibacter sp. | reverse complement strand
GGTGGCGGGCCTTAACCATTTTATATCGCCGGTGGGCTACCTTGCCATTATACCACGTTACTTGCCCTGGCCCCATTTAATAAATATCCTGGCAGGTTCATTTGAAATATTTTTCGGCGGGGCTTTGCTATTTACTCCAACAAGACGCTATGCGGCATATGGAATCATATTAATGCTGCTGGCTTTTTTGCCGGTACATATAGCTATGATAGGCGACGCTCCTCTGAAATTAGGCAGTTTGACAGTAACACCCATGCTGGCCTGGATACGTTTGCTGGTTTTGCAACCGCTACTAATCATATGGGCAGGGTGGTATACAAAACCGCTCGTAAAAGCATGAAACAAAATCCCCCGTTCGCAATCTAAAATCTTTAGATAGACGTATCACAATAATAACGATACTTGTACATGGATTTAAGTGGTGCCCAAAAGAAGGATGGCAAATACCAAAACCCGATCCCTACCAAAGAGGCCGGTTTTGAAAATTTCATCCCCATCCTTCGTGAATACTTAAGTAATAAAGCAGAAACAGTGCCTAAAAAGCCACTCGGGCCATTTGTTACAGACATTACGCTTTATAGCAAGCCACCAGCAAGTGGCTTACGGATTACCTGGATAGGGCATTCGAGCCTGCTGATTGAGATTGATGGTCATCGTATTTTAACCGACCCTGTTTGGGGCGACCGTGCATCTTTCCTGTCTTTTATGGGTCCGAAACGTTTTTTCAAGCCTTCACTGCCCCTGGATCAATTGCCCGAACTGGATGCTGTACTGATCTCTCATGATCATTACGACCACCTGGATAAGCCGACGATGCAATTTTTTGCAGATAAAAAAACCCCTTTCTTCTGCTCACTGGGCATAACGCCTTACCTGGAAAAATGCGGACTCAACGCTAATTTTATTACCGAATTGGATTGGGGCGATAGCGCACTGATCGCTAACGATATCGTGCTGACCTCCCTGCCTTCAAGGCATTTTTCGGGCAGAGGTATTGTCAACCGCAACGAAACACTGTGGGCTTCTTTTGTTTTGCGTGGACCAAAACATAATATCTTTTTTGGTGCCGACTCCGGATGGTGGCCGGGGTTTAAAGAGATCGGCGATACCTTCGGTCCATTTGACCTGACCATGCTTGAAATTGGTGCTTACGGCAAAAACTGGGCGGATATTCATATGGGTCCCGATCACGCAGCCAATGCACACCTCGCGCTCCGTGGCGCATTGATGATGCCGATCCACTGGGGCACATTTAACCTTTCAACCCACGCCTGGTTCGAGCCTATTGAACTGTTGTTACAGTATGCCAAAGAACGCAACATCAAACTCTTCGCTCCCGAGCCCGGTAAGCCTTCCGAAGTTGTTGGACCCCTTAATTCTGAATGGTGGATTCCTTTTATGTCCTAAGCCTTGGGTCTTAATAAGGAATGCGGAATGAGTGACAAGGTATGCGGAGTGCGGAATGCCAAATGCGGAATGAGAGGCAAAAGAGTGCGGAGTGCGGAATGCCAAATGCGGAATGAGAGGCAAAGGAATCCGGAGTGCGAAATTTCAAATGCGAAATTATTTACCTAACTTGGGGTTAACCCAAATTACTATGGACTATGGACTATGGACTATGGACTATGGACTATGGACTATGGACTATGGACTATGGACTATGGACTATCGACTATCGACTATGAACTAAAAGCCAAACACCAATGGGAATCATCGTCATATCATGCTACAAGCCTAAAGAGGGCCAGAACGACGCGCTGAAATCTTTGATGCGCACACATTTACCACGATTGCATAAGGAAGGTTTGGTGACGGACCGCCAATCAATTATGATGGAGGCGACCGATGGGACAATTATCGAGGTATTTGAATGGATATCGGAAGAAGCCATCAGAAACGCGCATTCAAACCCTGAGGTATTGAAAATGTGGGGTGAGTATGCTGAAGTTTGCAATTATATACCGATCGGTACAGTTCAAGAAGCTACTCAGTTATTTTCTTCGTTCAAGCCGTTTGAATAATTAAGCCGGCTCTATCCAATTCCCATCCTCACGAATGATATTAATAAGTTCGTCGAGTGCATTTAATGAGGTGATATTTTTCTTTACCGCTTCTTTACCACGATATAGTGTCACTTTGTCGGTTCCCGAACCTACATAGCCATAATCGGCATCGGCCATTTCACCGGGACCATTAACGATGCAGCCCATGATACCTATTTTCAAACCTTTGAGGTGACTGGTTCTGCTGCGTATCATTTGCGTAGTAACCATCAGGTCGAAAAGCGTTCGACCACAGCTGGGGCAGGATATATATTCGGTTTTGGATATGCGCGAGCGGGTGGCTTGTAAGATACCAAATGCGGTAGAGGTTATTATTTTAGTATCAATTCCCGGCGCATCTATCCAGATACCATCGCCGAAGCCATCGATGAGAAGGGCACCAAGGTCGGTGGAAGCGTGAAGTTGTAAGCCCTGAGTATTTAGTCCGGAGCTCTGAGTCTGAAATTGGTACGATCTTCTTATAATAACTGGCATATCCAGGCCTAATTCTTCCAATTGAAAAAAAAATGCACGCTGATCGGCCATGCCGTGCAATTCGTCCGTCTCCAATACAAAAACAAGGCTTTTATCCATGGGGATCAAACCAAAAGCATCGGAAGCCAGGTCGGCATTTTTTATTTTGACCAGGTTCAATGCAGAAGAGCGGTCGACATCAGCAATATATTCCTGCAGGCTGAAAACCGGGTGGCAATTGGTTTTAATGATCAGCTTCTGCCATGTGGCATAATTATACAATTGCTTCAAATTGCCTGGAAAATTAAAAGAGGGTAACTGATCGGCCAGGTACACAAAATCAACCGACTGCTCTCCCATCGAATATTTATCCAGCAATGGCGCGTAAATATAACCGGCATCATTCAGTACTGCCGGATCCTTCAGGTTGGCATGCGACAGATCTACCACCACCCGTGGCACCATGTGCCCCCCAATGAAAGTGTTGGCCTCGTAAGTGTCGCGTTTCTTATAAGAATAGGGGTCGTGGATAGGTGAAAGGTTAAAGGCTAAAGGTGAGAGGTTATTTTCATTTCCAGTATGTTCGCCTTTCGCCCTTTCCACATATCGTTGTACCAGAGCAATAGCCACCGGCGCTTCTGCTTCGGGTTCTTCGGTAAGAGAAACGCGCACGGTATCCCCGAGGCCATCTTCCAGTAAAGTACCGATTCCAACAGCCGATTTGATACGACCGTCCTCACCGTCGCCGGCTTCGGTTACGCCAAGATGTAATGGGTAATTCATCCCTTCGGCAACCATAGTTTCTACAAGCAAACGGTATGCCTGTACCATCACTTGCGGGTTGCTCGATTTCATCGAGATCACCAGCTCGTGGTAATTGAGCATTTCGCAGATGCGCATAAACTCCATCGCCGACTCTACCATGCCCTGGGGTGTATCGCCATAGCGGCTCATGATTCGGTCGCTCAATGAGCCATGGTTGGTGCCGATGCGCATGGCTGTGCCATATTCTTTACAAACCTTAACCAGCGGCGAAAATTTCTGGTAGATGCGTTCCAGTTCGGCCTGGTACTCGGAATCCGTATAAGCTATCTGATCGAATTTCTTTTTATCGGCGTAATTGCCGGGGTTAACACGTACTTTTTCAACAATGCGTGCTGCTACTTCAGCGGCATTGGGCGTAAAGTGGATATCAGCCACCAAAGGCGTGGTATACCCGCGACTACGTAATTGCTTTTTTATTTCGGCCAGGTTCTGCGCCTCTTTAATACTGGGCGCAGTAATACGCACATATTCACAGCCAGCCTCGATCATGCGGATCGACTGCTCCACGGTACCCATGGTATTCATGGTATCGGTAGTAGTCATGCTTTGGATGCGGATGGGGTTATTGCCGCCCAGGGGCACGTCGCCTATATGCACCTCGCGTGTCACAAAACGCAAGTATTGGGTCAACGAATTACAGTAACGTCCTTGCAGTGCTTTGATAGCTCCGGCATCCATAGGTTAATTTTTTTACAAAATTACTGATTTACGGGAAAGTTGGATGAAAGGATTTGTTGGAATGTTGTAAAGTTGTCCAGATAGCTATCAGGGAGGGATGTTATTAATTTGCGATTACTTTGACTAAACTAGCGGCGGTATCGTCCTTAGCGTTTCCAGTTGTTTCACCCGCTCCCAATTAGCTATTAATTCATCCTGAAGCTATGCAGCCCTTTCTATAACAAGGCCCAAAACGCAGGGCGGCAAGCCTCAGTTGTATCTTCCAATTATTCATGCGTTTCAATTACCGTATGTTTTTTCAAAATAATTACACTACTCAAAATTGATTTTTATCTATCCTGCAAAAACAGGTAAAAATTGGAAGCAAAGAATTATTAACTATTTTAGAGCAGACAAAATACCCATGCCCACCCCCATCCGCTACCCCTATAGCCTTGCTTCTGCCCTACTGGGGATTGCATTGCCGCTTGTTTTTTGCGGCATCACCTACGTTAACCTGCGCGATGCTCTATTGGTGCATAATAATCTGGCAGTCGGCCTTATTGTTTTTGCCGACCTGGTTTTCCTTGGATTGCTGGGCTTTGTTTTGATTAAAAGATTGGCACCGGCTTTACAGCGCAAAATTGCGCTTGAGCTTAATGAACAGGGAATTATTGATTATACCCGCAATATTGTGATCGAATGGAGTTATATCAAAGACCTGGATCACGAGATAGGCCGCAACTCGTCCCGTATCATCATCAAATTGAAACACGAAACCGAATATGGATCGGAAGTAGTGCTCCGTCAGCGCTGGATCAAAGGCAAGGACCGGGAAATATTTGATGAGGTATATGCTTATTTTGAAGAAATTAAGGCTATTTAAATCTTTAATCAGATAAGTTTAGCAACATTTAAACACTCCAACCTTAAAACAATCGCTCCTTTACTACCAGTGTTCCTGCTATAATATCATGAAGAGTTTGTTGTTTCCGATTAAAAAAGCATACTAATAACCCGATACCCAGGGATAAAACAGAAAATAGCTTTGCTGAATTTCGGCCAAATGCCTGGCCTGGCCCAATCGGAAGACCATTGATATCGCACACTTTTATACCGAGTATCTGCTTACCATAGGTAGCTTGCTTAGCCGAGCCTTCCCAAACCACATGGTAGATAAAATTAGAAAGAGGGATAAGCAATAACAAGCTGACTGCTATTCCGATCCGGATTTCATGATCGTCGATCAGCATAACGGCTACAAAAGCCGGAAGGATATATATCCCTGAAACTATCAGCAGATCAAGCAGAGCGGCCGCCAGCCGCTGATCGAGCCCGGCAAAATACTGAGGGGCGGTTGTTCTTTGCTGAAAATTGAATAAAGATCGCAGTTCGGCAATTTCATGGGCTTCCTTAAAATCGGACATTGCCGAAGTCTTCAGGAAATCATCGGGTTTTAACCGCATGTTTTTTAACTCATCGATGTTAAACGGCCCGGCGGGCTTACCCTTGATAACGAGAAAGTATTCACTCATAATTGCGTAAATATCGAACAATGAATATCAAATGCCAACGAATCAATCGCTATTCGACATTTAATATTCATTGTTCGACATTAAAACCTTGAACGTTCCAACATTAAAACGTTTCAACTATATTCTCAATACTTATGTACCTTAAAATCAGAAACGGCACCGCTGATATGGATATACAATTTATTCTTTGCCGCATCGAAACCGGCAGTTTCGTAATGCCCGTCGTCGTTTTTAGTGAAGCCATCGAAGGTATTTGATGACAAACCGGTATCAGATTCAATCTGGCAGGCAGCATCTTTCGGAATGTTTACGGTAACATCGGCTGCGCCGGCAGATATTTCAACATTGGTAGTTGTCAGTGGCTCGCCAGTCTTCAAAACAAAACTACCAGCTCCGCCATTCAACTCTACCGAACGGATCTTGTATTTTGAAAGGTCGAAATTCAAGTCTGTAGCCCCTGCGTTGATGGTCATTTCCCATTCAGGGCGGGTATTCAGGCTCATATACACACTGTTCGAATTATTATTATTACCCCAGCTGCTGATATGATTGTTTTTCATCTTGAAATCCATCACATAAACTGAATCTTCCTGGCGGGTAAGAAATTCGTACTGGCCCTTAAAATCGCGGGTGTCAGCTTTAAATAGCTGGCTGGTAGTATCCGCAAGCCTGTAAGTAGCTGCCCCGCCACTGATATTGATCCGGGCAATTTTTATACCTGCTTTATAGGGTTCGTTAAACTCACCCTTGCCAGAAACGTTTGTAATTTTTGCATGATTATTAGCGCTGTCATCATCGTTTTCGTCGTCGGAATCAGAATTGAAAGAATAGCTTGAATGTGGCCACCAGCGCACATGCCCATCAAAATTAACGAACAGTATTAGAGCGAAACCGCCCACTACCACTGATATTTTGAGAATGGAAGCCCAGGCCGAGTTATTGTGCGCAAGCAAGAGGTTTACACCTACCATCACAATGAACAGCGGCCAGAGTGTAGCAAAGTTCTCCCAATGGAAATCGAGGTAGCCGAAATTATAGAGCAGGAATATGGCTCCAATAATCACCAGGATCATGCCTGGTACCAATTTATCGTTTTTCATGATCTTTCTATTTTATAATTATTAAGCTTTAGGTTCTTCACTATCCTCTTTCGGGGAAGTATTTTCGGCCGGTTCTTCGGGCTTAGCCCCGGCGGCTTGCTGCCATTGCGGCTCTGGGATGTTTTTTTTCCAGCTACCAGACAGCATCAGGATAAGTCCCACTGTGATTGGTATCAGCGGCCATAAATGTTCGATATCCCAATCGGGGATAATATTCAGGTTATTCAACAAGATCGAACCACCGATCAGTATCAGTACCACGCCAATGATGATGGCCGTCAGCGATGCTCCCCCCGGCTTCGTACCAAAAGTTTGATCAATCCCCTGACTTGCTCCAAACTGCCCGGCCTGGAAGGTAGGGCTACCAAAGTTTGAAGGGGCCCAGTTACCAGTAGATCCTGCATCCGCATTTGGTGGCGGAACCGTATAATCAACGGTTGGATCGACATAGGGGAACGGTTTTTTTGGCAGCGCTATCCATAAAACAATGTAAATAAGCAAGCCGCCGCCATGTAATACACACGCCAGAACAAAAAACAGGCGCACAAAAGCCACATCGATGCTCATATATTCCGAGAGGCCTGCACAAACACCGGCTAGTTTCTTCCGGTATTCGTTTCTATATAATCGCTTTTCCATATTCTTTTTTTTCTATTTTCTTAAACCTAAAACTTATAATTAACCATCATCTAGCCTCAAACTTGCCCCCCTACGGGTCTGATAATAATTTCGTCGACGTTAGCGCCAACGCTCATCTTACGAATATTTATTATAGCCGAGGCTACGTCTTCGGGCAATACAAACTTATCCGGACTTATTGTAGTACCCTCCCACGAATTCGTAAGCGTTGACCCAGGTATAACGGCCGTCACTTTTACATCATGTGCCTGCATTTCAAGCTTCATTACCCTGGTAAGTCCCAGCAACGCAATCTTTGTTATACTATAGGTACCGGCTCCGGCTATCGGCTCTAATGCAGCTACCGAACAGATGGTAAAAAAATGCCCCGTCCGTTCCTCCTGCATTTTTTTGCCAAAGAATTTATACAAATGATAGGCAGGCATCAGGTTAGTTTGCAATTGCCTGTCAAAGGCATCGTCTGTTTCGTCCAAAATACTTACCGGGTCAAACATGCCCAGGTTGTTTACAACAGTATCAATGAAACCAAGTTCCTTTTCGGCATTTTTCGCGAACTCCAGTAGTTGAACTTTATCGCTGCCATCAATAGCTTCAATCACAACCTTGATAGCAGGATCTATTGCCAGTAATTCCTGCTTGAAGCTTTGAAGTTCGGCTGCGCTCCGTGAGCATATTGCCAGGTTTACGCCTTCTTTTGCAAAAGCTATAGCGATAGCGCGGCCTATTCCTTTGGTTGAAGCAGTGATCAATACATTTTTCATTTACAACTGGTGTTTTGACAATACAAATCTAATGGGTATTTAAATATTGCCAGCAAAGTTTTGGGGAAGCCTAAACTATTTCTCGGTAAAACAGGGTAATTTAACGGTGAACAGTACCGCCAGCAGGCGGGCCGTTGATTGGCCTTAACAGAGCAGCTTCCCCGAAATTGTCTATACGTAGAACATAATCCCCATCAAATCCCGTTTGTGGCCGCAAACACTTTGAATAATAGCGATTATCGGCTGTTTTATAAGCTTTTAAAAAAAAGGTACGCTTATTGCTGCGATATAAATGAAACTAAAACTAAGCAGCATGGACCCGATGGCAATTGTAGGAACTGTAATTACCCTTACGCCGATCATCTTGATCATCGCTGTAGTGATCGTAAGGGGTAAAAAAATACTGGATTGAACAAATCCGGTATTTTTTTTAAAAATTATAGCCAAGTCCCAATTTAGCTCCGCCTTCAATTAAATTATTTCGAGCGTTAAGCGCATGTCTGCAAAAATAAGGGTTGATAAAAATTGATACGGGTCCGAAATTGCAATTACCACCAAATCCCATTTCAAATCCAAGGCCCGACTGATCGTTAACTACACCAGATTGTGCATAGTTGGTTTGGTGATCCAGCAAAAACCCACCCTGTGCAAATAAATATTTCAGGAAGGTGATCCGTGTATAGAGCGGCACCGATAGCATTTTAACAACACCATCATAAAAAAAATCGCCCCGCGGAACCTGAATTGTTGATAGCCTGATATTATTTGCAGAATAAAACAAACCTGTTTCAATCGAAAATACTTTGTTAAAACTGCGGATATAACTTATACCAATAGATTTCCCGTCTTCGGCAGTATAGCCGAAATCGCCGATCGCTCCGTGAATATCGACAAGATTCGCATTCATACCGTAAGTAATTGATAGGTTGTTTCGGGTTTGCGAAAAGGCCGGGAAGTTCAAAATCAATATTGATAGGAGTAGCAGAAAACTTTTCATGGGTTACAGATGACTGGCAGGTTTAAAATATTGTATAAAAACATTTTCTGCAATTACGTTATTTAAAAGGATATTGCTACAGCACTATTTATTAATGTTGATCCGGTCAACATGAAAAGTAATTGCAAAAACAGTATTTTTAGCCGTTTTACGCACATTGAATGTTTCATAGTTTAGGACGATACCTGCTTTTATTGCGATTAAGTTTCAGAAAACCTGAGAAATTCAGTGTTTATTGGGCCGAAGTAATGCGCGAAATGGTTTCCGAAGGCATTGGTTCCTTAGGCATTATTGTCATTATTTCGTTATTTATTGGTGCAGTAGCTACTATTCAAACCGCTTTTCAGCTGGTCAGCGATTTTATTCCCAAAACGGTAGTTGGCGGTATAACACGCGATTCAACCATACTTGAGTTTAGCCCTACGATTTGCGCACTTGTACTGGCTGGTAGAATAGGATCAAGTATAGCTTCACAAATTGGAACCATGCGGGTTACCGAACAAATAGATGCTCTCGAGATTATGGGCGTAAATGCCCCGGGTTTTCTAATTTCGCCTAAGATCATTGCCGGTGTAACCATGATCCCGGTATTGGTGGTAGTTTCGGTAATATTGGGGTTGAGTGGGGGTTATCTGGCCTGTGCCGCCTCAAAAGAAGTATCTACTGCCGACTATCTTGCCGGACTTACCGATGGATTTAACCCGCTTATTGTAACCGTTTGCGCTGTAAAAGCTATCGTTTTTGGCTTCCTCATTAATTCAATATGTGCTTACCAGGGCTTTTACACTTCCGGTGGTGCACTCGAGGTCGGGCAGGCAGCAACCCGCGGAGTAGTTTACAGTTGTATCATGATCTTATTTGCCGATTTAGTTATTTCCCGCGTATTGTTATGATCGAAACCAAAGACATTGTTAAAACCTTCGGCGAGAATGAGGTACTGAAAGGGATCTCCGCCGAATTTAAGCCCGGCAAGAACAACCTTATCATCGGCGGCTCCGGCTCGGGTAAAACTACTTTGCTAAAATGCATTGTAGGGCTGCACGAACCTACCAATGGTGATGTCTTTTTCGATGGGCAGAACTTTACAAATATGCATTTCCGCGAACGGGTACCTATACGCAAAGAGATCGGAATGCTTTTTCAAAACTCAGCGCTATTCGACTCGATGAGTGTTGCAGATAATATTATGTTTCCGCTTAACCTGTTTACGGATATGAGCAAAAGCGAAAAACAGGACCGTGCCAATTTTTGTCTGAAAAGAGTAAACCTCGATGGAAAGGGCAAATTGCACCCATCCGAACTTTCGGGCGGAATGAAAAAACGCGTGGGCATTGCCCGGGCCATTTCCATGCAGCCCAAATATCTGTTTGTTGACGAGCCCAATTCGGGCCTCGACCCGCTTACTTCCATCCTGATCGATCGCCTGATTAGCGATCTGACTCAGGAATATAATACCACAACCGTTGTGGTTACCCACGATATGAACTCGGTAATGGGAATTGGCGATCATATCATCTTCCTGCATGGCGGGCAAAAATGGTGGGAAGGCTCTAACAAAGAAATCGCCCACACCAATAATCAGGAATTAAACGAATTTGTATTCGCCAGTCCGTTCATGAAAGCAGCGAGGGAGAAGTTGTGATTGGTTAATCAGGTATCGGATATCAGGTATCAGGGGTTTTAGAGAGGGATTTATTTATATTTGTGGCCTAATTAACTAATCACCTGTTATCCAACCACTAATTAACAACTCACCCACATCGCATGATTCAACTCCTGACCCCAAAACACTGGCAAGATTACGAATTGATCGATTGCGGCGATTTTGAAAAACTGGAGCGGTTCGGAGCCATCATCCTGATCCGGCCGGAACCACAAGCAGTTTGGGCTAAGCAGCTGAACCAGTCAGAATGGCAAAAATTGCATCATATCCGGTTTAAGGGACGTTCAGCTACAACTGGCGAATGGGTCAAAAAAAACAACAACCTGCCCGATCGCTGGCATATCGAATATAATAATGCTGATATCGCTATTAAATTCAGATTGGCATTGACCTCGTTCAAGCATGTTGGTATTTTCCCTGAACAAGCGGTAAATTGGGACTATTCGTCACAAATCATTAAAAAGTTTAAAACACCACAGCCCAAAGTACTCAACCTGTTTGCCTATACGGGCGGTGCATCTCTGGCGGCACAGGCAGCGGGAGCAGATACAACACACGTCGACTCGATCAAGCAGGTGGTAACCTGGGCAAGTGAAAACCAGGAACTGTCTGGTTTGCAGAATATTCGCTGGGTAGTAGAGGATGCTTTGAAATTTGTTAAACGCGAGGTGAAGCGCGGTAAAAGATACAATGGTATCATCCTCGATCCACCCGCATACGGGCATGGTCCCAACGGCGAAAAGTGGAAGTTGGAAGACCAGATTAACGAGCTTTTACAGGAAGCCGTTCAACTGCTAGACCCCGAAGAGCATTTTCTTATTTTAAATGCTTACTCGCTCGGCTTCTCGTCAGTCATTGTCGAAAACCTGCTTAAAACAGCTTACCCGGCGGTCCAAAACCTGGAGGTTGGCGAACTTTATTTGCAGGCTACGTCGGGCGTTAAATTACCTTTGGGCGTGTTTGGAAAGTTTTATAAGGTGTAATGCCGGATTACCTGCCCATTTGAATTTTGCCAACAGGCAAATATGCTCAGTATCAGATGTCTTGTTATCTTCGATTTATTCCCCGGCTAATAAATTTTTGTCATTTTACAAATGGTCAACCTACTGTTGATAACTTTCAGCATAGCGGAAAGGGAAATGGTGCTATTTTGCAGCTCTCCTTTTATGAAGAAATCAAACCGAATGAAATTTAAACACCTGGCATTAAGCTTGCTGTTGACTGCAGCTTCGATCACACTTTTTGAAAGTTGCAACAGCAAAAGCAACTCCTCCAAACCCAACACTCCTCCAGTAGCAAAACCTGCTGCGGACAGTACAGCAAAAACCGAAGATACCGTTGCTGCTGCTCCCGTTAGCTATCAACCGATCGACCATAAACAGTACGATTCATTGATGAAGAAACTGTCGCACGGGGATACCACCGGGCTTTGGCCGGTAAAAAATACGCCATACCCACTTGCGGGCGCAATATTGCCTTATAAACGCGTTATTGCCTATTACGGTAACCTATATTCAAAACGAATGGGTATTTTGGGCGAATTGCCACCTAAAGAAATGCTGGCAAAACTAAAAGGTGAAGTTAAGAGCTGGGAAAAAGCCGATCCTACAACGCCGGTGCAGCCCGCGCTCCACTATATTGCAGTTGTTGCACAAGGCGACCCGGGTAAGGATGGAAAATTCCGGTACCGTATGCCATTCAAACAGATCGATACCGTATTATCACTTGCCAAAAAATCACATGCGATCGTTTTCCTTGATGTGCAGGTGGCTTTAAGTAATATTCGTGCCGAACTGCCTTTATTGGAAAAATACCTCGAAATGCCGCAGGTTCACTTTGGTATGGACCCGGAGTTTTCTATGAAAGATGGGACCCATCCTGGCAAGAAGATCGGGACCTACGATGCCGCAGATATCAATTATGTGTCGGCATTTCTGGCCGATGTGGTACGTAAGCATCACCTGCCTCCAAAAATCCTTATCGTTCACCGCTTTACCAAAAAGATGCTGACCAATTATAAGAGCATCAAACTGCATCCCGAAGTGCAATTAGTTATGAATATGGACGGCTGGGGCGAACCGGATCTGAAGGAAGGTACATGGCGCTATTTCATCCACAACGAACCTGTGCAGTTTACCGGCTTTAAATTATTCTACAAAAACGACCTGAAGAAAGCCCCGCATCACATGTTAACACCACAGGAAGTTTTGAAAAATAAACCATATCCTATTTATATCCAGTACCAATAATTTAGTCGATAGTCCATGGTCGATGGTCCATGGTAATTATTAGAATCGAAAATCACCATAGACTATGGTCTATCGGCTATGGACAATAAAATAATAAAAATAGGCATCATCGGCTGTGGCCGAATCAGTCACCGCTTCATGCAGGGGCTGGAAGTTGTTGATGGTGCTGAACTGACTGCCGCATGGTCGCGCCGCGCCGAAAGCGTTGCGGAATTCACCGGCAAATATGGCGGCAAAGCTTGTTCAAGCCTCGACGAATTACTACAATGTGATATCGATGCGGTTTATATCGCAACTTTACCCGACAGTCATGCGCTTTACAGCGTCGCGGCATTTAATGCTGGCAAACATGTGCTATGCGAAAAGCCTGCTACAGTGAACCTTGCTCAACTAAACGAAGTTTTAGCCGTAGCCAAATCAAAAAACTTGCTTTTTATGGAGGGTATGAAACCACCCTTCTACCCTTTATACCAAAAGCTAAAAGCTCATTTACAAACTGACCCGATAGGACCTGCGGGTTATGTTAGGGCCGGCTCGGCGGTCGCCGACCTTACGCATGATCACCCTAATTTCAATTACCAGTTAGCCGGTGGTGCCATTATGCAAATTGCACCCTATGAGGCTTTCCTGGCTTTGGACTGGCTGGGACCAATGACCAGGCTGCAAGCTATGGGCCGTTTTAGCGGTAAAGAGGTGGATATGTTTTCCATCTTTCAAACACAGCATGGCAACAGCTATTCCCAGCTTTATTGTGGTTTCGACTTACATGGTAAAGGCGATGCACTGATATCGGGCCCGCTGGGCTATATCACCATCCACCAAAACTGGTGGAATCCGGCCAAAGCTACAATCAATTAC
This sequence comes from uncultured Mucilaginibacter sp., assembly GCA_903866915.1. Classification (GTDB taxonomy): domain Bacteria; phylum Bacteroidota; class Bacteroidia; order Sphingobacteriales; family Sphingobacteriaceae; genus Mucilaginibacter. The sequence goes on along the minus strand of CAIPPO010000202.1, from coordinate 40,473 downwards.
CTGGACGGACATACAGTTGAACTCGATGAACCATTCACCGCCGGAGGACTAAATTACGAGATCGGGCACTTTTGTGATCTTATACGGAATGGACAAAATGAAAGCCCCATAATCACTCACAGCCTATCATTTGGCATGATGAATATGCTGGACGAAGCGAGGAAACAGGTGGGGCTGAGGTTTGATGGGGAGGTGTAAATATAGATAAATAGCCGTTCAAGACCCCTGCCCGGTGGCTTGCCTGAAACACCTGACAATACAGCGTTTATTCCGATTTATTTCTCTAACTTTGATAAACCCCTTAACAAATCAAGCCATGAAAAAATCCTGCCTGCTGCTTATTACATGCATCCTCACTGCAACTTTAGCCTTTGGGCAGAATGGCCCGATCAATTACAAGATCGATAACCACGTGTCGCTAAAATTACCTTCTCAACCACAGACAATTGACGCCAGTAATGTAATGGCTACTGACAGTAACCACTTAGCTTATGTGGTTGGCTTGGTCGACCTGGTGAAAACTGATGGCACCGATTCAGCCAAACTTGCTTCCATTGCAACAACACCAGAATATATTAAACTATTCAGGGATAACCTGGTTGGTGCAATGCCCGGTTTTGTTATGGGAGATGTAAAATTAGGCACATGGCAAAATCATACCAGTTATACGCTTGAAGGCACATATACCCGTACCAATGCGAAAGTGTATATGTTTCTTTTTATCATCGGCAGCAATTTATACAGCATTACTGCTTTGGTACCTGAAAACCAAAGTCCTAAAGGTAAAGACGACCTGTTGGCATCGATAGTAGCCAACTAAGCCTAAAGCAGCTTCATCAATACGGCAAGAAAACAATTTTCGCTTTAAAATTTGCATTTATATAAGCACTTATATAAATTGCACGATGAATTTTTATGAGGAACTGGGATACCTGGTTTTAGGCAGCAGGATGCGCCGCCTGAGCGAGGCGTTTTTATCAGAGATTAACAAAACTTATCAATGCGCTGGTATACCATTTGATGCAAGCTGGTTCCCTGTTTTTTATCTGCTTTCAATTAAAGAATCGATATCTATCAAAGAGCTGAGCGATACCACCGGCGTTTCCCATCCAGCTGCAAGTCAGCTTGTTACCAATCTAAAGAATAAAAAATTACTTAAAACAACCACCAGCAGTACCGATGGTCGCCTGCAATTAGTACAGTTGACCAAAGCCGGGCGTAATTTATTAGAACAAATTACACCTATTTGGGATGTAATTAAGCAAACCATGGAAGAGCTGGTTCAAAGCGATACCGAAAGCGAACATCTGTTAGCAGCGATCACGGCTGTCGAAAGATCGTTAAGAGCGATAACACTATCCGAAAAAATAAGCGAAAAATTAGAGGAAGCAAAATATGAGCAAAACCTTTAACTACGGAACAGACTACCTTTCGATCGGCCTTTGTCTTGATATTGCATCGGGAAAGGTTAAAGGTGTTATAAGCGACGCTGCGAAAAACGGTATCATTTCTTCATGGCAGGCAGTAAAAAAAATCGTCGAACGCCAAATACCTGTTTACGGAATTAATACTGGCTTTGGTCCTTTGTGCGATACACAGATATCGGAAGCTGATACCGGCACCTTACAGGATAATTTACTAAAAAGCCATAGCGTGGGCGTAGGCAAGCCCATCCCGACGGAGATCGCAAAGTTAATGCTGATTACTAAAGTACATGCGCTTGCACAAGGCTATTCGGGAATACCATTGGCTACACTGGAGCGCATCATATGGCATATCGATCAAAACATCATACCAGTAGTTCCTGAAAAAGGGTCGGTTGGGGCATCAGGTGACCTGGCCCCCCTGGCACACCTTTTTTTACCGCTGATAGGATTAGGTGAGGTGGAAGCAGCAGGCAAATTAATACCTGCTGCAGAAATGCTCAAAGCGCACTCTTTGAAACCCATTAAACTGGGTCCCAAAGAAGGCCTGGCGTTGATCAACGGCACCCAATTTATTCTATCTTTTGCGGTAAAAGCTGTAGAACGCCTGGACAAAGCCCTGCAGCTTGCCGACCTGGCAGGCGCTATGTCATTAGAAGGGTTAATGGGTTCGGCCAGGCCATTCGATCCCAGACTGCACAGGATTAGGCCATATAAAGGGAGCCAGTTTGTGGCCAACCGCTTATTTCAATTGCTCAATAAATCGGAAATATTAAACTCACACCTCGACTGCGACCGCGTGCAGGACCCTTACTCGCTGCGCTGCATGCCACAGGTGCACGGCGCTTCGCGAAATGCCTGGCTGCACCTGAAAGAAATGACCGAGATAGAGTTGAATTCAGTGACCGACAACCCAATCATTTTTGATGCCGATGATACCATCAGCGGCGGCAACTTCCATGGGCAGCCTTTGGCTATTCCATTAGACTACGCCACAATCGCGACAGCAGAATTAGGAAATATAGCCGATCGTCGCTGTTACCTGATGAGCGAGGGCCGGTACGGCCTACCTAAACTATTAACAGAGCATGCCGGCCTTAACTCCGGCCTGATGATTCCTCAATACACAACCGCCGCCCTGGTAACCGAAAATAAAACGCTTTGCTTTCCGGCCAGTGCCGATAGCGTGCCTACCTCACTCGGGCAGGAAGACCATGTTTCTATGGGTTCCATCAGCGGACGAAAGCTGCACCAGGTTTTGGACAACCTGGAGTTTATACAAGCTATCGAATTACTTTACGCTACGCAGGCAATGGATTTCAGGCGCCCCCTGAAGTCGACACCTATCCTGGAGGCCTGCCACAACCATGTAAGGCAATATGTCTCTTTTATTAAAGAAGACCGCCTGTTTGCCGATGATATCAAGGCACTGCATCAGCTGGTAAAAGACGGTACGATACTAGCTGTGGCCGACGAAGCCGCCGCTAAAAACAACATAAAACTGAATAATAATGACGAGTTCGGAATTTATTAAGACTTACGCTGCACATCCCGTTTACAGGGCACCTCGTGGCATGCAATTACACGCCAAAAGCTGGACCACCGAAGCCCCTTTACGTATGTTACTCAACAATCTGGATGACGAAGTTGCCGAAAATCCGGAAGAACTGGTAGTTTATGGTGGAATCGGGCAAGCGGCCCGCAATCCTGCAGCCCTTCGCAAAATAATCGAGTTGCTTTTAGAGCTCGATGAGGATCATTCGCTGCTGGTTCAGTCGGGTAAACCGGTAGGTATTATCCGCAGTCACCCACAGGCGCCAAGGGTATTACTGGCTAACAGCAACCTGGTACCTGCATGGGCAAACTGGGAACATTTCAACGAATTACGTTCACGCGGGCTAATGATGTACGGGCAAATGACGGCTGGGAGCTGGATCTATATCGGTTCGCAGGGAATTTTACAGGGAACGTATGAAACCTTTGTTGAATGCGGACGGCAGCATTTTAACAACGACCTGAAGGGCAAGCTTATTGTTAGCGCCGGGCTTGGCGGAATGGGCGGCGCTCAACCACTTGCAGCTACCATGGCAGGTGCTGTATTTTTAGGCGCAGATGTAGATGCCACACGTATTCAAAAACGTGTCGATACTAAATATATCGACCGGATGACATATTCATACGAAGAAGCCGTTGCCTGGGTTAAAGAAGCTATGCAAAATGGCGAAGAGCTCTCAGTCGGCCTGGTAAGTGATGCCGGCGATATGCTGGAACATTTGATCAACGACGGTTTTGTACCTGATGTATTGACCGACCAAACCTCTGCGCATGACCCTATTAACGGCTATGTGCCAAATGGAATATCTTTAGAAGAAGCGGTAGCTTTGCGTAAAAACGACCCTGCAATCTACAAAGAACTTTCGCTTAAAAGCATGGCGCGACATGTGGGACTGATGCTCGAACTTCAGAAACTTGGCGCTATCACATTTGACTACGGCAATAACATCCGCGAATTTGCGCGCCAGGGCGGTGAGCCAAAGGCATTTGATTTTCCGGGATTTACGCCGGAATACATTCGTCCATTGTTTTGCGAAGGTAAGGGCCCTTTTCGCTGGGTAGCCCTATCAGGCGATCCTGAAGACATTTATACAACTGACCGCGCCCTGATCGAAGCTTTCCCCGAAAATAAGCATTTGATCAACTGGCTCGAAAAAGCACAAAAACAGATCGCATTCCAGGGACTACCTGCGCGAATCTGCTGGTTAGGCATGGGCGAACGCGAAAAGGCCGGCTTGATATTCAATGAATTGGTGCGCACCGGCAAGGTGAAGGCCCCGATCGTTATTGGTCGCGATCACCTCGACTGCGGCTCAGTAGCCTCGCCAAACCGCGAGACAGAATCGATGAAGGATGGTTCAGATGCTGTTTCAGATTGGACCCTGCTCAACCTGATGTCGAATACTTCAGGAGGTGCAACCTGGGTTTCTTTCCACCACGGCGGCGGTGTAGGCATGGGTTATTCACAGCACGCGGGAATGGTGGTGGTAGCCGATGGCACGGAGCGAGCTGCTGACTGCCTTCATCGCGTTTTATATAATGACCCTGCGATGGGTGTATTTCGCCACCTTGATGCAGGCTATGAAATAGCTGAAGAGACAGCGGAGAAATTTAGTTTGAAAATATAGCAAGTGAATGTCATCCTGAGCCAGTCAAAGCACTACATCCGATTTTTTTAAAAATACTTACAGGTCAATCTTTAAATCCGAAGAATCATGGTTCAGACATTAATCGGACCGTTCACCCAAATCCTAACATTAGCAGATATACCGCTTAAAGGTGCAATTGCCGACGATCAATTGCACATCATAAAGCAGGGCGGTGTATTGACAAACGGCGAACGGATTGTAGAAGTTGGCAATTTTGAAGATTTAAGAAAAACTTATCCAAAAGCCGAAGTTGAAGCTATTACCAATGACCTTGTGTTACTACCTGGCTTTGTTGATTGTCATACCCACCTTTGTTTTGCGGGTACAAGGGCCAATGATTATGCCTTGCGAATTGCCGGCAAAAGCTACCTCGAAATCGCTAAGGCCGGCGGTGGTATCTGGGATTCAGTAACCCAAACTCGCCAGGCTTCCGAAACAAAACTTGCCGAACTTATTGTACAACGCGCCAACCAGCACCTGAAGGAAGGTGTAACTACTATCGAGATCAAAAGCGGTTACGGGTTAAATGTGGAACAAGAGTTAAAACAACTTCGTGCCATTAAAAAAGCCGGAGAAACGAGTAGCGCCGACCTGCTGGCTACCTGCCTTGGGGCACATATCGTGCCGCACGATTTTGGCGGAACAGCAGAGGTGTACCTGGAATACTTACTTAGCTACGTGTTGCCAAAAATTCAGGCTGAAAAGTTGGCAGCCAGGGTTGATATATTTATTGAAGTTAGTGCTTTTAACCCTACCGAAGGCGCAAACTACTTGCGCGCGGCCAGGCAATTGGGGTTTGACCTGGTAGTACATGCCGACCAATTTACTACTGGCGGCAGCGCGATAGCCGTTGAACTTGGCGCTTTATCAGCCGATCACCTGGAAGCCAGCACTGAAATTGAAATTAAGCTTTTAGCAGCGTCCGACACGGTAGCCGTTGCCCTCCCCGGCGCTTCCCTGGGTTTGGGAATAGGCTTTTCGCCGGCACGCAAACTCCTTGATGCAGGTGCCTGCCTGGCTATTGCCAGCGATTGGAACCCGGGCTCGGCTCCTATGGGCGACCTGCTAATGCAGGCAGCCATCCTCAGTGCTTACGAAAAGCTGAGCAGCGCCGAAACTTTTGCCGGTCTTAGTTATCGCGCAGCAAAAGCACTAAATTTGAATGACCGCGGCACAATTGAACCAGGTAAAATCGCTGACATGCAGGCTTACCCCTGCGCTGACTACCGGGAAATACTATATCATCAGGGGAAATTAAAGCCTGTTAAAGTGTGGAAACGAGGAAGGGCTTGAATACTGAAAGATTTGAAAAGTGACTGAGCGATTTAGTGAAAGACTGAATTAAACTTTGCCGAATGACTTATGACCAATACCCAATGACTCCATGAGAAAACTGATAGAATGCGTACCCAATTTTAGCGAAGGCCGCGACCTTGGCATCATCAAACAGATTACAGACGAGATAGAAACCGTTGAGGGTGTAAGACTGTTAAATGTTGATCCCGGAAAGGCAACAAACCGAACGGTGGTGACTTTTGTCGGCGAACCGGAAAATGTGATCGAAGCGGCATTCCGTGCCATCAAGAAGGCAGGTGAATTGATCGATATGAGCAAACATACGGGAGAACACCCACGGATGGGTGCAACAGATGTTTGCCCGCTGATCCCGATCAGCAATATTAGTATGGAAGAAGTGGCGGAATACGCCAGGCTGTTAGCTGGGCGTGTAGGCAAGGAACTGCTTATTCCGGTTTATTTATATGAATATGCACAAACTAATAAAAACCGGAATAACCTGTCGATAATCCGGGCGGGAGAATATGAAGGCTTTTTCAAGAAGATAAAACACCCTGAATGGGCTCCGGATTTCGGTCCAACTGAATTCGATGCCAAGCGCGGAGGCACAGTGATAGGTGCGCGTGATTTCCTCATCGCTTATAATGTTAACCTGAATACTACTTCGGTGCGGAGAGCAAATTCTATTGCCTTTGATGTACGCGAAGCCGGGCGGGTTATGCGCGAAGGCGACCCCGTGAACGGCAAGATCATTACTGATGAACATGGCAAAGCGCGTAGCATCCCAGGCACACTCAAATCAGTTAAGGCCATAGGATGGTATATAGAGGAATATGGTATCGCGCAGATCTCCATGAACCTTACCAATATTGAAGTAACACCGCTGCATAAAGCCTTTGACGAGGTTTGCAAAAAAGCCGATGCTCGCGGCATCCGCGTAACTGGCAGTGAACTGGTCGGATTGATTCCTTTAAAATCCTTGCTGGATGCTGGAAGATATTTCCTTGCCAAACAACAACGCTCGGCAGGCGTAAGTGAAAAAGAGTTACTGCGGATCGCCATTAAATCAATGGGGCTCGATGAATTAGGGCCTTTTAAACCGGAAGAACGAATTATTGAATACTTGCTAAAAGATAAAGCTGACAGCAAACTCGTTTCGCTCAGTTTATCCGATTTTGCCGATGAAACGGCGAGTGAGAGTCCGGCACCTGGAGGAGGTTCGATTTCCGCCTATGCTGGGGTACTGGGCGCATCATTAGCAACGATGGTAGCAAACCTGTCTTCGCATAAAAAAGGCTGGGACGAGCGCTGGGAAGAGTTCAGTGACTGGGCCGAAAAAGGCGAACACTACAAGAATGAACTATTGAAACTTGTCGATAAAGACACTATAGCTTTTAACCGCATTATGGAGGCATTTGCCTTACCGAAAGGCAGCGATGAGGAAAAAATGGCAAGAACTGCTGCTATACAATCCGCCACTAAATTCGCCATCGAAGTGCCTTTTAACGTGATGAAGCTGGCCTATCAGAGCATGGAGGTGGTAAAAGCCATGGCTGATACTGGTAACCCTAACTCGGTAACTGACGCAGGAGTTGCTGCACTTTGTGCCCGCACAGCAGTAATTGGCGCTTTCCTAAACGTAAAAATCAACGCCGGCGGCTTCCTGGATAAAGCCTTTGTGGAGAAGGTTTTGACTGAAGGTGCCGCCCTGCAACAAATGACTATTGACAGTGAGTCCGAGATCCTGGCCATTGTTAACAGCAAGATCGGTTAGTATTGCCCTTCGAATTTTACTTTTTGCCTGTTAGATGCGATTTGAATTGTGGAAAGTATTGCCTCAGAATGTGGTATTAATTTCCGGTATCTGACGTTTGATTTTCGTCGCCTATTAATTATTGTTTAATATCCAGGTGCTTAAAATCAATTAATTATAAACATTAATTAAAGTTTCAGCAATTTGATGGTTCAATCCTTGCAATTTGTTTTGCATGAAACATCTATTAATTTTCTTATTACTGGCAACTTGTTCAGTATCAGCTTTTGCACAGTTTCCGCTAGGCGGCAAAGAGAAAGAAATAAGAGCTTATTTCAATAAGAACATACCCTATGCCTCGGCCAAAGATTTCAAATCGAAAGACAATGTCAGTGGTTTGCGTTTTCTCAAAACAAAGGGTTTAGGCGACTATACTTTTTATTTCGATAGCAACGGAAGTTGCGTTTCTTATATTGTGACTTATGGCAATTACGAGTTTAATAAAATATTAAACCGCTTAAATGCCACCTTTAAGCCTTTGGACGGTTCGACCTGGACCTCTCAGAACGAGGAAACCAATATTACAGTGGTGCCTCCCAAAGAGAATGAAAATAGCTTCAGCGTAGTTTATCTTCAATCTGCAGGTAACAGCCAAAACTCGTCTTTAACATTGGCATCCAATTAATCTGGACAACCGGCAACTCGATTTGTACAACATCGCTACCCAGAAATATTAGTTTAAATATTGGGGCTTAAGTTATAGTTTGGGTGCTTGCGGCCTTCCGTTAACACCCAAAGTATAACAAAAATTATATCCTCCTGAAATAATCACCAAACCTTAACCCTATCCTTCTCCGCGCGGTACATCTTGTCGCCGGGTTTGATGTTAAAGGCTTTATAGAAGGCTTCTAAATTGGATACCGGGCCATCAACGCGAAATACTTCAGGCGAATGCGGGTCGGTATTGAGGCGTACGCGCATCGTTTCATCGCTAGTTTTAACCCGCCATACCTGAGCAAACGACAAAAAGAAGCGTTGATCGGGAGTGAAACCATCAATCTTTGTATCGCTCTTTCCTTCCGGAGTATTTTTAAATGCCTGGTAAGCAATAGTTAGTCCACCTATATCTGCCAGGTTTTCGCCCTGAGTCAGACTGCCATTCACATGCAGGCCGAGCAGCGTATACTGATTATACTGGTCAATCATCACTTGAACCCGCTTCTTGAATTTATCGGCATCATCTTTTGTCCACCAATCCTTCAAGTTACCGTCTTTGTCGTATTGCCGGCCCTGGTCGTCAAAGCCGTGGGTCATCTCGTGACCGATTACAGCGCCTATCGCACCATAGTTGATCGCATCATCCGCATCCTTGTCAAAGAATGGAAATTGCAAAATTCCAGCCGGGAAAACTACTTCGTTAAAGGTAGGGTTGTAGTAGGCATTCACCGTTGGGGGCGTCATGCCCCATTCGCTGCGGTCAACTGGCTGGTTTACTTTGGCAATTGATCTTTTATAATTATGTATCGAAACCGATTCTTCGTTTTTGTAAAAGGAGTCTTTTGCAATTACTACATCATCATAGGATTTCCATTTATCCGGGTACCCGATTTTTTTAGTAAAAGCGGCAAGTTTGGCTTGCGCCTGCTTTTTGGTTTCCGGGCTCATCCATTCAAGTTTTTCGATGCGATCCTTATATACATTTTGCAGGTTATTGACCAACTCAAGCATGCGTGTTTTGGCATCAGGCGGAAAATATTTAGCTACATAAAGCTGCCCCAATAATTCCCCCAGCGAACCATCGACGGTATAGGACATGGTCTTCCAGCGCTCTTTCTGTTCTTTTTGGCCGTACAGCGTTTTGCTATAAAAATCAAAACTCGCATCCCTGAATTTTTTACTTAAAGAGCCGGAAGCATTGTCGAGCAACGCAAAAGTGGCTTTATCCTTCCACACATCAATAGGCTCACTTTTCAGCAAATTATCCAATGCGATGTAATAACCCGGCTGCCCAACCAAAACAGTGTCGGTCTTTAATTCCATACGATCAAAGGCGTCTTTCAGATCAATATCAGGTATTTGCTTTTGCAGCGCAGCGACGGTAAGTTTGTGATAGTTCTTTACCGGGTCGCGCAATTCAACTGGTGCCAGATGGGAATTAGCGATCTCGGACTCCAATTTCAAAATACCATTGGCTTTTTTCGCAGCCGTTGCTGCATCTATACCTGTAAAAGCGAACAACTGGGCAATGTATTTGACAAACGCCGCCCTAATCTTTACAGTTGCGCTATCTGTTTTGGTATAATAGTCCTTATCAGGCAGGGAGAGACCGGTCTGGTCAAAATGGGCCACGTTTTTAGTGCTGATACGGTCATCTGGCGAAACATAAAAACCAAACAGCAAGCCGTCACCGGTTTTAAATCCATCTGCGGCATATTTTACCAGTTCTTTATAATCTTTTAATGCGCTGATTTTGGCAAGCAATGGCCTGATGGGGTCGTATCCCAGCTTTTCTAAGGTAAGGGTATCCATACCGCTTTTATACAGGTCGCCCACTTTTTGCTCAAGGCTCCCTGCATCATTGTTCTTTGACGAAACATCTTCCAGAATGCTATGCACTTGCTTGATATTATCGTCTGAAAGGATATAAAACGAACCCCATCCATTCTCAGATGCCGGGATTTTAGTTTTTTTGAACCATGTTCCACTGGCGTATAACGCAAAGTCATCACCAGGTTTGACGGATGTGTCCATGCCACTTTTGTCAAAAAAAACGGTACGCCTTTCTACTTCCGAAGAAGCATCTTTGTGTTTGCAAGCTGATAAAGCTAAAGCCGAAACGCTAAGCAAGGCCCATTTACTTAATTTCATAAGATCTTTTTTTAAAATTATTGGGAATGTTGTGAATGGCGGGGTATTGCAAGGCTAATATAATGTATATTTGAAATATAACCTGTTAATAATGACCCAACTGTTAACAAATAAATCACACAGGCGTTATCTATATATGAAAGGTTATCGCTTATTTTTATAGACCTGAAAATCAGGTCAGTTAAAATTTACTAAAAATAATTTTATGACCTGGAGAAAATTTAGCGGCGAGATCATCAACTCACCGATCATTGAAGAGGTGGAAAAAGCCATCGAAAGAGAAAGCTTACTGGGAAACAAACTCAAAGTGTGCATCGGTACCGATTCGCAGGTGAAGGGTAACGTAACTGATTTTGCAACGGTGATCGTTTTCCTGCGCGAGAAAAGGGGCGGATTTATGTATATCCACCAGGAACGTACCGGCCAAAAAATGAGCATCAAAGAACGTATGCTGACAGAGGTTCAAAAATCAATCGACATTGCCTACAGGTTGTGCGATTTGCTGGACCTTTACGAGGTTGACCTCGAAGTACATGCCGACATCAATACCAACCCGATGTTCAAATCGAATCAGGCTTTACATGAAGCAATGGGGTATATCCTGAGCATGGGCTTCGTATTTAAAGCCAAACCTGAAGCTTTTGCCAGCTCGTATTGCGCAAATAAGATCGTGCAGTAATTGATTGCGAATTGCCAAATGTGACTTTCGGCTTACTACTGCCGAACGCAGACTCCCTATCTTCGCGGCAGATTAATAGCTGTCCATGAAAACTTACGCACTGCAATTCGAGACCTTCATTCCTGCTTCTCTGGAGACCGCCTGGGATTTCTTCAGTTCGCCTTTAAACTTATCGAAGATTACTCCTGCGGATATGAACTTTGTTGTCACTTCCAATTTTGCACCTGGCACCAAGGTTTATCCCGGCATGATCATTACTTATAACGTATACCCCTTGCTCGGTATTAAAATGAACTGGATGACCGAGATTACCCAGGTTAAAGAAGGCCAATATTTTGTGGATGAACAGCGCTTTGGGCCTTATGCTTTATGGCATCACCAACATCATTTCAAGGCGGTAGAAGGCGGTGTGCAAATGACTGACATTGTTAACTATGCCATTGGCTGGGGTTTTATTGGCAGCATAGCCAATAGTCTGGTGGTAAAGAATAAATTAAAACAGGTTTTTGAATTTAGAGAGGAGGCGATAAAGGAGTTATTTTAAAAGGCATCTACCATCAGGATACCGTTATTTGGTGCTATTTGCAATACTTCTTCACCGCATCCCTTGCTTCCATCGATCCTAATTCAATAGCTTTATTCAGATCGGCACAGGCTGAGTTATCCTTTTGGTTGATCTTGGCCAGTCCAAGCAAGTAATAAACAAAATCATTTTTCGGTTGCAGCTTAAGTGCTTCATTGAAATCAGCTTTGGATTGTGCAGTATATTCAAGCAGGAAACTTTCGGCATAGCCACGGTAAGCATATACTTTGATGTTATCTAAACTGATATAGAGACTTGAATTATAATCGTCAATAGCACCCTGGTAATTCTTCTGGATCATCCGGATATTCGCACGAAAGAAATAGGCCTGATCATCATCTTCTTTAATGGCTATCGCCATATTGATATCTTTCAGTACACCATCAATATCCCCGCGTAAAAATTTGGCATTTCCACGATTATCAAATGCTTCAACCAGGTTTGGTAAAATATCAATGGCTTTATCGTAATCGGCTATGGCCTCATTAACGTTGCCCAGATTTTGCTTGGCAATACCACGGTACAGGTAATAACGTGCATTGCCGGCGTCTTTTGCAATCATTTTGTTAAATAACACCAATGCTTCATTAAAAAACTTGCCTTCGAGCAAAGTTCGGCCAAGCTTTAGGTAAAGTGCGACATCGTCGGCATCCATGTCCATCAATTTGTTGTAATCGGCAATAGCCCCCTTCCGGTCGCCGGTTTGGATACGTGCTGTTAACCTGCGTAAATAGTACCCTGCATTACCAGGCGCATATTGAACCGATTTTTCGTAATCGGCCAATGCATCATCATATTTATGCTGATCGAGCCTGATATCGCCGCGTATGGCGTAGGCATAATCATTTTTAACATTAATGTTAACGGCCTTATCCAGCTCTTTTAGCGCACCGGCAGTATCAAGCAAACCATATTTTGCGCGAGCAAGCGAAATGTAGGCATAACTATTGCCGCCATCCAATTTTATGGCCTGATTAGCATCGTCCTTTGCTTCAGTATACCTTTTAAGTCCTGTTTTTGCATCGGAACGATTCTGAAAAGCATCGGTGCTCTTATTATCCAGTTCGATAGAACGGTCAAAATCTACCAATGCTCCAGGTTTGTCGTCCTGATTACTTCTTACGATACCATCGTACAGATAAAATGCTGCGTTATTGGTATCCTTTTTAATTTTATCACCAAAATAGGCCAGTGCTGCTGCTTTATCTTTTTCATGGCCCAATGCCTGAGCCAGATATTTGTAAGCATTGTGTGTTTTAGGTGCCAGTTCAACAGTGCGTTTGTAGTCGGCAATCGCAGCCGGGTAAAGCCCGATGTTTACTTCGGCATTGCCCCTGTAAAAAATTGCCTCCGCATTACCGGGATTAAGACTAATGGCACGAGTAAAGTCGGCAATCGCTCCTTTGTTATCGCCAAGGTTTCCCTTTGCATTGGCCCGATAGTAGATCAGATCGGAATTATTGGGATCAAGGCGTGCTGCTATATTGTAGTCTTCTACTGCTCCTTTATAATCATTTAAATTACTTTTGGTTACACCCCGATATTCATACAATTGCGGATCATTGGGTGTTATCTTCAGTGCGCTGTTAAAATCGGCAAGTGCACCTTCATAATCACCAGTATTAGATTTGGCATTGGCCCGGTAATGATACATATCCGCATTATGCGGGTTCATAGAAATGGCCTTATTAAAATCGGCTATTGCATTAAGATATGACTTGATAGCGTTGTAGGCATCGGCCCGATAAAAATAAGCGTTGGTGTTTTTAGGATCGAGCTCAATGGTTTTGGTGTAATCTTTAATGGCACCGGCATTATCCTGAATATTGGTATAGGCATTGCCCCGAAAGAAATAAGCTTTAACCTTGCTCCCGTCGATTTCAATAGCCCGGGTAAAATCGGCTATAGCTCCGCGATAGTCTTTTTTATTGGCTTTACTGTTGCCACTTTGTATATAGCTATCGGCAGACTGCGCAGCACAATAAAAAGGTAGAATAAATAATACGATCAATATCCTGTTCATAGCCTATCTGCCTTTTATTTAAACGGCCTTAATATCAATGATAACGACACATTTGAACCATCGCCCGTATTACGTCCGCTTACAAAAGTGCCTGCACTTACAAATACCGAAAACTCTTTACTGAATGAATGCCCGTAACTAAGCGAAACCTGGTTAAACGCAAAATTCTTATTGAGCGCAGGGTTAACATTGAATTTTTTAAAGTCGCTGACCGAATAGAACCCACCGAACGACACTGATACCTGGTTTTGAAATTTCTTATCGAGTGACAAACCAAAAGTTGCGCTATACCGATCCTGCCAAGGTCCTTGTGTGCCAAAATACTGGCGAACGCCGTCCTCGAGCGTAAAATAGTAGTTCTCACCAAAGAGATGGCCGCTTCCTGAAAACGAGAGCTTTAATTCGGCACCGGTTAAGCCATAACCGAGGCCCGGATTATTTACATATAGTGGCGTTATAACTGTACCCTGCAACATAAAATAATAAATATAGTTGATATTGGCGAGGTAATAACGGATACCGGTTTCCAGGTCGGTCAAACCGCGGGTACTGCTGGAGTATCCTGTTTGCTGGTAGTTATTGGTTACGTAGGGCAACATGGCTACAACACTCCAGCGCCGACTGAGCCCATATTCGGCAGAAAGGGTAAAGGTAGTTGAAGTAAACTGTCCGTTAGCCGGAAAAGGTCGGAGCATTCGCAATGAATCCCATCCCTTGTTAGCAAAAAAATAGGTAACCGAGGGATTTAGGAGCAAACGGCCGGGCCGTAATGGAAAACCATCGGCAAGGCACTTTTGCTGCAGGGAAAATAAAAGGCCGGTAACAGCGATCAGGTATTTAAGATTTGCTTTGTTAAACTTCATGATCATCTGTTAAAATAGTGCAAAAGTATCACGCATCCAGCGCCCTTCCCATTCTTTATACTTACCGCTGATTTCATGGCCCAGATTTTTAAAAACCATGATTTTCTTTTTGCCCGGTATTAGGTTATAAGTGGCGTATTCATTGTTTGGCGGTGCAAACGGATCGAGCAGGCCGATACCGATCAGGGTTGGGCAACTGATATTTTGAGCAAAGTTTTTGCCATCGTAATAGTCGAGGTTGCTTAAGGCCTTATCAAGTGTCAACCCTGGCTGGGTAGCTACATATTTTTTGATACTGGTAATTGGCCAGTCAACCTCGTTGACCAGGCCACGGATATCGCATAAAATAGGATTCTGTGCCGAACAGAGACTAACTCGTTTATCCACCCCTGCAACTGCCAGCGCCAGATAGCCACCCATACTACCCCCCGAAACAAGAATATTGTCATGGATCAAATTAGGTTGAGAATACACGAAATCGATGGCACGCACGCAATCCATGATCACTCCACGCATCACATAACGTTCTTTATCTTCCAATTTGTAAGATATAAATTCATCGCGACGCGTGTCAATGGGGCCCCTGCTGGTCCCCTGTCCGCGGGTATTTAAAGTAATTATAGCCAGATCATCGTCTGAACCAACTATAGGATCAAGGTCAACCTGGTATCCGGGCAAACCCAGCAATACTGCAAATTTGCGATGGGGGTTTTTAGTTTTGGGTACAGTTAACCAGCCTTTGATCGTATAATTATCCAGCGACTGCATTTGTATCTCAAAAACATTCCGGTCGGAAGTGCTCTTCTTTGGAACAGGCGTTAATTTAAAGTTAGGCTTAACCTTAGCCAGCTCGTCCTTTGCTTTTTGCCAGAATTCGTCAAAGTCGGCGGGGCGTGCATATTGGGATTGTATCTCTTTAGGCCTGATACCGAAAGCGCGAAGGGTGGTGTCATCGTAGTCAGTAACGTTGATCATAAAATTGATCTTATAAAAACCCGGTGCAAGTGCCGGCACATCAAAGTCGATATCCTTATTGGAATAGGAGCCAATACTTACACTCACACTTTTTTCAGCTACCCGCTCCCCTTTTTCCGTAGTTACCAGGTAGCTAACTGTTCCGGTCTCTTCGGATGACAACTTGTTTTTTACCGAAAAAGTAAATGACGCCTGGCTATTGAAAATAGCGTCGGCATCATGAGCAATTAGTTCAGTGCTCACGTCGCCATCATTTCCAGCCGGTTTTTTTGCCTGGGCCCGGGCTGACGCGCCGAACAATAAAGGTAATAACAACAACAGCATGTATACCCTAAATGGGTATTTGGAGGTGTTATATTTTGATATTTTAAACATACCAGTTTATTGCTTTTGTTTAGCTTTTATCAGGAAATCCGATTTACGGATAAAGAGATTAAAAGGTTCCTCAATAAATTTAAATAAAATCACAGACAGCACATTTAAAACGATAAATGCATAAATAATATTTAACCATTCATACTCAAAAGGCGAATGCCAGTCGACGCCCCATCTGTCATACAAAGTAAACGTTTTATCATTCAACCAGTTAGTTGCTTTGTAAATAAATCCATAAACATACCCCAGGTGAATAAGGTAAAAAATATAAGAGCTCTTACCTAATAATTCAACAAACGGGGTAGCCAAAACTTTCTTCATTCCAGTCGACTCCGTGATAAGGCCGTAAAAGAATGTCGCGACCGATATTGAAAGCAGGTAATTATTTACGACAATACCAAGAGGGTTATGCAGACCGGCCGTCCATCCTACAGGAGGAGGCAGTATTGACATCAGCCAAACGCAAAAGAAGATGAGGAAAAAGCCGATATAAGTAAATTTAAGTTTGTTACTCCGATGAAAACCTTGCTGCCTGATCATCAATGCGAGTTTAATACCGACAAAAAACTCAAAGCAGCGCCCGAAAAAGGTATACAGCATCATAAAGGTAAAATTGCCGAAAAAGCCATACCAATTGACATTGCGAAAGATCAAAACCATTAAAAAGCCAAAACCAGTGATAGAAAGTATCTGGAGGTAATATTTACTATGGCGATGTATAAAATAAAATATAATCGGTGCCGAGAAGTAAAAACATTCTTCAACGGTAAGCGACCAGCCTTGCGCCACCCCTGTAAATACCAGGTTGGAGAAAAAACCGCGCAAAAAGGTGATATGCATGAAAAATAAACCAATAGCACTTGGGAAACCCTGTATAACCGAAGGATCGCGCGTGAAATAATACGTTAGAAATGCCCCCGCTGTTATCAGGAAATACATAGGATAAATGCGGGCTACGCGGTTTTTAAGGTATTGTTTGAACCAGTCTTTGGTCAGCTGAAAATTATCGTAATACCTGAAGGCGATTAAAAAGCCCGACAACACAAAAAACAGGGTAACGCCTATGTGAAACTCAAAGAAAAAGCGTTGGATAAAATGAGGAAAGCTTTTGTCGAATGTATATTCGTAATGAGAAATGAATACGAGGTAGGCTGCTAATGCGCGGACACCAGTAAGTGCGGGTATGTAATTTTGCTGCGCTCGTTGTGACAAAATCTATTGCTTTATCGCGTTTTACGTCCCTTTTTCCTTTTGGTTTGATTATAAGGAAATATTAAACAATAATAAAAAAATTATCTTAAAGCGAAGAAAAGGGCGGTAGGCGTTCGGCAGAAGTGCGTTTTGTTTAGTTGTACACCAGAAGCTTTGCTGATTTGATTACAGTGCCGATCCCTGAATCACACCTCTATCCGCAATCGTCTTATCAATATAATGCTGTATTTCTGATTTTTTGAGACCCCAGTTGGGCGCGATGAGCAGGTCCATATCCGAAAGTCCGAATAAACGTTGGATCACCACATCCGGGCGGACCAGGGGCAGCAGTTGGCAAAGGAAATCAGCATATTCAGGCAACGTAAACAGCTTGAAAGGCTCGCGTTTGTACTTAACCCCCATAACCGAGCCTTCAACAATATGCAGGTGATGGAATTTAACAAATTTGATCTGCGAAAAACGATTAATTTCGGCAGCATACTTCAGCATCATTTCCGGTGTTTCCCAGGGGAAACCAAATATCGTATGCACACAAACATCAAGCGAGCTGTTTTTTAACAGGTTCAGCGTATTCACCAAATCATCATGCGTACAACCGCGATTGATCTGCCCGAGTGTTTCATTGTAGATCGACTCCATGCCCATTTCCAGGTCGACATCAAAACGATCGGTATAGCTTTCCAACAAGGCTATTTTCTCTGCGTCGATACAATCCGGGCGGGTGCCCACCGAAAGGCCAACAATATTTTCGGTATTGATGCTTAACGCTTCATCATACAGCATCTTCAGGTAATGGGCAGGCGCATAAGTATTGGTATTGGGCTGAAAATAGATGATGAATTTGTCGGCTCTATTGCCTTTTACAGCCCGCTCCATGCCCTTAATGACCTGTTCGCGCAGGTTAGGCTCATTACGCGAAACGCTTGGCGTAAAGGAATCAACATTGCAATATGTGCAGCCTCCATAGCCCTTGGAACCATCGCGATTTGGGCAGGTAAAACCACCGTCGACAATTACTTTGAAAACGCGCTCGCCTTTATATTTTTCCCGCAACCATGCCCCATAGTTGTTGTAACCTTTTATACCTTGTTGCAGGAGTGTTTCCAATGTCCAGATTTTATTGAATGCAAAGTTTGTGCGTCAAAGATACGCTTTTTCTGTTCAGACGGGCATTAATGTCTACCCTCTGCCAGCAGTGGTAGCGTGTTTTTACGCAGCGAAATTCCGTGATAACACCGGGTCGATCTTCAAATATTCTATACAACTTTGGTTACTCATCAAATCAATTAGTAAAATGGCAACCTTCACTACAAGGCTAGAATTAGTTAATCCGGATAGTTCCGACTATGATCTGTTACACCAGGAAATGCGCGATCGCGAATTTTATCAGGTCATCAATTATTGCGGCATTTGGCACGACCTGCCCCCAGGTGAATATGACCGCAGTTCTAGCCAAGCATTGGGTGGTATCTATAGCGGCGCCGGTGCTGCCGCACAAACCGTGATCAACAATAAACCTTTTAATGACCAGAATCAACCTAAAGATTATTATTTAATTATTACCGAAGCAGTGGATCGGGCTTATATCCTGCCACATACGACCGACCCGCTTAAACTGCCGCCGGGAGCATCTTTGTAAGTCAAATTGTTTTAACAATAGCATACCCCCGGATACCAATTTTCGTTGCAGGCGATTGCCCAAAACTATGCATGCATAGCAGAAGAACATTTTGCTTAGTTTTGTGGTAAAATCCCTCTAATGGAAACCATCGCTCCCTACCAGGCTAAAAACAAGATCCGCTTTGTTACAGCAGCTTCGCTGTTCGACGGGCATGATGCTACCATTAATATCATGCGGCGTATCCTACAATCCTCGGGTGCCGAAGTGATACACCTCGGGCATAACCGTTCGGTTGAAGAGGTGGTCAATTGCGCCATTCAGGAAGATGTGCAGGGTATCGCACTAACCTCTTACCAGGGTGGCCATATTGAATATTTTAAATATATGCACGATTTGCTGGCCGAAAAGGGCGCTGGTCATATCAAAATATTTGGGGGAGGCGGTGGTGTCATATTGCCACTGGAGATCAAAGAATTACAGGATTATGGCATTACCCGCCTCTATTCGCCGGATGATGGTCGGCGGATGGGGCTGCAGGGCATGATCAATGAGATGATGCAGTTGTGCGATTTTGCGACGGTGACACAACTCAATGGCGAACTAAAGCATTTGGCAGATAAAGATCCTAAAGCGATTGGAACTTTGATCACTTTAGCTGAGAATGATCGCCTTACCCCGGCATTCTCCAAAGGAAAGGATTTTGGTAAGGCGCCGGTATTGGGGATAACCGGTACCGGAGGCGCAGGCAAATCATCGCTTGTTGATGAATTGGTACGACGATTTTTAAAAGAAACTAATAAAACAATAGCGATCATCTCGGTCGACCCATCCAAACGCAAAACAGGCGGTGCCCTGCTCGGCGACCGCATCCGGATGAATGCGATCAACAGCCCTCGGGTGTACATGAGGTCGCTGGCTACCCGTCAGGCTAATCTTGCCTTATCAAAATACGTGCAGGAATCGATAGACATTTGTAAGGCAGCAGGTTTCGACCTGGTGATCGTGGAGACATCAGGGATCGGGCAATCCGATACGATGATCACAGATTATTGCGATGTTTCACTCTACGTAATGACGCCCGAGTTTGGAGCAGCAACCCAGCTGGAAAAGATAGACATGCTTGACTTTGCCGATATCGTTGCCTTGAACAAATTTGACAAACGTGGTGCTTTAGATGCTATCCGCGATGTACGCAAGCAATATAAGCGCAATCACCAGTTATTTGAGGCCAGGGACGAAGACCTGCCGGTTTTCGGCACGATGGCATCACAATTCAACGACCCCGGGATGAATACCTTGTTTGAGGCATTGATGAAAACCATCAATGCAAAAACGGGTGTTGATTTTTATGAGGGTGCAGCAGGTGCACGCAATATACATTCCGGCGAATCTGAAAAACAATTCATCATCCCCCCTGACAGGATAAGGTACCTGGCCGAAATTGTTGAAAGCAGTAAAACCTACGACGAATGGGTAAATGAGCAGTGCAAAATTGCACAGCAACTGTACCAGATACAGGGAACAATTGAAGTCTTAATTGAACGGACTTCAAAGGATAAATCCGCCGAACTGGCGCTCAAGGATATTTACAAACACCTGGAAGCACACCTGCATCCCGAATGCAAACGACTTTTAGCTGAATGGCCGGATACAGTAAAAACCTATAAAGCAGAAAACTTTATCTATAAAGTTCGTGATAAAGAAATCAAACAGCCGCTCTTTTATACTTCGCTGTCGCAATTAAAGATACCCAAGATCTCGCTGCCAAAGTATGAAGCCTGGGGAGATATCCTGCGCTGGCTGCTGACCGAAAATTTGCCGGGAGAATTTCCGTACGCGGCGGGGGTATTCCCGATCAAACGTGAAGGCGAGGACCCAACCCGAATGTTTGCCGGCGAAGGGGGACCTGAGCGCACTAACAAACGTTTCCACTACGTATCACTGGGTCAACCTGCACACCGTTTATCAACGGCATTTGATTCGGTTACGCTTTATGGCGAGGACCCGCATACCCGGCCTGATATTTATGGTAAGATCGGTAACTCAGGCGTTAGTATCGCTACCCTTGATGATGCCAAAAAGCTTTATTCGGGATTTGATCTATGCAGTCCCTCAACTTCAGTATCCATGACCATCAATGGTCCGGCACCCATGTTGCTTGGCTATTTCATGAATGCTGCCATCGACCAGCAATGCGAGAAATACATCAAAGAGCATCATTTAGAGCATTTAGTGGAGGCGAAGTTTAAAGAGGTATATGATGATAAGGGGTTGGAACGGCCTTTTTATCGCCTCAACCCGACCCTCTCCAAAGGAGAGGGAGTTGAAGTCCTCTCCTTTGGAGAGGATTTAGGTGAGGCCCCGGACCGGAAACCCCGCCCTTACGCCTATCAAACGGCAGACACTAAGATTTGGAAAACACTTAAAGATAATGCTGTTGCAAATAGGCAAAATCCTACTGAAGCTGAAAATATTTTATGGCAGTTACTGAGAAACAGCCAAACAGGCTATAAAATCAGGCGACAACATGCTATTGATGGCTACATAGCAGACTTTGTTTGTATACCCAAAGCCCTTGTTATCGAAGTTGATGGTGGTTATCATCAATTAACTACAGAGGAAGATACGATTAGAACAATAGTACTGAACAATGAGGGGTTTGACGTGATCCGTTTTACAAATGAGGAAGTAATAAATAATCCCCAAAAAGTAATTCAGGCAATAAAGGAAAGACTTGACAAACAGCCGGATTTTGTCAATTCCAGGAAATCCAGCCTCACCCCCAGCCCCTCTCCAAAGGAGAGGGGAGAAAAAGTCCTCTCCTTTGGAGAGGATTTAGGTGAGGCGTCGCTAACTAAAGGCAACAACGGCTTAGGTCTCCTTCTACTCGGTCTTACCGGCGACCAGGTTTTACCTGCTGATGTTTACGAAAAAATAAAAGCTCATGCACTTTCTACAGTCCGCGGTACTGTGCAGGCCGATATATTGAAAGAGGACCAGGCGCAAAACACCTGTATCTTCTCGACGGAATTTGCCTTACGGATGATGGGTGATGTTCAGCAGTATTTCATCGACCAAAAAGTACGTAACTTTTATTCGGTATCCATTTCGGGCTATCATATTGCCGAGGCGGGGGCTAATCCTATTTCGCAGCTCGCATTTACACTGTCAAATGGATTTACCTATGTGGAGTATTACCTGAGCCGGGGCATGCACATTGACGATTTTGCACCTAACCTGTCATTCTTCTTCTCCAATGGCCTCGATCCGGAATATTCGGTGATCGGTCGCGTTGCGCGCAGAGTATGGGCCAAAGCCATCAAAAATAAATACAAAGGAAACGACCGTTCGCAAAAACTAAAATACCATATCCAAACCAGCGGGCGCTCATTACATGCACAAGAAATTGATTTTAACGATATCCGCACTACGCTGCAGGCTTTGTATGCAATTTATGATAATTGCAACTCGCTTCATACCAATGCTTATGACGAGGCGATCACCACACCTACAGAGGAATCTGTTCGCAGGGCCATGGCGATACAATTGATCATCAACCGGGAACTTGGTCTGGCTAAAAATGAGAACCCGATACAGGGCGCTTTCATCATTGAAGAACTAACCGACCTGGTAGAGAATGCAGTTTTAGCTGAATTCAAACGCATTAACGATCGTGGAGGCGTTCTGGGTGCCATGGAAACCATGTATCAGCGTGGCAAAATACAGGAGGAGTCGCTTTACTACGAGACACTGAAACATACCGGCGAGTTCCCTATAGTAGGGGTAAACACTTTCCTTAATAAAAAAGGCTCGCCAACCATTACCCCGTCAGAAGTCATTCGGGCTACTGAAGAAGAAAAGCAATTCCAGATTACAGCCCTGGCAGCATTTCAAAGCAGGAATGAAGATAAAGCATCTGCATTGCTTGAAAAGTTACAACATACCGCGATCGCCGGTGAAAATATTTTTGAAACACTGATGGAGGTGTGTAAATACTGCTCACTGGGGCAGATCACGCATGCTTTGTATGAGGTAGGCGGGCAGTACAGGAGGAACATGTGACCGCTGATGTGTTTGATGCATTTGATGTCGCTGATTAATTGAAATTCGGATTAAATAGGATAAAAATCACATTTGTTATGTTTTGAAAACTTACGTAGTTTTGATTGCTACGTAAAATTAAGCCAAACCGAAAGCCTTAAATATGCAGGATATAGTAATAAATCTTCCTTTTGATCGGGATAGTTACCTGGAGAGACAAAAAATCAAATGGCAAATAGATTTTAAGAAAAACTATAGTAACTATATCTTTTTTCATGGTACAATCAGCATCATATTGTTTCTATTTCTGATTACACTGGTCTTAGGAGATATAAAATACTATCCCCCATCATTTTTTGGTATAGCCTTGTTTTTAATCTTTTACAATATTTTAATACCCTGGATTAGTATCTACAAAAACAAACTAAAATTCTTCAAAGCCGCCGAATTACTAGCTATAGCGCAAAAAAAAACGGGCAACGTTACAGTTCTCACATTGAACGGGCAATCAATATCATTTGAAGATGCCCAAAGGTCAACTAAAATGCAAT
Source organism: uncultured Mucilaginibacter sp. (assembly GCA_903866915.1). Taxonomy (GTDB): domain Bacteria; phylum Bacteroidota; class Bacteroidia; order Sphingobacteriales; family Sphingobacteriaceae; genus Mucilaginibacter. The sequence continues at coordinate 17,006 of CAIPPO010000202.1, read as the reverse complement.
GGACACTTTTCCAGCCTTTTTATATTTTTAAAGATGCTATTATTTTGACGAGTTCAAGCATTGTTGGAAATACTATCATTATCCAGAAATCGCAAATTGACGAAGCAACTTATATCCAATTGATCAATCTATTAACAAAAACCATCGGTAGCGGAAACGGCATCTGACGGTATGGGGAATGCAATTATGATAAAGTCATTCATTTGTTTCATATCGATTATCTGCACGATTGCAATTACTCCTTTCCGTAAACTCGAAACTTCGTTTAAAAGCAAATCCACCGATACCATCCCCCCCAACGCCCAAAAACTTATCAAATATTATCCGGATGCCATAGCTGGCTTTGCCAACAACTACCTCATATTTAAAGATCACAGCAAATTAATATGGGACGATGGTATAAAGAATCAGTCTTTTCAAACGTTATTGGATAAACCCGACCTCAAGGATATGTTTAGCCAGCATTATCAAAGCGGCGCTTTAGTAAATCCGCCAGCCCGAAATTTCGATCCGGGCAGGATACGAAATGAAGATTTTTTCAAAAAGGTTTATGGATCCAACGAAAGCAAGGTAAAAAAGCACCTGACAGAAATTAACTGGTGCCCTAAGCTGGTGGGGCAAAAAATTACGGTAACTACAGTCAACAGTATTGACAAAAAGCTGATCCGGATTTCAAATGAGCTTGACGAACACCCTGAATTAAAAAAATATTTAACGGATATCGGCGGCACCTTTACCTGGCGAAATATAGCCGGAACCAACAGGCATAGCATGCACAGCTACGGGATGACAATCGATATCAATACTTCTTATTCGGATTATTGGCAATGGAACTGCAAATGCAGCAATGAAGATGCCCTGATTACCCATAAAAACAGGATACCGCAATTGATCATTGATATTTTTGAACAAAATGGGTTTATCTGGGGTGGTAAATGGTACCATTATGATACCATGCATTTTGAGTACAGGCCCGAGTTGGTTTTTTAATGGGGAGGGCGGTCTGTGCAGGGCGTGAATTGGATGGTAATTATTGCAGGCGTTAGATAATTTTAAACCAATGTCATTTCGAACGAGCAGCTTTGGGTAGCGCGCAAGGTGCGAGGAGAAAACTTCGCCTCGATGCATGTAGGCTATGCAGGTGCGGGAAGTATGGTGTTTAGGTTTTCTCCTCGCCCCACCATCACCAATCCTGCCGCTCGTTCGAATGACATGGATTTTTGATTTACAAAAAGTTATTAGAAATGAAAATCGCGATCGTCTTCTTTACTGTCTTGTTCATCACCTCATCACTTGCGCCCGACAACGTATTAACCCGCTTTAAAATACCTGAAGGCTATCAACAGATTGCGGTACAGCCGGGCAGTTTTGGGGCCTATCTTCAAAGTCTGCCGCTCAAACCTACCGGCACGCATACTTTAACCTACAGAGGCGCTATTGCCGCAACCGACGCCGAAACAGCCGCTGTTGTAGATATAAGCATAGGACATGAAGACCTTCAGCAATGTGCCGACGCGGTTATGCGGTTGCGGGGTGAATACCTTTGGCATCAGCAGCGGTACGGTGAGATCGCTTTTCATTTCGAAAGTGGCTTTAAATGCGATTATATACATTATGCTGAGGGCTATCGTTACAGCAATGATCATTGGGTATTAAAGGCGAAAAAAGATTATGGTTACAATACTTTTATGAATTATATGCAACTGGTATTTGCCTATGCTGGCACTTTGTCGCTTGAAAAGGAATTGAAGCCGGTTAGCGATCCAACGGAACTAAAAGCCGGTGATGTATTTATTCATGGTGGCTCGCCCGGTCATTGTTTTATAGTAATGGAGGTAGTTGAGAATTCACAGCATCAAAAGCAATTCTTGCTGGCGCAAAGTTTTATGCCGGCTCAAAACATTCAGGTACTGCAAAATGCACCGGGCTATTATTGGTTCAGTATGGATAAGATACCCAGTATATGGTATGGAGCGTTAATAAAACCAGCCTATCTGCGGAAATTCGATTAATTTTTTGAGTGACGGTTATTGTATCGGATAACCAGGTCGGTCAATTCATCAAAACTATAATCTAATTTAGCACTTAGCTCCCGGGTCAATTGATCGTCATCAGCGATCAATGCCAACAGGTTATTTTTTCTTGCTTCTTTAGAGCGAAATCCCCTTGGCCAATCACCGTTTGTTTTTACTTCAACTGGCAAAGCGTTCGTTTTACCGGCGTAATAGGAAACCAGTTTACCATACCTTTGGTGGATGGTGTATTTAAATAAATTGATAGCGCCTTTTTGTACACGTTCAGCAAAAATGTGCTTGTGGTAACCAATCATCGATACTACCGGTCCATAACTGATCCCATTCCGACAAACTTCTTTTACCTCGCCGTAATTATAAACAATGGGGTGCACGTCGGTAAGCGGATCGATTTTTACAGAAGCAGCATGCAAGGTCAAAACTTTTCCCTTTATTGTGTCGCCGCTTGTTGTTATCACATAATCCCTAAAGGTACTATCAATCTCAGGGGCAGCAAAAACCCGTAAGCCAGCCATAGCAAATAGTAAAAGCAATAACACTGGCTTGAAGTAGGAGATTTTGAACATAGTAAACCTGGTTTATCGTTTAAATTTAACGATGCAAGGAATAAAATGTTTTTTTCGTAGCTAAAAACTAATGGAATTCTAATTTCTTTTCCTACAGATTTTTGATGGCTACCTCGCTTCGAAACAAAGTGTGGCTAAAAAACAATATCAAATCACAGCCTCCGGTTATCATAACATAGTTTTTAAGAGTTGTGCATATAACCCTTTACCCGAAATTACTTCAGCCGCACAAAATCCAGGTCCTGGAAATCATAGCTAAAATCCGTTGCCGGCGAGATCGGTTTCATTTTTAACCCGGTAGGTTTGCCTTCCTCGTCTAAACTAAACGTAGCAAATGCATCAGCATCCATACTCCTAATGGTCCATTTGATAACGAGTGTGTTGGCTTTATAGGGCAATACCTCACCAAACAATTTTGGCGAGCGTTTGGCTGTAAACCAAAGTTTCCCATCTTTCTGGCTGATCACAACATCACCAAACCAGTTATCATGGTAAGTGCCGGTATAAGAACTAAGATCAGCTTTTACTGATTCCTTTTGGCGGTTCTCAACCTGTTTCCATACGGCAGCGGTAACATTGTCGGCATTGCCTTTAGCCGCGTTTTCCATATCCGAATATTTCTTCACCCAGTCGTTACCACTTATGCCCAGATTGCTGTCTTTGATCTGGTTAACAATAGCACTAAAGGCAGCACCCGATTGTTGATTTGTGAGTACGATGATTCCCAGCTTAAGTTCAGGTATCAGGTCTACTTTAGTTACCATGCCGTCAATTCCACCTGTATGGCTCACCTCTTTATAGCCTTTGGCATCGTTAAGGAACCAACCTAAGCCGTATGCCGCAAAATGCACGTTGTAAGAGCCGGGTGCACCAACAGGCAAAATAGTTTGCGGCGCCCACATTTCGCGGTGAATAGCTTCGCTGAACAACTGCTTGCCATCGCTATATTTACCATTATCCATTTGCGTGATAATCCATTTACTCAACTCGGCCACACTCGAATATATCCCGCCGGCTGCATCGCTGCTGGTACTAAAAAACCGCGGTATGGTTTTTACTGTGCCGTCAACCGGGGCATGTGCATCTACATAATTGGCATTCCCGCTAATACGCTGGAAAGCAGCTTTGCTATTGGTCATCGCCAGCGGCTTCATAATACGGCTTTCAATAAAATCCTCCCAACTCGTGCCCGAAACCCTTGCGATGACCTCGCCTGCCACTTTGTACAACTGGTTATCATAAGCAAAAGTGCTCCTGAAACTGGTAACCGGCTTAAAATAGCGGAGGTTATGGATAGCGTCAACCAAAGTAAAATCAGTTGAATCGGGAAAATCCACCAGATCGCCAGCACCCAGGCCAAGGCCGCTGCGATGGCAAAGGAGGTCGCGTATAGTAAACTCTGAAGTTACCCAGGGATCGTATAATTTAAATTCGGGAATGTAGTCGGTTACTTTATCATCGAGGTGTAGTTTTCCTTCGTCGCACAAAATGCCGATAGCAGCTGTAGTAAAGGCCTTGCTATTAGATGCGATGCCGAATAGCGTATTTTCATCAACCTTACCACCCCTTGCCAGTGAGCGAACACCATAACCTTTTTCGAACACAATTTTCCCATCCTTTACAATCGCCACTGCAATACCCGGAACTTCGAATGTTTTGAGCGTTTTTTCAACCAAAGCATCAATTTCAGCAGGCGCTAATTGAGCCTGTGAGGACGTTGACAGTATCGCCAGGAAAGCGATCAGCAAAGCGGAGATTTTTAATTGCGACATAATTTTGAGTTGATCAACTAAAACTACAAAAGATTTCAGGAGGAATATAATATCGACAGCGAATTCCCGAAATTTTGGCTAAAGCCCATTGTGGCCAATATTTTTGCCGTTAACTGAAGCCAACAGAAATAATTTCGTGTATTTATTTCCCTAAGTCCAAATACCAGTTGGATGTTCGGGGCAGGTTAGGCTCGTATCGCCTCGCAAATGAAGGTCATCGTCATAACCGAAACAAACCTTCGCAATCGGCATTCCGAACTCCTCATTTCAATAGCACCTAACTTCCCTTCTCGATCCTATCATAAAACCCTCCGTATACATTTGTCTTAACCCCGTCTTCTCTAAAAAAGTCACCAGGAAATCCAAGATCTATGGAACTCACCTCATCTAGTTTTTTCAGCTGTTCGGCGCTTAATACAATGTCGATAGTTTTTAGGTTGTCTTCCAACTGGCTTACTTTAGTAGCACCAACAATGGGAATACTTTGAAAACCCTGCTGCGTGGTCCATTTAAGAGCCACATTCCCGGGCGAAACGCCCAACTCATCGGCTATTTCAATAACGGCACGGGTTATTTCAACGGCTTTATCGTTGCGTCGTTTGCTTTCCGGCTTGATACGACCGGGCTCGCCGCGTTGGTATTTACCTGTCAGGACGCCGCCTCCAAGGGGTGCCCAGGGAGTTACTGTTAAACCAAAGTGTTTGGCCATAGGCGTAAGTTCGCGTTCTGGAGTTCGGGCAATCAAACTGTACTCAACCTGCAACGCAACAAACTGACTCCATCCCATCAATTCAGCAAGGGTGTTTCCTTTGGCTACAACCCATGCCGGCGTATCGCTGATACCGATATAATTCACTTTTCCCTGTCGTACCAGGTCGTCGAGCCCCCGAAGCACTTCGTCGATCGGCGTTAAGTCGTCCCATATATGGAGGTAAAGCAGATCAATAAAGTCGGTGCCCAGGCGTTTCAGACTTTCTTCCACACTGCGCATCATATTCTTACGGTTATTGCCTGAAGCATTTACGTTGGTCGTATTATCTTTCAGCGTATACTTGGTAGCAACAACAAAATGGTCTCGGTCATGATTGGCCAGGTATTCACCAATGATCTTCTCGCTTGTACCGAGCTTATAAATATTTGCAGTATCCAGAAAATTCCCTCCTGCCGCAGCATAAGCGTCGATGATATCAAAACTGGTTGCTTTATCAGCACCCCAACCGGCCTCGGTACCAAAACCCATGGTACCCAAACTCAATTCTGAAACTTTTAAACCCGAGCGCCCAAGCAATTTGTATTTCATTTACTTTGTATATTAAATTATCAACGATGTTCTTTTCTTTTCAAAAGGCCGCCGGTTGTATCGTCAATGCTTTGCTGTACGATAAACGCCGATGGATCGATATCCAGTATCTTTGCTTTTAGCGATGGTATCTCGAGACGGGTTGCGACTGTAAAAATAATATCGCGGATATCATTGATGTGACCATCTTTGCCGTAGCCTTTTTTTCCTTCATATACCGTTACGCCCCGACCCATTTCAGTTATTGCTTTCCTTATTGTTTCACCCTTTGAGGATACTACCGTTATGCTGGTGTATTGTTCGATACCGTTCAAAATAAAGTCGACTGTCTTTGATGCCGAAATATAAGTGAGGATAGAATAAAGTGCAGCTTCGGTCCCTAAAAAGAATACCGCTGCTGTAAAAATCATCACATTAAGCACCAATATTATATCACTTACCTTAAATAGCTGCATCTTTTTACTTACCAGCAACGCTGCAATTTCAGTTCCGTCCAAAACTGCACCGCTACGGATAGTTAATCCAATACCAACACCGATAAAAAAGCCTCCAAAAACTGCTGTTAGTGATTTATCATGCGTAATTTCAGGAAAAGCTACAAAGGCAAGACATAAGGAAAGGCCGGCTATAGCAAGGGCACTGCGAACAGCAAATTGAATTCCAAGCCTTCGGTAGGCAAGGTAAATAAAAGGCAGGTTGATCAGGAAAATAACAATCGAAAGGGGGATTCGGGTAGTTTCAGCCACGAGCATGGATATACCCGTTACGCCACCGTTGATAAAATGCCCGGGAAGCAAAAAGCCCTTAAAACCCAGCCCCGCCGACAATATCCCCAAAACGATCAGCAAAAAATTTACTATTCCGTTTTTAGATTTCACGTCTAAATATAAAGTTTTTTATTGTGAGTACGGAAGTCTGGAAGTCGGCATCCCGATAGCTATCGGGAGTCCGTAACAATAATTAGCTGAAAAGTTATGGTCTAGCTCCCAATACCAAATGACGAATGCCAAATGAAGCGCAGCAAAAGACCTAATAACCCAACAATTAACCGTTTATCCAGCTGAACTTATATTCAAGCATAGGATTTTTCATTCTTTCGGCAACACGCAGAAGTCGTGTAGGTAGGTTGGTGATATAGTCACGAGCTTTTTCGCCAGCTTCATTCAGGTCGACAGTACTTTCTATATGCCATTCTTCTATCAACTCTTTCATGATGTCAACATAATCTAATGCTGTATAAATTCCCAGGCGTTGCGCAGCATCTGTAAAATGGCCAAAAGTTTGTCCTACCCGCAGGCCAACTTCACGCAGGAAATGCGCAGGCATCACGATCTTTTTACGCATCATATCTTCGAAGGCGATCATCGCTTCGTTAGGATCTATCTCGAATACTTTACTGATAAAATATTTATATGCCTTGGCATGGCGCGCCTCGTCGGCAGCAATTACGCCACACATTTTCGATAGCAAAGCATCACCATATTGTTTGGCCTGTGTTGCCACACGGCGATGGGAGATATTGGTAGCCATCTCCTGGAAAGAGGTATAGATAAAGTTGCGGTATGGGTCTGCACCTGTCCCGATATCAAAACCATCGGCGATCAGGTATTGGGTTGACACTTCCATCATCCGCATATTTACCCTTCCCGAAAGGTACAGGTATTTATTAAGCAAGTCGCCATGGCGATTTTCTTCAGCAGTCCATTGCCGGGTCCATTTCATCCAGCCGCCTTCTTCGTCCCTCGAAACACCTTCAACCATGGTTAACCATGACTCATAGGTAGGTAATGCTTCTTCAGTAATAGTATCACCGATCAGTACGGCGATAAGGTCGTATGAAAGACCAGCCGAACTTTCCTGTAAATCTTTTATCTCTGTAAAGAAAGACTCCCTGGTTGAATCAGGCAGCAAATCAGAAGGCTGCCAATTAGTATCTATCGGCTTAAGGAATTCGCCCATCTTCTCCAGCATATATTTTTCTATATGCGTCATTGCCTCGCGTCTCTTCTCTTCGAAAAATTTCATAACATCAATTGGGTGGCAAAGGTACTGATTTAATATCAGTAATATACAAGGGATACTTATCACTTTTTCTAATTTTGACCGAATGCTTCTTGCAACCTTTCAGTGTGCCAAATAACATTTTATTGTTCCTTAAAAATCACCAGACATGTTTTCTTGGCGCAACATTCCGATTTCATTAATTACAGCCTCAAAGGCCGGTCAAAAAAGCGCCTCAATCATATACAACAAGGAAAATTTACCTTTAAATTTTCGAAAATATCGATTGCCCCTATCTGAATAATTTCAGCTTAATAAGTTCAAAATGCAACAAAACACCCGTTTGAAACCGTATACCCTGCGCAAATTCACTTATTCCATGGTTCGTTAAGGTTATGTCAAAAGACTGAGTAATTTGAGAAAAAAACGGCAAACAGCTTGACGAACGGGTTAAAAAATTAATTTAAATAGACTGATTGTTTAAAATCGAACCCTGTTATGGTACTTTTTTAAAATGACGTTGACCAACAAGAAAAAACATCTTTGAAAGTTAAGAAACGATCCTCAACAGCTCGTTTTAAAAAGCAACTAAAGGATAAAATATACTGCCAGGCGCGTCATTGGCGAGGATAAAAACTTAAAAAACAGGCCAGTTATTCTACAAGTGTTAATAAAGCTTGTTGATAAGCCGCATTTTTTTATTTATTTTTACTTTATTCACGCTAAAATTAACGACCGGTTTAATCCTTTTTATATTTAAGAAAAATTCACTGATGCTCGTCCAAATCAATAAAGAAGAATTTTCCAGGGAAATAACCAAAAAAGCCTGGTTTCAAACTAATAATATCATCTGGACAATCATATTGCTTTATTGGTTGTTCAGCATACCCGATTTTATTTACGCCAAGGATATTGCCATGCAGTTCTTCATTGTGCGTATCATCATTACCCTAATCCTGTACATTTTATATACCTGGATGCATGGTAAACAATACAACCACCGTATTCTGTTACATATCGCTTTTTTCCTGCTTTCGGCAACTTCGGCATTGATATGTACTCTTGTCAATCCGGGAGCATTAAACATCTACTTCCTGCTCTATGCATCCGTAGTTATCTTCTTTAATATGCAGGTTTTTTGGGAACCTATTAACTCTATTTTGCAGGGACTTTTATCATTGTTAATGCTGGCTGTGTTTTTCAACCTTTTCAGCGAATCAACAATTGATGTATTTATTACTAATGGCGGCGAATATTTCTTCATTATATTAATCATTTCGTGCCTCATCCCCAATGCCAGACACAAGGTGATCAGCCGCGAAGTACATCAGCAAATAGTGATCGAAAAATCAAACGAACAGTTAAAGGCTCAAAACAGGGATATCAGCGAAAAAAACCACATTATTGATCTGCAATATGAACGGCTGCGCAAACTGGACGAGCAAAAGAACAGTTTTATCAACATAGCAGGGCACGACTTGAAAAACCTGGTAGGTTCTATCATCATGAGTAATAATATGCTGAAAGATGAAGAAGAACGACTAAGCGCCGATCAGAAAGAGTTTGTCGGCTATATTGGAGAATCGGCCGAAAAGATTCAGTATATGTTGAGTAAATTAATGGATGTTCGCGAGATCGAATCCGCCGAATTAAAGTTCAACATGGAGGTATTTGATATTAACCAGGAAGTAGTGCATGTTTTCAGGGGATTGGTTGAAACCGCTCAGATGAAAAATATTCACCTGGTAGATAATATCCTGAAACTGCCGCTCAATGTGAAGCTCGACCGGGTGTTTACCGGGCAGATATTCCAAAACTTGTTATCCAATATTATCAAATTTTCGCAAACAAATAACAGCATCAATGTGGTAACCAGCCTGCAGCGCCAGCGTTTTGTATTTGAAATAAAAGACGAGGGTATCGCTATTGGCCAGGATGAACTTGACATGATGTTTAATAAACTGAAAACCCTGAATGACGCTAATGCCAATGTTGAAAGCCGACTTGGTCTTGGCTTGTCGATAGCCAAACTAATGACCCAGGAAATGGGTGGCGAACTCACTTATCGCAGTGACGACCATGGCAATTATTTTAGAGTAGAATTTAACGTGATCAATTAATAAAAAGACCCAATGAATAAATTTTTTAGCGTTTTTGCCCTTGCATTATTGCTGAGCACCGCATCATTAGCGCAAAGCATTGTATCGTTCAAAGCGATGGGACACGACGACGAACCAATCTATGGTATGATTGGTGCCAGTTCATTTTACCTTAAAATAAGCCCGCTGGTTGAAATGAAAGGCAGTAAACTGGTTCTTTATATCGAACCTTCACAGGCATTGATTAAAGATCATTCCTTTGTTAATATCGTGATTAACGAACGTCCGGCCTATAGCGCAAGGCTAACGAAAGATACCGTTGAAAAAATAACCATCAACCTTGCACCGGAGGATCTTCCCGCGGACAAGTTTTTGAAGATACAGGTAAAAACACTGCTAACTGTTTCTGACGACAAATGTAAGGATCTTGACAACCCAGCAATGTGGGTAAAGGTAAAAGACTATTCGTACCTTTCGCTGATCAAGACAAATACAAACTTCTTTAACAATGTTAATATCAGTAATTGTTTCGAATCAAAAAGAGCTATTGTTTATCCTGTAAATCCTTCGCTTCACGATCTAAAAGCAGTTGCCTGGGCATATGCGAGGTTAAAAAAGACCCTAAATAAAGATATCAAAGTTTACCAGGAAGATTTGTTACCCGACACCGTTCACAACTATATTAAAGTAGGCAAATGGAGCAGCTTGCAGGATAATGAAAGAACTTCTATTACCGTTACACCGGCTTCGGGTCAGGGCTTACTTTTCCTGAAGAAAAAATTAGTGGTTGACAACACTTTAGCCTCAGGCAGCAAATCAAAAGCTGGCGATCAAACTGTTCCAAGTGAAATTCTATACGTGACCGGTGGCGATGATGTAGGTTATGAAAAGACAATTACAGCGCTGGGAAATTTAAATATTCTGAACTCGTCATTCGGCGAATACCTGCTGATTCAAAACGCAGAAAACAATTTCTTCAAAACTGTCGACGAAAACCGTACACGATTAACGCTGCGTCAAATTGGTGGTGCACCTAACTTCATGTCGGGCATAGGCTCGCTGACTAACGTGTACAGCTTTAAAAACAGCGACTTTAGTTTCACTCCAAAAGAAGTTGAACTTCATTTTGTGGCTAATTACAGCAGTCTTACGCCAGGCGACCGTGGTTATTTTAACGTATACCTTAACGGCATGCTCATCAGTAGCGAACGATTGGATGCAACCGGCAAATTAAATACTTCTGTTAGCATCAACCGTTACCAGCATCATAAATATAATACGGTTGAAGCCGAGTTCCGTATTTACCCAAGCAGCGGTAATTGTATCAATTCCTTCACTAATTTCTTTGCAGAAATTGATGTCGATAAGTCGTACCTGGAATCTAAAAATCCATTTATCACCAACGACCTAAGTTTTTATCAATATCCCGAAGCTTTCAATACCGGCACTACACTTGTTGTGGTAAGCAAAGAATATGCTAAATACGCAGCTGCCGCAATGGGCGAGATCATTTATGAGCTTAACAATAACATCAATGCCAATAACTTCCCTCAGTTTGTTTATTCGGACGATGTACATGCGCCGGAACTGAAGAAATATAATATAGTAGCATTATTATCTCCCCACGACCAATTGTTGTCGCAGGCCAGTTTACCTGATGCACCTATCCAGTTCGATAAGAAATTCAGGATATTGAATAACGAAAACAACAAGGAAGTGTACAGGCTTTCTGATTCAGTGAGCAACGGCCTGGCACAGATCTTTTACGGCCGCAGTAATAACGCTGTTTTAGTCATCACGGCAACAGGCAGTCAGCAAGCTGATGCATTTCTTGCAGCATCCAGGTCTATTACTGAGCAATTATCGACACTGTCGAGCAATATGTGCATCTCTGATGTTAATGGCAACAAATACCTGTTTAACATTAACAAGTCGAGTGAAAGCGTCGATTATTTCGATTCAAAAAGCAAGCTGACTGAGTTTTGGGAGCAATATAACCTGTACATCCTTTTAGGTATATTGGTCCTGATCCTGATGTCATTCCTTTTTGTACGTTCGAGGGTGCAAAAATCGCAGGAATTATTTAATGATTAATTGACGGCTGAAGAATACCCTTCCCTGTTATCCGGAAGGCCGGCAGGAAAGGGTTAAATAAAATTAAATCACTTTGTCCGCGATCAATATCCTACAGCTTTCCAGGATAAATTTTTGGCCGGGGATCTTAAATAACACAAATGACAATTTCGGTTCCTGAGCTTTTGGTAAGAGATGGTTTCCTGGCGAGAACCGACCGGGAAAAAATTGAAGCTCTTGCAATTGCTACCGAACAATCGTTCATCAAGGTAGCACTTGGCCAGGGTTATATTTCCCGAAAAAATTATGGTCGTTCACTCAATAATGCAGGTTACGAGTTTCAACCGGTGCGCGACGAAGCATTTGATGTTGATGTTCTGAAACATATTACTTTAATTTTTGCCGATGCACATATGGCTTTGCCGTTGCGGATTGAAAACGGCAAAGTGGTAACATTAATGGCCGATCCATCCGACAGGCTGTTTGTTGATTTCGTAAAAATGACGTATAACCTGGATGCCGAGATCGTCGTAGCTGACGACCTGGAGATCACGCGTTTAAGTCATATCCTGCTCGGCGGAGAATATGTTAAATCGGCTGTATTTGACTTACTCAATAAGGACCCAAATAGCTCCGCTTTAACTACTTTTACTAATCCTCAGCTGATCATATTCTTCCTGCTACTGGCGCTTTTCGCCGTAGGGGCTGTTCTTCACTTTAAAGCTGTAATGGTGATCGTAAATATCATCATGAGTGTGTTTTTTCTGGTAGCAATTATCTTTAAACTTTTTCTTGCGCTTGTAGGTTCACGTTTTGAATTGTATCAGGCTGTTACCAAACACGAACTGGCACATGCACACAACGATCAGATGCCAGTTTATACGATACTGTTGCCGGTTTATAAAGAGGATAAACTAATAAAAAAACTGATCTGGAATCTTCAAAGCATAGACTATCCCCGTGAAAAACTAGATGTTAAGCTATTAATTGAGGAAGGAGATGATCAAACGCTGAACGCCGTTCGTAACCTTGATTTCCCGGGCGTATTTGATGTGGTTATCGTACCTTACCATCAGCCTAAAACCAAGCCCAAAGCCTGTAACTACGGTTTACGGTTTGCCCGGGGTAAATACCTGACTATTTATGATGCCGAGGATGTACCTGATTCAGATCAGTTGAAGAAAGTCGTCACCCTGTTCAACAAATTGCCCGAACAGTATATCTGCGTACAAAGTGCCCTCAATTACTTTAACCGGAACGAGAACTTTTTGACGCGAATGTTTACACTCGAATATTCGTTTTGGTTTGATTATATGCTGCCTGGACTGGATACACTCGATATTCCAATACCGCTAGGTGGCACTAGTAATCACTTTAAACTTGACGCGCTGTTAGAATTAGGTGCCTGGGATCCCTTCAACGTTACAGAAGATGCCGACCTGGGTGTGCGGGCTTATGCCAAAGGTTATAAAGTTGCGCTTGTTAACTCCACTACCTACGAAGAAGCCAACAACGAGCCGATCAATTGGATACGGCAGCGATCGCGTTGGATCAAAGGCTATATGCAAACTTACCTGGTGCATATGCGCAACCCGGCAAGACTGATTAGGAAAATTGGCATCAGAGGTTTTTTGGGCTTCAACTTCTTTGTTGGTGCCACCCCAATTACCTTTTTGTTTTACCCTATTTTGCTTATCATTTTCCTGATATACGTTATTTTTGACATATCATCCATTAAATTGCTTTTTCCCGACTGGGTTCTTTTTGTATCAATCTTTAACCTGATGGTCGGCAATATCCTGATGATTTATGTAAATATGATGGCAGTATTTAAACGCCGTTTTTACGAACTGATTTTGTTTGCTATTGCCAATCCAATTTACTGGCTGCTTCATTCGGCAGCCGCTTATATGGGACTTTACCAATTGGTGGTAAAACCATTTTACTGGGAAAAAACCAATCATGGTCTGAGCAAGGTAAACAGTGCAACCAACGTGATCAAGTAATGCATAAGCGCACCTTATATCTCATTATTCTCACACTGCTTTTAGCGGCATATTACTTGTTTCTGGGTATTTACCTGCACAACATTGGCTATCACAACCAGGAATCGCTCTTCTATGCCGAAAAAAATAAGATCTTATTTGAAGGTATCGGCAACCGGCTTAAAGTGATGGGACTTACTTCGCCAATCTTGCCATTTTACGGCTCAACAATATTCTCTTATAAAAATTTTCTTTTAGGTCCCGTCTTTGCATCAGCAATCGGAACCGCTATATTATTTTTCATTATGGCGCGTACGCTTACCAAGCGTAGTCACGATGACTATTATATGCTCATCCTGCTAATACTCTTTGCCCTGCATCCAGGATTGCTATACACTGCTTGTTCTGGTAAATCCATTTACCTGGTGCTCATTTGCTTGTTCCAATTTTTTTATCATATTCTCAGGTATTATAAATCTAACACTACTTTCCACGTTTCAATAGCCAGTATTTTCCTGGTGGTCCTTGTATTTTGCGATTATAAGTTTATCTGGCTCACCCTATTCTTCATTCCGCTTGTACTTTTTATCGCAACCCAAAGTATGAATTTGAGTGAGACGGAGACGGTATTCAGGCTGGTACAGAGTTTTAATACGCCAGCACTGAGGCGTAAATTAATCAATAAAACTTTTGCTATCTATATTATAATTTTCCTGTTGCCGCTTGCTTCAATCGCCATTTTTAAGATGCTGAATTTGACCCACGCGAACGACCTCGACTACTTCCTCGATAGTCCATATGCAACATGGACCGTACTGGCCGACAGGCTTGGGTTCGAACAAGCCACTAGTTTTGCACATTATCAATCGTCACAGATATCGCCGCTGGTTACAGCTAGTATCGCACTCTACTGCCCGATGATAATTATAGCCATTTACCTGTTCAGACATAATACTTACCAGATATTGACTATAGCGGCGCCATTTGGCTTTGTTGAGTTTCTGCAGATCAAATACGATAAGATATTCCTTTCGCAAGAATATTTTCTCATTTTCCTAATTCTATCGCTTTTGTGTGTCGTGTTCCGTGGGCACCGGCACGAGAACCAGCGTATGATGAAAACCCTGCTGACTGCCACTGTCATAGTACAATTATTTGCAGGTTTCTTTTTCCTAAAAAATTCATTTATTGACGAGGAGCGGGAGTTTATTACTACGCTGATACATTCCTCCCCAAACAACGGGCAAGTAGAAAACAAAGAAATGGCTTCCTTCCTCGACACGCTTCCAAACGATCAGCAAATCATGATGGATGATGCTGTTGCCTACCCGGTAATCGCATTTACACATCACGTTCAGCGCCTTACGTTACCTTACCAGGAAACTTATCTTAGTGCAAGTGAAGCCCCAGAACATTATGTAAATTATATTTTGATCGCCACAGACCGCAACCCCCTAACAGGTTATACCCAACTCAATAACAAATACCTGCCTGCAATTCATAAATCAGATAGTAATGTGAATCTGCAAAAGGTTTATGAAACAGATAACTGGGTATTATATAAAGTGCTTTAGTGGTGTAATTGTAAAATTAATAGTCTATTTGGGTCAACCCTGTTGGGGTTCCAGGCCATCCTGTAAATACTACTAACTTCCTGATACATTTGCCTATTGATGCAAGGTTACCGCGTCTATTTCGAATATAAATAATCAGCAATCATCGCCTAACCAAAATAACCTTCCGGTGGCTATCGGGGCAATTAATACCACTAAAATATACCCAAAAATTCCGGGAATCCATTTTTTGACGCATCTTTACATTTTATGATTATTTACAAGAAATTTATTTTTGATTCTGCGCATTATTTGCCTTTCGTGCCAGAAGGACACAAGTGTAAAAACATGCACGGTCATACTTATACCTTAACCATTTTTGTAGAAGGTGAACTTAAACAGCCAGAAGGTTGGGTAATTGACTTTGGCGATTTGAAAACCTACGTTAAGCCCCTTCTGGACAAACTCGATCACCATTGCTTAAACGATATTCCGGGGTTAGAAAACCCAACAAGTGAAATATTAGCTGAATGGCTATGGTACCAATTAAAGCCGCAACTAGCTGGTCTAAAAAAGATCGAACTCAATGAAACGACAACATCAGGAGTAATTTTTGAGGGATAATGGCTGGTTGTTAACCAGCAACATAATATTTTAAACCAAAGACTCCAATCAATAAAAAAGGGGCACCTTTCGCTATTTTCGTTAGATAAGAAAGGACTGGGTATTAACAGATATTATAGGCGTGCAATTTTTAAATTGGAGTACGTCATTGCAGATTAAGTCAAAATCATTTCAACGTGGTCTATACCATCTTCTACATAAATCTCCCCATCGCGCTGGAAACCAAAACGCTCATAAAACTTTAAAGCATAAAGCTGGGCTCCAATCCGTATAGTATGCCCAGGAAATAATTTCGTTGCGGCACTTATAGCTAGTTCCATCAAAAGCTTACCCGAACCGGTTCCCCGGAACGCAGGGCTGGTAATTACACGCCCAATAGAAGCTTCAGCGTAATATATACCTGGAGGTAGAATTCTTGCGTATGCAACCAGCGCATTATCACCATATAGCAATAAATGATGGCAAAGCTGATCCTTATTATCCATATCTAAAAAGACACAATTTTGTTCAACCACAAACACTTCACTTCTTAAACGAAGCAGCTCGTATAATTCAATCACCGATAGTTCACCAAATGCTTTGCAAATACTCATATTATTCATGGTCTAAAACTAAAAATAAATGGGGAAAAAAAGAGGGTGAGTGGGTGATTGGTTAATTGGGTGAGTGGTTGATTAAGTGAGTGGTTGATTAAGTGAGTGGTTGATTAAGTTAAAATGAATATCGAACACCGAATGTTGAATATCGAATAATGAAGTTCTAATTCTTCAATATTAAATATTCAACATTCATGATTCGATATTTCTTAAGTGAGCACCGAATTCGCAAATGACAAAGGACAAATGACCGAATGACGCGAAGCCAATGACAAAAAACAAGAAAGCCCCGTAGATTGCTACGAGGCTTCTTATAATATTGGGCACCGACCTACTCTCCGATCCGTCCGCCTAAGGCGGAACAGTACCATCGGCTCTGGCGGGCTAGTAAACAAGAAAGCCCC
>CAIPPO010000201.1 GCA_903866915.1 uncultured Mucilaginibacter sp. | reverse complement strand
GCCAGAATGTCACCCTGAGCCTGTCGAAGAGCGACGCGGGCAGGGCCTTTGCACACCATGGTTCGACAAGCTCACCATGACAGCCTGCGCTATTTATAATCTTACATCAGGCGCGCCGGAATGTCACCCTGAGCCTGTCGAAGGGCGACGCGGGCGGGGCTTTTGCCCACCATGGTTCGACAGGCTCACCATGACAGCACTTTTAAGCTACTTACTTTACCTCAAGCACAGCCAGGCCACTATTATCTTTACCATAAACCTTGGCTATCGCTTTTATAACAGTCCCTTTTTTGGCAATAAATGGCTTGTTATATTCATGGGCAACAGTAAATGACGGGGTTGAGTCATCGGTACTGTAATATATTTTGACACCCGGTGTAGTGCTTATTAATGTTACCTGCTGGTTTTTTAAATGTATGGCAGGTTTCTTTACGATATCAACGTATTGCGCTGTTCTGGCATCATGGATCACTCCTTTCCAGTTCATCCCAAAGCCAAAATCATAGCTATGATGGTCGGCATCGGTATAAGGGATCATATCATGGGGTATATCTTCATCCTGCAATTCAACGGTCTTCATATTAGCCGGCATTTGGAAAGGTAATAAACCCGAGGGCTCGTAAGCACCAGTCAACACGTCCAGAATTGCTTGATTCTGAACGCCAAAATTTCCAACTATTGCGTTAGCATCTTTCTCAAACTCAGCAGGGATGGTGGGTTTGTACATCGTTAATACCACGATAACCGGTTTGCCATTCATCGCCTTTTTGGTCTTTAATATGGTTTTCAGGTCATTATAATTAGCGGCAGTGATGGTTTTGTCTTTGTAAGACCTATCGTGCACTTTGGGTTCGGCGGGGTCACCCGCAGCAATACTGTGAGCACGCGCGTAGGCAGCTTTATACTCACCATATTGCAAAGTGATTGGCACATAACCATTACCACCTTTTACGGTATCTGCACCATCATAACCTGAGCCTCCGCTTGGACTGCTTACAAAAACGATAGCAGCATCGGCTTTTGAGGGGTCATCGGTCGTGTTAAAGTACTTGCTGAACAAGGCCGGGTTAACCGCTTCATCCCAATGTTCTTTGGAAGGCGGACCGAAAAAGCCTTTAACTGAAGGCGAGAATTTTTTAGGAAGATAAATGGTCAATCCTTTTTTCAACGGCAATACCTGTTTGCTGTTCTTCAATAACACAATTGATTTTAATTGTGCATTGTAACCTGCAGTCATAAAATCAGGATTACCTACGGTAGCAACTGAATTAGCAACGTTGAGGTAAGGGTTTTCAAACAAACCCGTTCTAAAAATATTGGTCAGCAAGCGCACGGCCGATTGCTCAAACCTTGCGCGCATAAAGGCCTCCCCATGTTCTTTGACGCCCATTTGGTAAGCCTCCAATACAGGGCTGGCAACGTTATTACCACCAAACTGATCTACACCTGCCATCAGAATTTTGTAGTGTCTTTCGGCAACGGTTTTATTTTCCATTCCCCACGATTTACCTAAAAATTCATCCGGCTTTTTGCCTTCATCGGCGGTCACCAGCCAGTCGGTACAAACCACACCATCATAGTGGTATTTAGTGCGCAGCAAGTCGGTGATCAGGTATTTATTATAGCTATTTCCTTCATTTTCCTTGTCTTTGGTATCCCGGCCGTAGGATATGGTATAATAAGGCATAACGGCAGCCGACATCGCTGTTTTGCCTTTTAGTTTGAGCGCACCATCAACAAACGAAACCAGGTGCTCATCAAAATTATTGCCGGGGTAAACCGCAAATTTACCATAGGCAAAATGCGCATCGCGACCGCCTTCTTCGGGGCCACCTCCCGGCCAGTGCTTCATCATGGCATTTACGCTATGATAGCCCCAGCCATCTTTAATCTCGGCATCACCTGTAGATGTTTGAAAGCCATCCACATAAGCCCGCGCCATATCAGCATCCAATTGCGGATCTTCGCCGAAAGTGCCGTTGATACGTGCCCAACGCGGTTCAGAGCCAAGGTCGATCTGTGGCGACAAAGCCGTAGCAATGCCTAAAGCACGGTATTCCTGCGCAGCTATATTACCAAATTGCAAAACCACATCCGGGTTAAACGTTGCTGCAAGGCCCAATTGATCTGGCCATTGCGAAATTTTCCCACCGGCACCTGCTGTATACTCAACGCCTGAATTGGTGCCATGGCGCGGATCCGAACTGTTATTGGCCGGTATCCCGAAAGTGCTGGCTTCCACCAGGGCCTGTACCTTATTGTTCCATTTCGCCGCAACTTCCGGACTTTGTACCGAAGTGATCAATACGTGCCTCAGGTTATCTTTTAATAAAAAGTCTTTTTGCTGATCAGTCACATCAGACGGATCAATACCCCCTTCATTGAATTTTTTTCCGTTATAAGTACCAGCACCAAACGGACCACCCGACATAGCCGGTATGGCCTGGTGAATACTGTAAAGCATCAATCCGGCAATCTCGTTTACAGAGAGTTGCGAAGCCAGGTCTTTGGCACGCTCGGCAACGGGTAAACGCCAGTCCTCATATTTATCCAGCTTGCCATTTTTATTCAGGTCCTTAAATGCAAGACCATCCACGGTCAATATTTTTACGCCCGAACTGCTTGAGTAACCTAAAGTTGGACCGTTTTGGTTTTTAACCAGTATAATGCCATCGCCGTCATTACTGGCAGTCCATTGTAGTTTATCGGTTTTACTGCTGCAAATAGTCACAGCAAACAGCAGCAGCGAAAGTGAGCCGATAAAATAAACGGCATTACGGAAGTTGAAAATATTCATAGCAAGGTTGGATAATGGGTTATTAATTGATTGTGTGAAAACGACACAATCTAAAGGTATGTATATAGAACTGAATCGCAAAAAAGAATCGATAAATAGCTTGCAATTATTGATGGAAGACAAACTTAAACCGATGAAGCCTGCAACCAGATCCTATCCAAAAAGAAAGCTCCCCGAAATATCCGGGGAGCTCACATCAAACTAAACCAACAACTTATTATGAAAACATTCTTTTGCATTGTTCAAACCAGCGCAACTGGTTTTTTTCTTCCGGGGCCTCGGGCTCTCAACAAATCACAACATTAATCTCACTGCCTCCGGCACCCGGTCAAATTATTTTACGCTTATTTCGCGCGATTGAATTTTGGCTTCTTCTTTCTTAGCCACGTTCAGCTTTAAAATACCATCGGTATATTCAGCTTCAATTTTTCCATGGTCGGCAGAGTCAGGTAAAGTGAACGATCTTACGAAAGAGCTATAGCTGTATTCGCGTTTGCTGTATTTTTTACCTTCTTCCACATTTTCAGCTTTCTTTTCGGCAGAAACGCTCAGCACGTTCTTTTCCAGGCTGATCTTGAAATCATCTTTTTTCAGACCGGGAGCAGCCAATTCGATATGGAATTCGCTTTCGGTTTCTGCAATATTCACAGCAGGCACCTTGCTTACAAACCGGTCGTTAAAAAACGAATCGTTCACGATTGTATCAAATACATCATTGAACCATGGGTTTACTGCACTTTTTTGTCCGTTGTTAAATTTTACGAGTGTCATATTGATATCCTCCAGTGTTTATTATTTTTTAGTTTATTAACTTCGCAGGGGATAGAACAACAGTTATACCAAGGGGCAAAAGGTTGAGATTTCGGACACAATGTCGCTTACGATAGCATCCATACAGACACAATGATACAAAATGAGTGAAAATTTAGCAGATTATAAGTTCAGAACCCTTGTCCCGATCCGTTTTTCGGACCTGGATTTTTATGGCCATGTGAATAATGCGGTTTATTTAACCTATTTCGAGATTGCCCGTTCCGACTATTGGCGCGAGATAGTGCAATGGGATTGGAACCATAACGGCATCATCCTGGCCCGATCGGAAGTTAATTACCTGAAGCCGATAACCCGAAACGACCAGATAGCCTGCTACGTGCGCACAACACGAATAGGTAACAGCAGCTTTGATGTGATGCATGTACTGGTGAAAATAACAGATGAAGGCGAGGATATTTGTACTACCGGCAAAACTGTATGTATCAGCTACGATTATAGCGTTCACAAACCGGTTAAAATACCGAAAGAACAACGCGAAAGAATGATCAATTTTGATAGGCCGGGGCTGATACTGAATACGAACTAAACACCGATTAAGACACCGATTAAGACACGATTGATTGATTTTTTTGATTTTTAAGATCTGGCGCCTGGATCAAAAAAATCCCTAAAATCCCAAAATCGTGTCTTTGTTTAGAATATCTTTCCCGGATTTAAAATGCCATTCGGATCGAATACTTTTTTAATACCGCGCCATAAATTAAAATGCACCTCTGAGTATTTGATCGGCATAAATTCTTTCTGAACAAGACCAATACCGTGTTCACCAGATAACGTACCGCCTAAGGCAACGGTCAGTTCAAATATCTCGTTGATACCTGCTTTTAGGTTATTGTGCCAGTCTTCATCACTCATACCGGCTTTGATGATGTTGACATGCACATTACCATCACCGGCGTGACCATAGCAAACCGACTCAAATCCATATTTAGCACCGGTTTCCTTAATGCCTTTGATCAGTTGCGGCAAAGCAGCCCGTGGGACCACAGTATCTTCTTCTTTATAAACCGTATTTGATTTAACGGAAACGGCCATTGTACGGCGCAGGCGCCAGAGTTCTTCTTTTTGTGTGGCAGTATCTGCAAAAAGCACTTCTTTACAATCAAACTCCTCAAGTACGCTATTGATTTTCTCGCAATCGGCAAAGATGGTATCCTGGTTATTGCCATCAACCTCTATCAGCAAAAAAGCACCAATACCGTCTTTCAGGTCGAAACTAAGATGATCGTGCTCCATTACCCATTCAACACCCCTGCGTTCCATAAACTCAAGCGCTGAAGGAATAACGCCAGCCCTGAAAATTGCCGACACCGCAGCGCAGGCACTTTCATTGGTACCGAATGAAGCCAGTAATAAGGCATCCTGGGTGGGCCGCGGTATCAGCTTGGTTACTATTTTAGTAATTATACCCAGAGTACCTTCAGAGCCGATCAACAACTGGGTCAAATTATACCCGGAAGCATATTTCAGGGTATTGGCGCCTGTCCAGATAACTTCACCATTTGGTAAAACCACCTCCAGGTTGAGTATATATTCGCGGATCGTACCATATTTTACAACCCTGGGTCCGCCCGAACCATGCGAAACATTACCGCCTATAAAACAACTGCCTTTGCTGGCGGGGTCAACCGGGTATAACAACCCTTTTTCGGCAACAGCATTCATAAAAACTTCGGTAATTACTCCGGGTTCAACAGTTGCCTGCAGGTTCTGCTCATCTATAGCCAAAATCTGATTGAATCGCTCCATAGCAATCAGCAATCCACCTTTTACAGGCAATGCGCCACCACTCAATCCCGTACCCGCCCCTCGGGCTGTAACAGGTATCCTGTTTTCATTACACAGGCTCAGCAGGGCCGAAACTTCTTCGACGGTACGGGGCTTTACTACAACTTCGGGGTAAAAATGGAGGTCTTCGGTTTCATCGTGACTATAGGGTTCCAACTCATTGCGGTCGGTTAATGCAGCTTCCTTTCCAACAATCGAACGGATAGCGGCAAGCAGTTGAGCGTTAATCTTATTAAATTCCATTTCAATGCTTTTGATAGGTAATAGTAACACCCGAGTGTGCCACTTTGCCCGGCAGCGGCGGATAAAGCTTTTTGATCGTTATGGTAACTTTTTCAACAAAACTGTAATGGTATACCACATCATCGATTATAGCCTGGCATAAACTTTCAATCAGTTTGCGCGGCTTTTGCATTTGCGCGTAGGTCAATTCATACAAATGCTCATAATTGACAGTATCTGTCAATTTATCGTGCAATAACTCCCCTTTAGGCTCAAAATCGACTGAAATATCTACCACAAACCTGCTTCCCAGCAATTGCTCCTCGGGGTAAAAACCATGTTTGCCATAAAATTCGGCACCATGCAAGGCTACATTGATCATGGCGGCAAATTTAGTGATTTGCGCTTAGTTTATTGGTTATTTGTCATTTGTCATTTGGTATTGGGCATCCGGATTTTTCTGAACCGTGATTTTTTTAATTTGAGGATCACCATGATATCAATTATATAAATTTTATTCCATTAACTCACCCACTACAACGATCCCGGTAACTATCGGGACAACTAACAATTACAAGCAAAAAATCACCAACCAAACTCCTATCTTTGCCCAACCAATTTAATTTCCAATGGCTAAAACTGACTTATTCGAAGCTCCTGACTATTATTTGATTGACGAATTACTGACCGATGAGCATAAACTGATCCGTGCAACAGTGCGCGACTGGGTTAAAAAAGAAGTAAGCCCGATCATTGAAGATTATGCCCAAAAAGCTGAATTTCCGAAACACTTATTAAAGGGTTTAGCAGAAATTGGTGCTTTCGGCCCAACGGTGCCGGTAGAATATGGTGGTGCAGGGCTTGATTACATTGCTTACGGCATCATTATGCAGGAAATTGAGCGTGGCGACTCAGGGATACGGTCTACGGCTTCGGTGCAGGGCTCATTGGTTATGTATCCTATCTACGCTTATGGTTCGGAAGAGCAAAAACATAAATACTTACCCAAGCTTGCGGCTGGCGAGCTCATAGGTTGTTTCGGCCTGACCGAGCCCGACCATGGCTCTAACCCGAGTGGGATGACCACCAATATTAAAGATGCCGGCGACCACTACATCCTTAATGGCGCCAAAATGTGGATATCCAACTCGCCGTTTGCTGATATTGCAGTGGTTTGGGCCAAAGATGAAAGCGGCAAGATCCGCGGTTTGATCGTAGAGCGGGGCATGGAAGGTTTTTCAACGCCTGAAACACATAACAAATGGTCATTACGCGCTTCTGCTACCGGCGAGCTGGTATTTGATAATGTAAAAGTTCCAAAAGAAAACCTATTACCTAATGTATCCGGCCTTAAAGGTCCGCTTGGCTGCCTGAACCAGGCCCGCTATGGCATCGCCTGGGGTGCCATAGGTGCTGCTATGGATTGCTATGATACGGCCTTGCGCTATTCAAAAGAGCGTGTTCAATTTGGCCGCCCGATTGCAGGTTTCCAATTGCAGCAAAAGAAACTGGCCGAAATGATTACCGAAATAACAAAAGCCCAGCTCTTGGTTTGGAGGCTTGGTGTATTGAAGAGTGAAAATCGTGCTACTCCCGCTCAGATATCGATGGCTAAACGGAACAGCGTTGAAACTGCTATTAATATAGCCAGGGAAGCCCGGCAAATGTTGGGTGGCATGGGTATTACCGGTGAGTACCCGATCATGCGCCATATGATGAACCTGGAGTCGGTAATAACTTATGAGGGTACACACGATATCCATCTACTGATAACCGGCATGGATATTACCGGCGAAGATGCCTTTAAATAGACAACAAATGCAACTTACTAACCTTTTAAGAAATCCGAATACCAATAGCCGGATGATTTAATGGTGCGCTGTTGCGTTTCAAAATCAACATGTACCAAGCCAAATCGCGGATGATAGCCTTCGGCCCATTCGAAATTATCTGTCAGCGTCCACACAAAATAACCTTGAACATTAACGCCTTCCTGCCTGGCAGCCAAAATCTGCTGCAAGTTTTCACGTATGTAATCCAGTCGCTGGACGTCGGCCACATTCCCATCAATTAAATCATCCGGGAAAGCTGCACCATTTTCGGTAATGATGATCTTTTTAATTTGCGGGTACGCGTCAAACTTTTTCAGGATATGATAAATAGCGCGGGGATATACTTCCCAACCCATAGCGGTCAGCGGCACCTTACGCTGAGCGGCTTTAACCAACCGGGCGTGGATATAAGGTGTAAGGAATGAATATTTGACAATCTCGCGGGTATAGTTTTGAAGACCGATAAAATCAAAATCAAAATGCATGTTCTCCTCGTCGCCGGGCAGAATATATTTTTGCATATCGCTCAATACGGGAATTTCATTTACCGGGTATCCGAGTCCCAGAACAGGTTCGATAAATAGGCGGTTCACCAGTGCATCGGCCCTATGAGCAGCCGCAATATCTCTTTTGCTTTGTGACGCGGGTTCGATATGCGAACAGGAAAAGGTAGTACCGATGTTAGCATCCGGCAAAATTTCGCGTAATTTCCTGGCTCCGGCCACCATACTTAAAACCACATGGTGAATAACCGGCAGGAAGTTTTTGATCCCGGTTCTACCCGGAGCATGTATACCAAAAAAATAACCGGCTCCGGAAAATACCGATGGCTCATTCATCACCATCCAGTGCTTTACCCGGTCGCCAAAGCTTCGGGCACAAATTTCTGTATAATTTGAAAACCAATCAACGATCTGGCGATTGGTCCAGCCACCTTTCTGTTCCAATTCCTGCGGCAGATCCCAATGATAAACCGTTAGCCAGGGTTCGATACCCTGCTCGAGGCAATAATCTATGACGCGATTATAATAATTGATACCCTCCTGGTTTACCTTGCCGGTTCCATCGGGTAAAACGCGTGTCCATGAAATTGAGAAGCGAAAATTAGGGATATGGAGCTTCTTCAGCAGGTCTATATCTTCTTTAAAATTATAGTAGAAATTGCAGGCAATGTCGGCCTTATGCCCGCCAATCACCTTGCCTTTTTTAGCAGTAAAAGCATCCCAGATAGATTCCCCTTTGCCATCGGCATCACAGGCCCCCTCGATTTGGAAGGCCGCGGTTGAGACTCCCCATTCAAAATCACTGCCAAATAAAGTCCTGGTTAGTCTATCCATAGATCAAGCGCATCACTTGCTGCAAAAAACGTCTAAAGTTTGAATAAAAACAAACTTCAAATGTTTCAGCTTAAATGAACAGCGGGAAAATAAAGGCAAAATTCTTAGTGGATAAATGACGACCGCAGACTCCTGGTGATCATCCATTCGCGGAAATTCCGGATAAGCTTCGCAAAATTGATACTGAATTTCATAATATTTCAGGTTTGTATATCAAATATCGTTTGGAAATATGAAGCAGGCATGAAGGTTATATTATTTTTATGTTAAAGTTTTTTGCTTATAGGTTTAATTACGAACTCTTAATACCTTGATGAATCGTCAGTTTTTTTAAATTTGAGCCATGAAAGCATATTTCAAGCGGCTGTTCGATTACGATCAATACACCAACCTGCTTATTTTAGACCTCATCGGTAAAACTAAAAATAATGCAAAAGCATGCAGAACTATGGCCCATTTATTAGCTTCGCAAAGGATTTGGCTAACCCGATCTAAACTGGAATCGACTGACAAATTTGTGGTATGGCCCGAATGGCCGGTTGATTCGTTAAAATTGCAGATCAACGAAAACCATCAAAGCTGGGTCGATTTTCTGGAAACACTTAATTCCCTTGATTTCGATAAAATGATCAGCTACCATAATTCAAAAGGAGAATATTTTGAAGACCAGTTAAGTGATATCCTGACGCATGTGATCAACCATGGTACGCACCACAGGGCTCAAATCGGCTTATACCTGAAAACTGAAGGAATCGAGCTGCCATTTACAGATTATATTGCATTTACCCGCAACAGTCAAAATTCTTGATTTTTAGCTGGATGACAAGCATAAATGTTAATTTTACCGAAGATTGAATTGTATGAAAAACATAAGTTATATCCTGCTCACTTTTTGTCTGCTTGCCGGCTGTGCTAACAATGCCAAACAGGAAAGTGATCTGAAGAACGACATCATCAGCCTGCATGAGAAGATGATGAATAATGATGAGTTGCTCATGAAAAATAAAATGAAGCTGGACACGCTGTTAAAACTAAAAAAAGACACCCTTGTCTTAAAGTCATTGGTAGCCAAATTAAATGCTGCCGATGATGCCATGGATAAATGGATGAGCCAGTTTCAGCCTGACATGACCGGCAAGTCGCACGACGAGGTAATCAGTTATTACAACGGCCAGAAAAAACAAGTTCTGTCAGTTGATTCACAAATCAATATTGCGATCAATGAATCGAACAAATACTTTACTTCGCATAAATAATATGAGAAAGCTTGTATTTGGACTATTGATTATTGCCGCTTACGCTTCCTGTAAATCAAATAACGGCAAATCTACCTTGCCTATTTATGGCAGCCGCAAAGCGGTAACCAAAATAGTTGATGGCAAATCAGTTACCGATACGGTTTACCAAACCATTCCACAATTCAGGTTTGTTAACCAGTACGGCGATAGCATCAGTAATAAAAATCTTGATGGAAAGGTTTATGTAGCCGACTTTTTCTTTACTACCTGCCCGTCCATTTGCCCGCAGATGGCGCGGAATATGCTAAAGGTTTTCGCTGCCTACAAAAATTCGGCTGATTTCAGGATACTCTCACATACCATCGACCCTAAACACGACAGCGTACCTGTCTTAAAAAAATATGCTGATAAATTGGGTGTAAACGGGAACACCTGGTGGTTTTTACAGGGAAAGAAAGAAGACACCTACAGCATAGCAGAAAATAGTTATTTGGTAGCAGTAAAACAAGATAGCTCAGCAGCCGGCGGATATGTACACCAGGGATATTTTGTATTGGTTGATAAGCAAAAACGGGTTAGAGGAGCATATGATGGTACCGAAGCAAAACAGGTTGATCAGTTGATAGCTGATATCAAAACTTTGCTGGCAGAACCCGACCCAAAAACCACACCATGAGGTATATCCGGACAATTGCAGCCGTATCAACCCTGGCGATAATTACGCTACTGATCGTTTCCTGCGAAAGCAATACCAGCCTCGAGTTTAAGCGATATTATTCCGAAGGCGCCGAAATTTACCAAACCCGTTGCCAAAATTGCCATGGCAACGATGGTGCGGGGCTTTCAGCATTGATCCCTGCCCTAAATGATTCAACTTTTTTAAAGAAGAACAAAAATTCCCTGGCCTGCACTATTCGATATGGACTAAAGGGGGTAATTAACATAAACGGTAAAACCTTTGACGAAAACATGCCCGCAGCCGAACTGGCACCCATGGAAATAGCACAGGTGATCACCTATATGAACAACTCTTTCGGCAATCAATTGGGTATCGTTACCATGGATGAGGTAGAAGCGGACCTCAAAAATTGCAAGTAAACACCGGGCTCCAATTGCCGTTTTTTACAATTCAACGTTCCCCCCAGCTATCGGCACAACCCTATCCAACTTCCCCCATAGCTATCGGCACAACCCAACCCAATCAAACCCAATCCAACCCAATCCAACCCAATCCAACTCAATCCAACTTAATCCAACTCAACCCAATCCAACTTAATCCAACTTAATCCAACCTAAACAACTATCTTCGTCCTGCAAATCGTTCTATCGCTCCGCTTTAAAACCGGGGAGGAAAGTCCGGGCAACACAGAGCATCCTGCTTCCTAACGGGAAGGCGCCGTTCAGCCGGCGACGGAAAGTGCCACAGAAAATAAACCGCCCCGATTTATCGGGGTAAGGGTGAAAATGTGAGGTAAGAGCTCACGGCTTTCCCGGGCGACCGGGATCGCGGTAAACCCCAGGAGTTGAAAGACCAAATAGGTCCTGGATCAGAAGCTGCTCGCTTCATGTGCCGTCCGATAACTATCGGGATATCGGTACAACCAGGATGGGTAGGTTGCTTGAACCTGTCAGCAATGACAGGGCCAGATCAATGATAGAAATATACAGAACCCGGCTTACAGCTTTGCTGCTGAATTTTAGCCCATCCTTAACGGGTGGGCTTTATTTTTTGGTGAAAGTGTTTATTTTTCTATACAATTCATCTACCTTAGCATCGTTACTAAGTCCTTTTGTTGAAATTATATGGCAAAAATTCTGATCATTGATGATGAGCGATCTATCCGTAATACCCTGCGGGAAATACTGGAATACGAGAATTACGAAGTTGATGACATTGATAACGGTGTAGATGGAGTTAGCCTGATAGCCGAAAACGACTACGATCTGGTATTGTGCGACATCAAAATGAACCGGATGGACGGCATGGAAGTGCTGACCGAGGGTTTGATATTAAAACCCGACCTGCCCTTTATTATGATCTCGGGTCATGGAACAGTTGAGACGGCGGTTGAGGCGAGTAAAAAAGGTGCTTTTGATTTCATTTCCAAACCACCTGACCTGAACCGGCTGCTGATTACCGTACGCAATGCGCTCGACCGCGGCAGCCTCGTCAGCGAAACCAAAGTACTGAAACGTAAAGTTTCGAAGGTAAGGGCCATTTTGGGTGAATCGCCAGCAATCAGGAGAATCAAAGAAACTATTGACCGTGTTGGGCCAACAGAAGCCCGGGTTTTAATTACCGGTGCCAATGGCAGCGGGAAAGAACTGGTGGCACGCTGGCTACACGAAAAATCAAACCGCGTCAATGCACCGCTGATTGAGGTAAATTGCGCGGCAATCCCGTCAGAGTTGATCGAGAGTGAATTATTCGGACACGAAAAAGGCTCCTTCACCTCAGCAGTAAAACAGCGGATCGGCAAATTTGAATCAGCAGATGGTGGCACATTGTTTCTGGATGAGATAGGCGACATGAGCCAGTCTGCTCAGGCCAAGGTGTTGCGTGCGCTACAGGAAAATAAAATCACCCGGGTTGGCGGCGAAAAAGAAATAGAGGTTAATGTACGTGTGGTTGCAGCAACAAATAAGGACCTGCTGAAAGAGATTGAAGCCGGAAATTTCAGGATGGACCTGTATCACAGGCTTAGCGTAATTTTGATCCATGTACCTCCGCTGATAGAACGTAAAGATGATATACCGCTGCTAACCAGCAATTTTCTGGAAGAGATATGCAACGACTATGGCATGCCGGTCAAAAAAATATCGGACGCTGCCTTGCAGGCGCTTAAATTATTGCCATGGTCGGGCAATATCCGCGAATTGCGAAACATGGCAGAACGCCTGATCATTTTAAGCGATAAAACAATTACCGAAGACGATGTAAGGGCATTTGCAAATCCCTCGGGCCCGGCACCTGCAAATAGTTCAAAGGAAACAAACCCAGGCCGGGATTTCGATCAATTCACGAATTTCCAGGAATATAAAGACTATGCCGAAAGGGAATACATCAAATTCAAACTGGAAAAAAATAATTGGAACGTATCAAAGACCGCAGATGACATCGATATTCAGCGCAGTCATTTGTATAGTAAGATAGAAAAATACGGTTTAAAACGGGGTGAATAATTAAAAACACTTTAGAAAAGCAAGTTCCGGAGGCGGCATGGCTTTCCAAAATTTCAATTAAGTTTATGGCAAATTAACTTGTTATACCTGTTTGCCATTTCAGTTCAATTATCTACCTTAGGTTATTCCTAAACAGGCTAAATTATATCACTTTATATTTATGAGCGATCACCACCACACCCCACAACCTCCTGTCCAGATGTTGCAAATGATCAGCGGCTTTTGGGTTTCAAATTGTATTTACAATGCTGCAAAATTAAATATTGCCGACCATCTGGCCGACGGACCGAAGTCGATCGAACATTTGGCTAAAAAGACGCATAGCAACGGCCCGGCTTTGTACAGGCTGCTGAGGGCTTTGGCTGGCAGCGGCATATTTACCGAGAACGAAAACGGAGATTTTGCCAATACGCCGCTGAGTGAAACGTTGCGTGAAGGGGTAAAAGGATCGATGAAAGCTTTCGTAAAGGCACAGCTTGGCGATCATTTCAAAGCCTGGGGTAATCTGCATCATAGCTTAAAAACCGGTGGTATTGCATTTGATGATGCAATAGGTACTTCCGTTTGGAAATACTATGAATCACATCCCGCAGACGGATTAAATTTCATGCAGGCAATGTCAGACCTTAGTGCTGAAGCCATAGCAGCAGTTATACCAGCCTATGATTTTGCCCAATTTAAACATATCATAGATATCGGCGGCGGCAATGGTGCCTTGTTGATTGCTGTATTAAAAGCAGCCCCTCATGCCCGCGGCGTAGTGTTTGATGAAGAATATGTGGTTAAAAAAACGCAAACTATTTTGATTGAAAATGATTTGGCCGGAAGAGCCAATGTAGAAGCCGGTAATTTTTTCAACCATGTACCTGCTGACGCAGATGCCTACCTGATGAAACAGATACTGCATGACTGGAACGACCTGCAAGCAATAACTATTTTAACCAACATCTGCAAAGTTTTAAAGAAGAACAGTAAGCTATTGATCATGGAGGCAGTAATACCAGAGGGAAACACACCGCACCCCGGAAAGTATTTAGATATCAATATGATGGCGATGACCGGAGGAAAAGAGCGCACCGAAAAGGAATTTACGGAGCTGCTCTCCTATTCAGGACTCAAATTGTCAAGAGTTGTACATACCCATTCGCCACTTTTTTCAATTTTGGAGGTAGTAAAAGCATAATTTAGTTAAGCCCGAAGCATTCGATTATCGCTTCGCTATGATAAAATCTCGGCTTAAAACGCTACTTTTGCGCCATCAATGGAGCACATACGTAATTTTTGTATCATAGCGCATATCGACCACGGTAAAAGTACTTTAGCCGACCGTTTGCTGGAATATACCCATACCATTTCGCAGCGCGATGCCCAGGCACAGCTATTGGATGACATGGACCTGGAACGTGAGCGGGGCATTACGATCAAGAGCCATGCGATACAAATGGACTATGAACTGGATGGGCAGAAATATGTGCTCAACCTCATTGACACTCCCGGGCACGTTGATTTTTCTTACGAAGTTTCGCGCTCAATTGCTGCCTGCGAAGGCGCATTACTGATTGTTGATGCCGCACAGGGGATACAGGCACAAACCATCTCCAATTTATATCTTGCCTTAGAAAACGACCTGGAAATAATTCCGGTGCTTAATAAAATGGACCTTCCAGGGGCTATGCCCGAAGAGGTGAAGGACCAGATTGTTGACCTGATTGGCTGCAAACGTGAAGAGATCATTGCAGCCTCGGGTAAAACCGGGCAGGGGGTATATGATATTCTCCGTGCAATAATTGAGCGTGTGCCCGCCCCTGTCGGCGACCCGAAAGCACCGTTGCAAGCTTTAATCTTCGACTCGGTTTTCAATTCGTTCCGTGGGATCATCGCTTATTTTAAAGTGGTAAACGGAGAAATACGCAAAGGCGAAAAAGTAAAATTCGTAGCGACAGAAAAGCAATACCTGGCCGATGAAGTTGGTACGCTTAAGTTGAATCAATTACCTAAAGACGTTATCAAAACCGGTGACGTAGGTTACATCATATCCGGAATTAAAGAAGCGCGTGAGGTTAAGGTTGGCGATACCATCACCCATATCGATCGTCCATGCGCTGTCGGTATACAAGGTTTTGAAGAAGTGAAACCGATGGTTTTTGCCGGAATTTACCCGGTAGAAACGGACGATTACGAAGAGCTGCGTGAATCGATGGCAAAACTGCAGTTGAACGACGCTTCGCTTGTTTTTGAACCGGAATCATCTGCAGCCCTCGGCTTTGGTTTCCGTTGCGGTTTCCTTGGAATGCTGCACATGGAGATCATCCAGGAACGCCTGGAACGGGAGTTTGATATGACGGTGATTACTACCGTACCAAACGTTTCCTACAAAGCATTTACCACCCGTGGCGAAGAAATGCAGGTAAACAACCCTTCCGACCTTCCTGATCCAAGTAAAATCGATTTTGTGGAGGAACCTTATATCAAAGCATCGATCATAACTAAGGCCGAATTTGTTGGCCCGGTAATGTCACTTTGTATACAGAAAAGAGGTATCATCACCCACCAGTCGTATTTAACTGCCGACCGGGTTGAACTGACCTTTGAACTCCCGATGGGCGAGATCGTATTCGATTTTTATGATAAGCTAAAAACGATCTCTAAGGGATACGCCTCGTTCGATTATCACCAGATCGGTTACCGCCAGTCGGATCTGGTGCGTTTAGATATCAAGCTAAACAGCGAGCCTGTAGATGCATTATCATCCCTGATCCACCGCACCAACGCTTACGATTTCGGCAAAAAGATATGTGAGAAGCTGAAAGAGTTATTACCGCGCCAGCAATTCGAAATCATTATTCAGGCATCTATCGGTGCTAAGATTATTGCGCGTGAAACCGTGAAGGCTTTGCGTAAAGACGTTACCGCCAAGTGTTATGGTGGTGATATTTCGCGTAAACGTAAACTGCTCGAAAAGCAGAAAAAAGGCAAAAAACGCATGCGCCAGGTAGGTAACGTGGAGATTCCGCAATCGGCCTTTATGGCGGTGTTGAAATTAGATTGACTTTTTGCAGGTATCGAAAATATAAGCCGATACCAGCAAAACTCCTATAAACTTAGTTCGAATTTGTATTGGGCCTCCCCAATCACAAATCACAAATCACAAATCACCAATCACAAATCACTAACATGCAATTACTCGACGGTAAATACGTATCAGAAAAACTCAAAGGCGAGATAGCCATCGAAGCCGACAAAATTTTAGAAAGAACCGGTCGTAAACCACACCTGGTTGCTGTATTGGTTGGACATGATGGTGGCAGTGAAACCTACGTTGCCAGCAAAATGCGTAATTGCGAAGCAGTAGGCTTTAAATCGTCGCTGGTGCGCTATGAGCCTTCGGTTACGGAAGAAGAGCTTTTGGCTAAAGTTATCGAGTTGAATGCAGATGCTGATATTGATGGCATCATTGTGCAATTGCCTTTACCCAAACACATCGATCCGGATAAAGTTACGGAGTGCATCGATTACCGTAAAGACGTTGATGGCTTCCACCCTATTAATCTGGGCAGGATGCAGCGCAATTTACCCTCGTTTATACCCGCTACTCCCTACGGCATTACTTTAATGCTGAAAGAATATAATATCGAAACCTCAGGCAAACATTGCGTTGTAGTTGGTCGCAGTAATATTGTGGGTTCGCCCATGAGTATCCTGATGGCGCGCAATACTTACCCGGGCAACTGCACCGTAACCCTATGTCACAGCCGGACACCAGATATCAAAAGTTTTACTTTAGATGCCGATATCCTGGTTGTGGCCATCGGCAAAAAGAATTTCATTACGGCTGATATGGTTAAACCCGGCGCCGTTGTTATTGACGTGGGTATGAACCGTGAAGTTTCTACAGTCACCAAATCAGGTTTCAAGCTTTACGGGGATGTTGATTTCGAAAATGTAGCTCCTATTTCGTCCTGGATAACTCCTGTACCCGGCGGTGTAGGTTTGATGACGATCATCGGCTTATTGAAAAATACGCTGGCTTCGGCAAATAAGGAAGTGTACCGCTAACCTGCCTGCAGCCACGTTTGTGTTATTTTGGTGATCACGCTGAATACAAAAAATCCGTTTAATCAATATCTCGGGCGCAACGAGCTGAAACGCGTAATTGTCTGAACCAGGATTTGTCGGATTAAATGATGGCCCGGATGTTCGCGGGTTGTCATGCTGAGCTTGTCGAAGCACGCGCGCAGAGGCCTTTACCCACGTCGCCCTTCGACAGGCTCAGGGTGACACACCCTGCGCTTTTAATAAGTAGTATTTTATGTGCGTTGTCATGCTGAGCTTGTTGAAGCACGTGCGCAAAGGCCCTTACCCACGTCGCCCTTCGACAGGCTCAGGGTGACACTCTGCGCTTTTAATGCCCTATTATAAAGCGCGAAAGGTGTCATGGTGAGCTTGTCGAACCATGGCGCGCAAAGGCCTTTACCCACGTCGCCCTTCGACAGGCTCAGGGTGACACACCCTGCGCTTTTAATTAGTGGTATTTTATGTGCGTTGTCATGCTGAGCTTGTCGAAGCACGCGCGCAAAGGCCCCACCCACGTCGCCCTTCGACAAGCTCGGGGTGACACACCCTACGCTTTTATATGTGGTATTTTATGTGCGTTGTCATGCTGAGCGTGTCGAAGCACGCGCGCAAAAGCCTATTATTAAAAGCTGTCATTGCGAGGAGCCTGCAGCGCTTTGTGCGTTGGCGGCGACGTGGCAATCGCAAGTTATGCCTTTACACCCAGTATTCATCGTTGTTTGAGGCGTTTTAGGCACAAAACATAAGCCTGCACCTACCCGCTTGCGATTGCCACGTCGCTTCCCGGTACACAGTCCCAACCAGATCTGCGCAATGTCATTCTTTGTCTGCGATTAATCCCCCTGTCGGATCGCAAAGACATTTTTCTAAGTATGTCCGGCAGGATAAAATTATATTAATCCATTCTTTGACTTGACTCGTTGACTCGTCCTTCAAAAACTATACACTGAAAAAGCGTATAACGATGAAAGAAGAGAAATTAGCAATTGTGGCGCGCGCGGGCAAGCGCGGGCATTTTAACATTAAAGTGCGGGATGAAATTATAAGAGCAGTTGAACAAGGTATCCCCAGAAACGTCATAATCTACCAGTATGGGGTCTCCAAGGGTATGACTCGTCCTTCAAAACCGAACACCTGATGTATCAAAACCGAACATATTCCCCCTTTTAAAATACCGTAAACATCTATTTATTAACAATATACCAATTTGGCATCCAATTGGCACCTTATGTTTAGCAAGGCCTTCACATCAAGATGTTTCGTTATGATAAAAAGTTATCTAAAAACCGCTTATCGATTTTTGCTAAGGAATAAATCCTTCAGCTTCATTAACATTTTGGGCCTGGCAATAGGCACATTATGCTGCCTGTATATTTTACTTTACGTAC
Organism: uncultured Mucilaginibacter sp.; assembly: GCA_903866915.1. Taxonomy (GTDB): domain Bacteria; phylum Bacteroidota; class Bacteroidia; order Sphingobacteriales; family Sphingobacteriaceae; genus Mucilaginibacter. Next base: position 16,614 of record CAIPPO010000201.1, on the reverse strand, counting down.
AGGATCAGTATAGCTATGACAAACACCACCTGGACGGTGAAAATATTTATCGCATAACGACCACCCTTGGGCTAACCGGCGATAAACATAATAATTCGACTGCATCTCCTCCTATTGCACCTGCCATGAAGCACGACTTCCCGGAAGTGCAGCAATTCACCCGTCTGGTTGCAACCGATTTACTTGGCAACAGCAAAAACATGCTTAAGTACAAGGAAAAATCCTTTTATGAGAAGAACTTCGTCTATGTTGATTCAACCTATTTTGATGTTTTTACCTATCACTTTGTGTATGGGCATAACAGCAAAGACCTGCTGGCCCAGCCAAACACCGTAGTGCTGCAAAAACCAGTATCGGATAAACTATTTGGCGCCGAGGACCCAATTAATAAAGTAATAACCATCGACAACGGGTATGGAAAACGCGACTTTAAGGTAACCGGGGTAGTTGACGAGAGCTTGGGAAAGACGAGTATAAAAGCCAACATTTTTGCAACAATGCACAGCGGAGGATTTGGTGAATTCACAGCGACAAGTACAGCCTGGGCAGGTTATAATTATTGTGCCTCCTATGTCAAACTAAGACGAGGTGCGGATGCGGCAGCTCTGGAAAAAAAACTACCCGATTTTCTGAATAAATATGGTGCGCAACAACTTAAATCGTTGGGTATGACCAAATCACTTCATTTACAGCCACTCGCTTCAATTCACACCACAACGGGTTATGAGATTGAAATGAGTAAAACTGTTAGTCCCACATTACTTTACATTTTGGCAGGTATTGCCGTAACGATTCAATTGATCGCTTGTATCAATTTTATGAACCTGTCTACAGCCCGAGCATCGAAGCGCGCTAAAGAAATAGGTGTGAGAAAAGTTATCGGCGCTGGCCGGAGCGATCTGGTGAAACAGTTTTTGGGAGAATCTTTTCTTTTAACGCTAATTGGCGTATTGCTTGCAATACCGCTGCTGTTCCTGGCCCTGGGATATCTTAACAATATCACGCAATCGAATATCCAGATATCATTCCTCAATCATTTTAATGTTTGGTTAACGCTCGGCTTCATTGTTTTATTTACAGGCATGCTTGCAGGCAGTTACCCTGCCTTTTATCTTTCGACCTTCGAAGCAATAAAGGTTATGAAAGGCAATTTTACCAATCAAATTTCGGCTTCGGGCATAAGGCGGACGTTGGTGGTCTTCCAGTTTGTCTTGTCTATAGTACTAATCACCAGTATCATTATTATCTACAGCCAGCTTAATTACATCAAAAACAAGGACCTGGGGTTCGATAAAAGCCAGAAACTGGTTTTTAGCTTTTATACGGGCGATGCGCAACAAAAAATGACTGCATTAGCTACGGATCTACAACAATTATCGGAGGTTAAATACGTGAGCCGATCCAACAATTACCTAAGTCAGTTTGTCGGTCGCGACCATGGCGTGTATCCGGCAGGAGGCAATCAATCAACTGCTGTTGATGCTCAAAATATGGATACGGATGAAAAATTTGTAAAAGCCAATGGAATCAAGATCATAGCGGGACGCGATTTTCATATTAAGGATACCCTGAAAACCCTGATCAACGAGACTTTATGCAAAAGACTTGGCATAACACCGGACAAAGCTGTTGGAACCCAACTTTTTAGTCAATACCTGAACGGTCCCGTCAACTATGTAGAAGTAGTTGGTGTAATGAAAGATTTCAATTACAACTCCTTGCACGGCGATGTAAAGCCTTTTATGCTGTTTTATAACAGCGACCCAAATGCCTACTCGTTTATGACCGTTTCGGTAAACAGCGCCGACTATAAATCACTATTAAGTAAAATGGAAGGTGTCTGGCAAAAAGATCTGCCGGGGGTGCCTTTCGAGTATGCCTTCCTTGATGAAGAAGTGCAAAAGCAGTATGATGCCGAAATCAGTCTCTCCAAAATCATTAATTCGTTTACCATAATGGCCATCCTCATCTCCTGCCTCGGCCTGTTTGGGCTTGCCGCCTTTAGCGCCGAGCAGCGTCAAAAAGAAATTGGAATTCGTAAAGTACTTGGAGCAAGCGTGGCGGGTGTTGTAGGTTTGCTTTCTAAGGAGTTTATTTGGTTGGTCGGCATTGCGTTCGTTATTGCAACTCCTATAGCCTGGTGGGCCATGCACAAGTGGCTGCAAGTTTTCGCTTATAAAGTTCCGATAGGTTTATGGATGTTTGTCATTGCCGGTATTTTGTCAATTTTAATCGCGTTGATTACTGTTAGTTTTCAGGCGATAAGAGCAGCGGTTGCTAACCCGGTAAAGAGTTTGAGGTCGGAGTAACAGCGAGACAATCAGGGCCACATGCTGGAAAATACCCTATAAATCCAAAAAGTTACCTGCCGGAAAATATTTAATCAATTGACTGTCAAATACTTACTATAGCTGCAAAACATCGCCGGAAATCCGATCCGTAAATATCGCAGGATACAAAAAATGCACGCTGATAATCAGCGTTTTAACCGGGCCCATTAATTACCGGTCGTTTTTCAGTTATAGCCCTCACAATTAACCACTTAGCGCTTTTTTTCGGGATGACCGGAAATTTTTGCAAATTTATCCTCGCAAATTGCTGAAAGTCAATGGTTTGTACATTTCCGGTCGGGCCAGGCAATTTGAACACTTACCGGTCTGATTATCAAAATGTTACAAAATAATCCGAATTTGACCGGAAACAAAATCGCTATTTTTGATTAGGAAATGGCTGTAGAACAGGCAGTTTTGGGGTAGAAACAGGAAGAAACGGGTGCAAAATGTGAACAGAGCGGGGATTTCCGAAGCCGATTAGATTCGTTACCGCAAATATTCAGCAGGGATCAGGTAATCCTCATTTTCATCATACCAGGCCATTGAAAGAATGCGCCAATTTCCTTTAAACTCAACAAACTGAATATAATTAACGCCCCTTGGTAAGCGACCGGAAGTTTCTTCACCCAGGTTGTATTCGTAAATACTTACCCGGCGTGCCAATTTGCCGTAAACCTCGGTTTTACCATGAATTTCATGGATAATATACTGCGATAAATTGCCTTCCGCTATTTCTGATTCAAGTGCCGTAACAAAAGATGCAGCACTAAAGCCGATAGGTTGTTTAAAGCTACCATTGATCAGCACCCCTTCGCCATAAAACAATATCTGCACCGCGCTTAATTCAGGAGGGTGTTCATTCCTGATAGTAATTGCACGGTAATAATCCCTTACCAGGTCATCAATCTCGATCGTATCCGTTTTCATTTGAAGATTTGTTTTATGTTTTCCCAAAAAGAAGAAATGCCCACATATACGGCATTTCCTTTTACCTCAACGGGGTAGGTATTAACGTAATCGTTTTGCCCTGCACTCCCCTTCCCCGTCCGCAGGTCGAATGTATAACGATGCAGCGGGCACACTACAGTGCCATCCTTGCACCAGCCCTGTGACAGATCGCCCCCGGCATGCGGGCATTTTGAACCAAGCGCAAAAACTTCACCATCGTAACCCACCAGGCATATGGACTTTCCGCCAACTTTTACCCGTTTTAAGAACGTTTGACCATGATATTCAACGTTAGGGACTAAATACCATTCCACCACTTAAAAATCAATCTTCAGGTTCATGACTGAAGGGTTTTTTATAATCTCCTCCATATTAGTTTGCAGGATAACACGCTTATGGTCAGCTGATAAAACCGCCTTCGAATTGTATAATTTTTTAACTGGTTTAGCAAAATTCAGAACAACTTTATAAGGCATCTCGATTAACATGGCCTTGGCCATTACAAATGTTGATTGGGTTTTTTTCAAAAAAGCATTAAATTTTGCTTTGTCAATAATACGGTAAAATTTATGCGGAGTAACTTCATACGCATAATAATCCTGCCCACCCAATAATTGCTGTGCATCAAAACCATTGATAGTTTTTTCGGCCTTTGAGACCGAGCGTATGTTGCTTTGCGATTCTATTTTTGAAATATTTTGCAAATAATATTGAAGATCGGCAGCATTTTTCGCTTCATGCGATATACTAATCTTCATAATATTCTTCGGAAGGTTCATTTGAACCGATAAATTGCTGCTTTTTGCCAGGTTTACCTGATCAATTGTCATGCGTTGCTGCGTACTATCTGGCATGGCACTATAAAAATTAAGCGTGGTGTCTCTTGCTGCGTTAAACTGGGGCGTTGCTTTAATTGAGTCTGTCATCAGGTTCATCAATACCGATACAGCTTGTCCCATATCAAATGTGTAAGCTACCTTGCAAGAGCCATCCGCCTTAAAATCATAATGTTCAACCACATCTACGCAGGAACTGAGTGAAATTAAAGCCAGCAAGAAGATGAAAAGGAAACGTTTTCTCATAGGCGGATTTTTAAGTAATACTAGTCAATTTCAACGAATTATCAAATTAATTTTTGGAGTCCGGAAGTCCGAAAGTCCGGACTCACACAGACTTTCCGACTAAAAAAGTATCTTTGCCCACTGAATTATGGCAAACCAGGTACCGGAAGATGGCACATTGCTTCCTTTGATGGAAGAGTTTTATACAATACAGGGCGAGGGATTTAATACCGGTAAAGCCGCCTATTTTATTCGCCTGGGTGGCTGCGACGTAGGCTGCCATTGGTGCGATGTAAAGGAAAGCTGGGATGCAGAACTACATCCGCTTACGCATGCCGATCAAATCGTTCAGAACGCCTTACAGCACCCATCACGGGCAGTAGTAGTTACCGGCGGGGAGCCATTGTTGTATAATCTGGATTACCTGAGTTCAAAACTGCGTGCAAATGGCATAAAAACATTTATTGAAACCTCGGGAGCCTACCCCATTTCAGGTTATTGGGATTGGATATGCTTATCGCCCAAAAAATTCAAACCCCCTTATCTGGGTATCGCAAAATACGCACACGAACTGAAGGTAATTGTATTCAACAAATCAGACTTTGCCTGGGCCGAAGAGCACGCCAAAATGGTATCGCCTGAATGCAAGCTTTACCTGCAACCTGAATGGTCAAAAGCAGCAGAAATGACTCCGCTGATTGTTGATTATGTAATGAAAAACCCGCAGTGGGAAATATCTTTACAAACCCACAAATACCTTAATATTCCATAAAAATAGCCGTAACTTCGGAGAGCGATTCACGTATTAGCCGGTAATGAAAGTAATTCTCCTTTCGCTGTTATTTGTATTTTCTGTCTCGATCATCCGTGCCCAGGAAAGACATTATTCTACCAAGAATCAGGAAGCGATCAAATATTTTGCACTGGCCAATCAAAGCCTGGATGATAATCTTTATAATGAAGCGATTGACTTGCTCCAAAAAGCAATTGATGAGGATTCAAAATTCATAGAAGCCCATGCAGTGCTGGCCGATGTATTACGCGGTCGTTGGCGTTGGAATGATGCAGCCGGTCAATATCAGGAGGTATTGAAAATCGACTCAGAATTTAATAAGACTTTTTACTACAAACTGGGTGATTGTGAGCTACATTTAGCTAAATATGCCAATGCTAAGGCACACCTGGAAAAATACCTTTCTTATCCTGATCTTACACCGCAAACTCAGTATATCGCAAAAAAGCTACTGGCTGATGCAAAATTCAGCATCGAAGCTATCCAGCATCCGGTACCTTTTAATCCCGTTAACCTGGGACCCGAGATCAATACAACCGACGATGAGTACATGCCTGCGATAACCGCCGACGAAAACACACTCATTTTTACCCGAAAGATCAACAATAACGAAGACTTTTACCAAAGTGTCAAAGTAAACGGCAAATGGCAGAAAGCTACCTATCTGAGTAACCAGATCAATACGCCACAGTACAACGAAGGTTCACAATCGCTCTCGCTCAACGGCAAAGTACTGTTTTTTACCGGCTGCAACCGTCCCGACGGCCTCGGACGCTGCGATATTTATATTTCCATCAAAAAAGGTGACGAATGGGGCAAACCTTTTGACATTGCACCCCCGATCAATACCCCGGGCTGGGAATCGCAGCCATCAATCAGCGCCGATGGGCGTACGCTTTATTTTGTAAGTAATCGTAAAGGTGGTTTTGGCGGCTATGATATATGGAAATCGAACCTGACCGAAAAAGGATGGGCAGAGCCTGAAAACCTTGGACCTAATATCAACACCGCCTTTGATGAGCAATCGCCTTTTATACATGCCGACGACAGTACGCTTTACTTTTGTTCAAACGGCTGGCCTGGCCTGGGCGGGATGGATCTGTTTGTAAGTCGTTTAGGAAAAGATGGCAAATGGCAAAAACCAACAAACCTGGGGTATCCAATCAACTCAAACGGTGACGAAAACGGGCTTACTACCACAGCAGGTGGCAATTATGCTTTTTTTGCCTCTAATAAATTAAATGGATATGGTGGTTTTGACATCTACACTTTTGAGTTACCACTGGCGTTGCGACCTCATCAGGTGACCTATGTAAAAGGGACCGTATTGGACGCAAATACTAAAAAACCGCTGGAAGCATCGGTGGATATTGTGGATCTGGAAAAGAACAATCCCGTTTACCAGGATTACAGTTCGGAGGATGAAGGTTATTTCCTTGCTACGATAACGACAGGAAAAGACTATGCGCTGAATATTGCCAGGGATGGCTACCTTTTTTACTCAGGTAATTTCTCGCTCAAAGGGCTCGAGAACAAAGATCCGTTCAATATTACCGTAAATCTGCAGCCAATTGAAATCGGCAGCAAAGTCATATTGCAAAATATATTCTTTGCCACGAATAAGTTTGATTTGCAAGATGAATCGCGTTCGGAGCTTCAAAAACTCATCGATTTTATGACCCAAAACTCAAAACTCAGGATTGAAATTTCCGGTCATACCGATAATAAAGGTACGGTACAATCAAACCAGGTTTTATCAGAGAACCGCGCCAAAGCGGTTTATCAATATCTGGTAGCTTATGGCATTGGCGCCGAAAGACTCAGTTTTAAAGGCTATGGTCAAACACAACCTATTTCTTCTAATGATACCGAAGACGGAAGGAGCAAGAATAGACGGACGGAATTTAAGATTGTTGCGAAATAGTCCGGAAATAGGGAAATCCGAGAGATATCTTCTGATTGATTAATAAAAAAGCTCTTGAACATAATGATCAGGAGCTTTTCTATTTTTTTGTCGTCCGTGCTTTCGCGGACTTTTGGAATTTCGGATCTATATCAGTTCCCCAGTTCAGACATAAATTTGATACGCATCAACTGAACTTCCTCGCGTGTATAATCGTCGGTTCCTAATTCAACAAGTGCATCATCGATTGAGTCGATTTCGGCAGTACGGAAATAATCAAATACTTCATCCTGCTTGTCCTCATCAATTACTTCATCTATAAAATAGTTGAGGTTAAGTTTAGTGCCCGAGTTAACGATCGACTCTACTTCACGAAGTATCTCTTCATAGGTCAGGCCTTTTGAAGCAGCTATATCTTCCAGATTCAAATGCCGGTCGATATTTTGGATGATATAAACCTTAAGTGCCGATTTATTGGCGGCGCTTTTAATTACCATGTCAATCGGGCGGTCTATCTCATTGTCTTCAACATATTTCTTGATCAGGTCGACAAACGGCGCACCAAATTTCGTGGCTTTTCCCGCTCCAACACCTGATATCTGTTTCAGTTCTTCAGTATTGATAGGGTAATGTGTACACATTTCTTCGAGCGAAGGATCCTGGAAAATCACAAACGGTGGCAAGCCTTTTTGTTTAGCGATTTTTTTGCGCAGGTCTTTTAACATTTGTAAAAGGGCTGTATCTAAAGCGCCACCACCCTGTTTTGGCCCTTCTTCCGATTCGTCATCGTCTGTTGTGCCCATAGGGCTGTTCAGCACAAACCTGATACTATGCGGATTATCAATAAAATTATTGCCTGTTTTAGTCAAACGCAGCAAACCGTATTGATCAATATCTTTTGACAAGTAATTATTAAGCAATGCCTGCCGCATCAGCGACTTCCAAAGATTTTCGCCGTCAGCAATTCCCGAACCAAATTCAGGTATTAAATGATGCTCATAATTGTGTATTTGCGGATTATCCTTACCCATCAAAACATTGATAATATGTTCATCATCAAACTTTTCACCTGACTTTCTGACCAGGCTCAAAGCCTTATGCAATTGCTCCTCGCCGTCGAAATGTTCTTTATGAGCGCAGCAATTATCGCACATATTATTACAGCCAACCTCATTAAAATTTTCGCCAAAGTAATGCAACAGCTGTTTCCGGCGGCATACTGCCGATTCGGCATAATCGATCACTTCTTTCAGAATCTGCGTACCAATTTCGCGCTCAGCTACAGGCTTATCTTTCATAAACTTTTGCAGCTTGTCGATGTCCTTTTCCGAATAGAAAGCCACGCATACACCTTCACCCCCATCACGCCCAGATCGCCCGGTTTCCTGGTAATACCCTTCCATACTCTTCGGCATATCGTGGTGAATCACATAGCGTACATCTGGTTTATCTATGCCCATTCCAAAAGCTATAGTTGCGACAATCACATCCACATCTTCCATCAGAAATTTGTCCTGTGTATCGGCCCTTACTTTCGAATCCAGTCCGGCATGATAAGGCAAAGCCTTAACACCGTTCAGGTTTAATGCTTCGGCAACTTCTTCTACCTTTTTACGACTCAGGCAATAAATAATACCCGATTTACCCTGATTCTGCTTAACAAATTTCACAATTTCTTTGATCACATTCCGCTTGGCCTTTACTTCGTAAAATAAATTAGAGCGGTTGAATGAAGATTTGAAAACCGTAGCATTATTCATCTGCAGGTTTTTCTGGATGTCCTGCTGCACTTTGGGTGTGGCGGTTGCCGTTAAAGCGATAATCGGGATGTCGTCACCAATGTTGCTGATCACCTGCCTGATTTTACGGTATTCAGGCCTGAAATCATGCCCCCATTCCGATATACAGTGGGCTTCGTCAACAGCAACAAAAGAAACCTGGTTAAGGCGTAAAAAATCAATATTTTCCTGTTTGGTCAAAGATTCCGGCGCAACATAAAGCAATTTGGTTTTGCCAGCTAATACATCTTCCTTTACCCTGGCAATATCGGCTTTGGTTAAAGATGAATTTAAAAAATGAGCTATACTATCTGAACCACCAAAGGCTCGTAACTGGTCGACCTGGTTTTTCATCAATGCAATTAATGGCGAAATTACAATGGCTGTACCTTCACTCATTAACGCAGGCAATTGGTAACACATAGATTTACCCCCACCAGTCGGCATTATAACAAAGGTGTCATTACCGGCGAGGATATTAGTGATGATCGCTTCCTGCTCTCCTTTGAAGTTGTCAAAGCCAAAAAAATTCTGAAGATTATCAAAAAGCGACCGTTTTGTTTCAATCATTATAGGTAATTATATATTTCTACTAAAAAGTTCAAAATAACAAAATTTTCTAAATAAACGCTGCTACTCAATGTAAATTTTATATAAAAATGATTTTTCAGCAAAAACAATTTGTTTGTTTATAAGATTTATAACTTTGACCATAAATTGGTCGTTTAAAGTGATTTTATTTAACAATTAATTTAAAGAATATTGTTCAATTTTGCCCCAGTTTTGAGCAATAAAATTTCATAAAATCCCATAATGAATAAAAATTATTATGCTATAATCATGGCCGGCGGCATTGGAAGTCGCTTTTGGCCGATTAGCAGATCATCCTATCCTAAACAATTCCTCGACATCCTTGGTACCGGCAAAACACTAATACAAAATACTTACGATCGGTTTTTAAAAGTTTGCCCCGAAGAAAATATTTACGTTGTAACCAATGAAAATTACGCTGAACTGGTAAAACAACAAATACCGGGCATCGCCGATAACCAGATATTGACTGAACCTGTTATGCGCAACACTGCGCCTTGCATAGCTTATGGTTGTTACAAGATTAATAGTCTTAATCCGGATGCAGCAATTGTTGTTGCTCCATCTGACCATTTGATATTGGATGAAGCAGCTTTTAACCTGGCCATTGAAAAATCGCTTAAAATTGCGTCTCAAAAAGACTGCCTGATTACTTTGGGTATAAAACCCTCGCGACCAGACACCGGTTATGGCTATATACAGTTTACGGACAACACCATTGGGGAAGAATTTCATAAAGTAAAAACCTTTACCGAGAAACCTAACCTCGAACTTGCAAAAACCTTTATTCAAAGCGGAGATTTTTTGTGGAATGCCGGGATATTCGTTTGGTCGGCAAAATCTATTATTCAGGCCTTTGGCTGGTATCAACCAGAGATCAGCGAAATTTTCGCTGAAGCCCGTTCAGTCTACAATACACCAGAAGAAAAGGAACGCATCAACACGGCTTATACTCAGTGTACTAATATTTCGATCGATTACGGGATCATGGAAAAGGCAACCAATGTCTATGTTCTACCATCCGAGTTCGGCTGGTCTGACCTTGGAACGTGGGCATCTATATACCAACTTGCCGATAAAGATTATGTAGGCAATGCAGTTATCCCTTCTGAAAAAGTGATCATGTACGATTCATCGAATTGTATGGTTAATGTACCTTCCGATAAACTGGTGGTTTTACAGGGACTACATGATTTTATCGTTGTGGAGTCCAATAATACGCTTCTCATTTGCCCGCGCGACCAGGAACAAAATGTAAAACAGGTTGTAGCCGATGTTAAGCAGAAGTTTGGCGTGAAGTATATTTAATTGGAGCAGGCTGATTGGTTTGCCAACACCCGGATACTTTCAAATATTAATTACCACGCTGCCTCACAGCCTCATATAATATCACACCCGTCGATACCGAAACATTCAACGATTCAATTTCGCCAAACATTGGTATTTTGGCCAGGTAATCAGCTATGCGGATTACTTCGTTACGGATTCCATCTTCTTCTGAGCCCATAATGATAGCCGTTGGGGCGGTATAATCAGGTGTATAAATATATTCTTTGGTTTTTTCGGTACATGCCACCAGCTGCAAACCCGACTCCTGCAAAAATTTTATAGTTTGCATAAAATTATCATGACGGCACACCGGTATTTTATAAAGAGCACCAGCCGATGTTTTAACAGCATCACCATTAATTTGTGCTGATCCTTTAGCAGCGATAACCAGCGCATGAACCCCCGCACATTCAGCAGTACGTGCTATGGCTCCCATATTGCGTACATCCGTTATTCCATCGAGCACTAAAATGAGCGGCGTTTCCCCGCGCTCAAATATTTCGGGAATTATGTTTTCAATTTTTTGATAGACTATCGGCGATATGATGGCGATCACACCCTGGTGATTCTTCGTGGTGATGCGGTTAAGCTTTTCAATCGGAACCTGTTGGGCAACAATCCCGTAATGGTGAATCAACTCCTTCAACTCGCTCAACAAACCCCCTCCCAGACCTCTTTGTATATAAAGTGACTCGATTTCCTTTCCGGATCGAATAGCTTCTATAACTGCACGTATACCAAATATTGCCTGGTTGTTTTCGCGGGGCGGGCGGGAAGTAAATGTCATCAATTTTGAAGTAAAAGTTCGCCAAAAATAGCCATATTAATTGATTTTCAGCACTTACTGATAATATGCCATCTCCTACTGGTCTCAAAATAATAAACATTTGAAATCTTTATCAACACATCTCACTTTCAATAACTTATATTTGTTGCTAACAACTTATCCACACCGGGTGTTAAAAGTAAGGTTTGATTTTAATGTCATTTTCGGGGTTCATACCTGCCAAAAAAAATATCATGTTAAGTAATCGTTAGATTTTCCGAACATTTTTTGTATATTTTTGTTTCCTATGATTCTGGAGAACGATAACACCAACAACAAGGCGAATACCAACGAGCGCAGAAGCAGATTTTCTACCCCTTCACCCTATAGCGGTATGGGGAAACTTCCGCCCCAGGCCGTAGATCTGGAAGAAGCTGTGCTCGGGGCGCTGATGCTCGAGAAAGACGCCCTTTCGTCGGTTATCGATATTCTCAAACCGGAGGTGTTTTATAAGGACAATCACCAAAAAATATTTGCGGCTATTCGTCATCTGTTCGAACGTACATCACCAGTCGATATATTGACAGTAACAGCCCAATTGCGCCAGCAAGGTGAACTGGAAATGATTGGTGGCGCATATTATATTACAGAACTTACCAACCGGGTTGCTTCAGCCGCCAATATAGAATATCATTCGCGGATAATTATCCAGAAGTTTATCCAACGCGAGTTGATTCGCATTTCGACGGAGGTAATTAACAATGCCTACGAGGATACCACCGATGTACTCGACCTTTTGGATCGTGCAGAAAAGAATCTTTTTGATATCGCCCAAAACAACTTGCGCCGCGATTCGCGGAAAATGGACGACCTGATGCACGAGACACTCAAAGAGATCGAAGCGCTGAAAGATAAAAAAGATGGACTAACCGGCGTTGCCTCCGGCTTTACAGATCTGGACAGAATGACCTCTGGCTGGCAAAAATCCGATTTGGTGATCATCGCAGCTAGACCTGCTATGGGTAAAACTGCCTTTGTATTAAGCTGCGCCCGAAATGCCGCTGTTGATTTCAACAGGCCTGTCGTAGTATTTTCACTAGAAATGTCCTCCGTACAGTTAGTTAATCGCTTAATCTCGGGTGAAACACAGATAGAACAGGAAAAAATACGCAAGGGCCAGTTAGAAGAATGGGAATGGCAGCAGATCCACTCTAAAATAGGGCGACTGGAGCAGGCCCCCTTAATCATCGATGATACCCCTGCTTTAAATATCTTCGAATTCAGGGCTAAATGCCGTCGCCTAAAATCTCAGCATGATATCCAATTAATTATCATCGATTACCTGCAATTGATGCAGGGCAAAAGCGCAGATAGCAAAGGAGGCGGTAACCGTGAACAAGAGATCGGTAGTATTTCACGTGCCCTTAAGTCGGTAGCCAAGGAATTGAATGTGCCAGTAATCGCACTGTCGCAGTTGAGCCGGGCGGTAGAAAACAGGCCTGGCGCATCTAAAAGACCGATGCTTTCAGACTTACGTGAATCAGGCTCGATAGAACAGGATGCTGATATGGTATTGTTCCTCTATCGTCCCGAATATTACGGTTTGACAGAAGACGAAAATGGAATGCCGACCCAGGGAGTTGGAGAAGTAATTATTGCGAAACATCGTAATGGTGAAACAGGCACAGTGCGACTGAAATTTGTTGGCAAATACGTGAAATTCGTTGATCTGGAACAGGGCAATGATAATTTCGCACCTCAAAACAATGCTTTTGCGGGATTAAATCCATCGCAGGATTTCGAAAAACCGAGTAACTTTATCATCAGGCCGTCCAGAATGGACGATATTGACGATGAACCGTTTTAATTGCAAAAGTCGGAATTCGAAATGCCAAATTCGGAGTAGAATTTTTTTAAAAAGTTATCCTACATCAAAAAGTCTACCGACCATGGACTATGGACCATGGACTATCGACCATGGACTAAAGACTAATCATCATCCCCCACCAGCTCCTCATACACTGCTCTTAGTTCGGCCAAAGCATGGTTATCCCGTTTAGCTAGGGCTATTTTCATCCCCCGCTCGTAGATATTAACGGCGTCATCTTTTCTTTGCAGGGCCTCATACAATTTTCCGAGATGATAGTAGGTGCCCACATAATCCGGGTGTTCATTTATCAGTTTCTCATAGTATTCCAGGGCTTTACCGGTATCATTTAATCGAAGATATTCGGTGGCCAGGGCATATAGTAAAAACTCATCGTTTGGCTCGTTCCTTAAAAAATCGAGCAACTTCTCTAATCGGCTTTCGGGCATTTTTAACTCTATCTTTTTTAACTAACTTTGCGGTACCTGATTGTCATTAAACAGCATGCCGGGTAAAATGCCCGCATGGATATCTTTACCAATAAATAAAAAGCTGAATGAAAATACTGGTATGTATCAGCAATGTTCCGGATACAACGACAAAAATAACTTTTACCGATAATAACACGCAATTTAATACAAATGGCGTACAGTTTATTTTAAATCCCTACGATGAGATCGCATTGGCGAGGGCTATCGAACTTACGGAAGGTGGTAAAGGCACCGTTACAGTTATCAATGTGGGCGAAGTAGGTACGGAAGCTACTATCAGAAAAGCTTTGGCTATAGGTGCGGATAATGCGGTAAGGATTAATGCTAAACCCCATGATGCCTGGTTCGTCGCTAAACAAATCGCAAATCATGTTAATCAAAACCCTTATGACCTGGTGCTAACCGGGCGTGAATCGATTGATTACAACGGCTCAAAAGTAGCTGCTATGCTAGGCGAACTTTTGGATATACCTTCTGTTTCGATCATCAAGAAATTAGATATCGATGGCGATTCGGCAATAGTTGAACGCGAAATTGAAGGCGGAAAAGAAATACTAACTATCACGCTGCCTTTTGTTGCAGGCGTTGCCGAAGGGGTTGCCGAACCTAAAATACCTAACATGCGCGGCATCATGTCGGCACGTACCAAACCTTTAACTGTAGTTGAACCTGTTAACGTTAACACAAATGTGGAATATTCCCATTTCGAAAATCCTGCTGCGCGCGGACAAGTAAAACTGATATCGTCAGATGAAAGTGCAAAACTTGTACAATTGCTGCATGCGGAAGCGCGCGTGATTTAAGTGTTTTTTAAACCAGATATAACTAATTTAAAATGGCTGTTTTAATATATACCGAAAATGCCACGGGCAAATTCAAAAAATCGACTTTCGAAGCAGTTTCTTATGCAAAGGCGATTGCCATTCAGTCAGGCACAACGCTTACAGCGATATCCATTGGCGAAGTACGAATTGAAGAGCTCGCTTTACTGGGTAAATATGGTGCCGATAAGATTCTGCAGGTAGCAAATGCACAATTAAAGAATTTTATAAACCAGGCCTATGCTTCAGTCATTGCCGAAGCTGCGCATAAAGAAAATGCTGATATCGTAGTATTATCCAATTCATTTTCAGGTCGCGGCCTGGCTCCGCGTGTCGCTGTTAAACTGGAGGCAGGATTGGCCGATGGTGCTATTGCCTTACCAGAAATTTCAGGCGGACAGTTTAAAGTTAAAAAAGCGGCATTTTCGGGTAAAGCATTCGCAACGGTTGAACTGACATCGACAAAAAAGGTTATTTCGTTAAGCCCTAATTCCTTCCAGGTGATCGACAAACATGCTGAGGGAAAGATAGAGGAATTTAGTCCCGCTATCAAACAAACAGACTTCAGGGCCATGGTAAGAGAAGTTATACAGTCGACCGATAAAGTTTCCTTGCCTGATGCTGAGATCGTTGTATCCGGCGGAAGAGGCTTGAAGGGCCCGGAAAACTGGGGGATGCTGGAAGAATTAGCTGGACTACTTGGTGCCGCGACAGCATGTTCAAAACCTGTTTCCGATGCTGGCTGGCGTTCGCACAGCGAACATGTTGGCCAAACCGGCATCGCTGTCAGTCCAAATTTGTATATTGCAATCGGAATTTCAGGAGCGATACAACACCTTGCCGGTGTAAGTAGTTCCAAAGTCATTGTGGTCATCAACAAAGATCCGGAAGCACCATTTTTTAAGGTTGCCGACTATGGAATTGTGGGAGATGCCTTTGAAGTGGTTCCGAAATTAATTGCAGCGGTTAAAGAATATAAAGCTTCGGCATAAAGGTTTGCATTGATGGCCAATAATATGAAAAAAATTAAGCTGGATATAGTGGGACTATCTTATAGTCAAACACAGTCCGGCGCATATGCTTTAGTTTTGGGAGAAGTAAGTGGACGTCGCCGTCTGCCAATCATCATTGGCAGTTTTGAGGCCCAGGCAATTGCGATCGAAATCGAAAAAATGACCCCCAGCCGGCCCCTTACCCACGATCTTTTTAAGAATTTCGCACAATCATTTGGCATCTCGATACAGGAGATCATCATTTACAACCTGGTCGACGGGATATTTTACGCAAAATTGATTTGCAACGACGGGAAAAAGACGATCGAGATAGATGCTCGCACCTCAGATGCCATTGCGATGGCTGTCCGTTTTGATTGTGCCATATATACCTACGAGTTCATTCTTTCCAGCGCCGGTATTGTTATCGAAGGCAACGATTTTGTCTATCTCGAAAACATGGCCGATGCCACTGAAGAAAAAAGCGCTGCAACTACCACCGGCGGTTATGCGACGCTGAGCAACGAAGAACTGAAAACTAAGCTTCAAGAGGCATTGTCTGACGAGGCTTACGAAAAAGCTGCCAAGATTCGCGATGAGCTGAACCGAAGGAAGGCTTCCTGATTTGAAAATTTGGTAATTTGAAAATTTGAAGATTGGGGCTATCTCCTTCATTTTCAAATTTTCAAATTACCAAATCACCAAATTGATCATTTTTTCCTATTTTAACCTCGGTTTAAATTCCCCGCCCGCTATGAATATTAAGTTGCGCTTAATAGTGATGAACTTTATGCAATATTTTGTGTGGGGGTCGTGGTTGATTACAATTGCACACTACTGGTTTGATAACAAGCTGGGTACAGCCACACAATTTTCAGCTATTTTCTCAACTATGGGGATGTCGGCAATTTTTATGCCGGCATTAACTGGTATCATAGCTG
>CAIPPO010000200.1 GCA_903866915.1 uncultured Mucilaginibacter sp. | reverse complement strand
TTTACTGGATTATATTTACTTTTCGAATCTCGATGTCTCATTTTAATGCAATTTTGAGTTAACATTTCATTAAATCTCATGATTTCGAAACCAGAATTCCGAAATCCGAAATAAAAGGCTACCTTTACCCGGCAAATAATAACTCCAAATAATTATTTGCCATGCAACTAGATCCATCCAAATTTGTCGCCGAAGGTTTAACTTATGACGACGTTTTATTACTCCCGGCTTATTCAGAAGTTCTGCCCCGAGATGTAGATACCAGCTCGTTTTTGACTAAAAAGATAAGGTTAAACATTCCTGTACTTTCGGCTGCCATGGATACAGTTACCGAATCGGCATTGGCTATTGCAATCGCGCAGGCAGGGGGGTTGGGTATTCTGCACAAGAATATGTCAATCCAGGCTCAGGCAAACGAAGTTCGAAAAGTGAAACGATCGGAAAGTGGTATGATACAGGATCCGGTTACTCTTCATGAAGCTTCGACAGTTGCCGACGCAGTAAAGATCATGCGCGAATTTAGAATTGGCGGAATTCCAATCATCGACGGAGAACGTAAGTTAAAGGGAATCATCACTAATCGTGACCTGCGTTTTCAAAAGGATATGGATCGGCCCGTTAGCGAAGTGATGACCAGTACCAACTTGATCACTGCACCGCAAGGGACCACGCTTTTCCAGGCTGAAGCAATATTGCAAAACCATAAAATAGAAAAACTACCCGTTGTTGATCAGGACGGTATTTTGAGTGGATTGATCACCTTTAAAGATATTCAGAAATTTAAAAACTTCCCGAATGCCTGCAAGGATGAGTTTGGCCGTTTGCGGGTTGGTGCTGCCGTTGGCGTTGCAGCCGATAACATTGAGCGGGTTAAAGCCCTTGTCAATGCCGGCGTTGATGTTATCACCGTTGATACTGCGCATGGTCATTCTAAGGGTGTTATTGATATGGTCCGTAATGTTAAACGCTTATACCCAGATTTGCAGGTAATTGCCGGAAATATCGCTACTGCCGACGCTGCCCTGGCACTTGCAGAAGCAGGAGCCGATGCAGTAAAGGTTGGTATAGGTCCCGGCTCCATATGTACTACCCGAATTGTTGCAGGTGTTGGGGTTCCGCAACTGTTTGCTGTTTACGAGTGCGCAAAGGCGCTGCGAGGAACCGGTATACCTGTTATTGCTGATGGTGGTATTAAACAAACAGGAGATATCGTAAAAGCAATTGCAGCTGGCGCGAGCTCTATCATGGCTGGCTCATTGTTTGCCGGTGTTGAAGAGTCGCCTGGCGAGACTATTTTATACGAAGGACGTAAGTTTAAATCATACCGCGGCATGGGTTCGATCGAAGCAATGGATAAAGGCTCGAAGGACCGTTACTTTCAGGATGAAACCGATGTAGTTACCAAACTGGTACCTGAAGGTATTGTTGGCCGGGTACCTTACAAAGGTACATTGGCCGAGGTTATATACCAATATATAGGCGGTTTACGTGCTGGTATGCATTATTGCGGAGCGGCTACTATTGAACAATTACAAGAAGCTAAATTTGTCCGGATCACAGCAGCTGGTATGCGCGAAAGCCATCCCCATGATATTACGATTACCAAGGAAGCGCCTAATTATACCAGGTAGTTTATTAGCGCGTAACTGGAATCAATATTTTAAGATATTAATTGGGACGTTCATTGTTTAATAAAATCAACCGATTACTAATAAATAATCCCGATCATGAAATCCATCGCTATCTTCTGTGGTGCCAATTTTAATGGGGATCCGCTTTTACAGGATGCTGTTGAGCAGTTGACGCAAGTTTTAACCGAACGCAACATTGCTATAGTGTTTGGAGGAGGGAAGGTGGGTGTTATGGGGCTGCTGGCGGATCATATGATTAATCGCGGTGGTAAAACAATAGGGGTTATTCCGAAATTCTTGTTGGATAAAGAAGTCGGTCATACCGGTCTTGCTGAATTGCATGTGGTTGAAACTATGCACCAACGCAAACAACTGATGAACGATCTCAGCGAGGGTATCATGATGCTTCCGGGAGGCTTCGGCACCCTGGAAGAATTTTTCGAAGTACTCACCTGGTTGCAATTAGGCTTGCACAACAAGCCTATCGCGATTCTCAATATCAACGGCTTTTACGATCATTTGCTACAGCAGATGGATGTAATGGTGGACCAGCAGTTTCTAAAAGCAGCAAACCGTAAACTTGTGATCACTTCAGCTGATCCTACTCAGCTGATCAGTTTGATGGAAAATTTTAACGCAAAACCTGACGAAGTTTGGTTCCGCGACCGCAATCTTACTTAGCTTTAAAAAGGGGGCTTATTGCCCGGTGCTGGTGTAACCCCAGGCGGCAAATTTTGATTGTTAGCAGGAGTTGCCGGTGTAACTCCAGGAGGTAAGCCCTGATTATTTGTTGGATTTGAAGGTGTTACTCCCGGTGGTAAATTCTGGTTATTTGTCGGAGTCGAAGAGGATACACCAGGTGGCAGCGTTTGGCTTGTGCCTGGTGCCGATGGTGTAACGCCAGGGGGTGTAGTTGGTGTTGCCGCGGGGTTAGCCGCTAAAAGTTTATCGATTTCGAAAGGCGATGGGAAAGAAGCCCAGTCGCTATGTGCTGCCGAATAAACAACGTATTTGCCAGTAACTCCTGTAAACCCGCTAACATCTTCGTAGGTTGTTCCGGCAGCCAGGTCCAAATGATGGGTCACGTTCCAACTGCCATTGACCAATTGAGTAAATAATGAAAAATCTACTGAAACGCCACTAATATTAGTGATTGTGAAATGTATTTCATGCGTTCTGCCGGTCACTTTTTCTGTACGAACTACGGTAACCCGGGTTCCATTATCCAAATCGGCTTTTTTTTGTGCTGTTGCTACTGTTGATAAGAGCACCAGTGTTATAATCCCTGTAAATAATATTGATTTCATTTTGTTTTAAACTTCAAATTTAATTCAATGTTTGCTTGATTTTTTTATTTGGCCCTTTAAAATCAGAAATAAAAAATCTTATTTCTCGCCGCCTTCCGGACCGTAAAAAATTACCCAGGTGGCAAAATCCTCTGAAAAATTCAAAAACCGGTGTTCAGTGCCTGCTTGAACAAAAAACACATCACCCTGTTTAAAAGTAGTTTGTTTCCCATCAATAAAAAATTCTCCGTTACCGTTAATCACCACATACAATTCATCTTGTAAATGCGGAGTCTGCAGATCGACGTTAACAGGGCGGTAAATCTCAACCGACATTGAGCCATGAGACATCACTTTATCAAAAAGTTTGACTTTATTTGTACCCAATAGGTTTAATGCCTCTGTAACGCTTACCTGCATGCTCAAAAATAAACAATAGCTCTGCCGGGAGGAAATTATTTTTCGTATTTTGATGCATTGCAGCGATATTGGGCTGAAAATTGGCAATAAATCTTCATAACTTTAATTTCACTAATAAACAATACTGCCTCAAAAACCAATGAAAACACGCCTTACCCGTAACCTGCAAATCGGATTTGGAGTTTCATTGATTGTATTGATCATTTCTTCGATCGCATCATATAATAGCATTGAGAACCTGATCGAAAGCACAAAAATTGTTGAAAATACCAACCAGGCTATTGGTCAACTGGAGTCGACGATTTCGATTATGAAAGACGCTGAAACAGGTCAGCGCGGCTATTTATTAACTAACGATACCGATTTCCTGCAACCCTATAACGGAGCTTACAATAAGGCTATGCGTTCGTTGGAGCATTTTCAGTTTTTGACCAAAAGTTCTCCGGAACAAACTAAAACAGTGATCTCGTTACGTGAAATTGTAAAAGTTCGGCTTAGAGCACTACAATCGTCAATTGATAAGAAAAAAGCAGGCGCTAATATTTCAACTTCTGAATTGCTCGATGGTAAACTGGAAATGGATTCATTGCGTGTGATCATTAATAGGGCAGAGTTAGACGAAAAAACTTACAAAAACCAGCGGCTACGCATCCTGAGTCAATATACCTACGATACACCTTTTTTCCTTTTCATTGCTTCGCTTGTAGCGGTAGCCATTAATATCTTTTCCTATTTCAGAGTGATGAACGAAGTAAGAGAAAGGGCTAAACTATACGCCGAACTTCAATCACAAGAGAAACAGACAGCTAAACTGAACCAGGAACTGGCATCAGCTAATCAGGATTTGCTGGCTGCCAATGAACAGTTGACCAGTTCTGAAGAGAGTATTCGCGTATTGAACGAAAAATTAGGTGCTTCAAACGAAGACCTTTCGGCAACAGTAAATGAACTATTTGAGTCGCAGCAAAACCTGACAGCTCTAAAAAGCGAATTGGAAGAGCGCGTTGCTATCCGTACCGCAGCCTTGTCTGAAAGCGAGAGCCGGTTTAAAGTGATCATGGAAACCATGCAGCAAATCGCATGGGAGTGTACGCCTGATGGAGCTGTCACATTTTTTAATGGGCAATGGTATAAATATACAGGGCTGAGCGAAAAAGAAAGCGTAGGATGGGGATGGACGAAAAATATTTACCCCGATGACCTGCCTGCATCTGTCGAGGTATACAAATCGATACTGTTAAGTGGCAGCGAGGGAGAATTTGAAATGCGCAAAAAGCGCAACGACGGATCCTTTCGATGGCACCTGGTCAGGATACAGCCAGTACGCACAGGTGATGATGAAATACGGCTGTGGGTAGGTACTGCAACAGATATCCACGAATTAAAAAACCTGCAGCAACAAAAGGATGACTTTATATCGATCGCGAGTCACGAATTGAAAACCCCGATAACCAGTTTAAAGGCCTCCCTTCAGTTGCTCGACAGGTTGAAAGATACCCCATCTGCGCTAACGATACCCAAATTGATATCGCAAGCGAATAAAAGCCTGGGCAGGCTGAATACACTGGTGGAGGACTTATTGAACGTTAGCAAGTTAAACCAGGGGCAGTTAAATTTAAATAAAACCCGTTTCAATCTTTTCCAGTTAGTCAATGATTGCTGTCAGTATATCCAAATTGAGCAGGTTTACCATGTGATCATTTCGGGTGATGAAACACTTTTAGTTAAGGGGGATGCACATCGTCTGGAACAGGTAATTGTTAATTTTTTGAACAATGCCATTAAATATGCATCGGCTTCAAAAGAAATTGATATTTATGTAGAGCGGCAGGAAGATATGGCCAAAGTATCGGTAACTGACAAAGGGCCGGGTATTGATCCCGAAAAAGTCCCGCATTTGTTCGACCGTTATTTCAGGGTAGACAGTGGTGGCATGCAATTTTCTGGCCTGGGCCTGGGATTGTATATCAGCGCCGAGATCGTCAAAAGACATGGCGGCGAGATAGGCGTAGTAACAAGATTGGGTCAGGGGAGCAGCTTTTGGTTCACCATACCGCTATAAAGTTAAGTTCAGGGTATAACCAAACTCTTTGCATCTAAATTTGTGTAATTCCCGTACAAAACTATCTTTGATCGCACATTTAGCCGACATAGCTCAGCTGGTAGAGCAACTCATTCGTAATGAGTAGGTCGCAGGTTCGATTCCCGTTGTCGGCTCGGTTGAATCCCAGTCAAATACCTCAAAAACCGTAAATAAAGCGGTTTTTTTATTTTCCAGCAAACCCTAAATAAACATATAAGTTTGTACATTTGAGAGATAAGACTTTACAAATACTTTACAAGATATGGCTTCATTAAGACCCTCGGTTTTAAAGCATCATCAGAAGAAAGATGAAAAGGGTAGCTATAATGTAAAAATCGCAGTTGCACACAAGGGTGGAACGGGCTATATTTCGACCGACATAAATGTCGTAAAAAGTCAACTTACCCCTAAACTTAAAATCAAAGACAATACGGTATTGATCAAAGTGCTTAAAAAGATTAAGCCTTACGAAGAAATATTAGAAGATATTTTTTATGATATCTCAAAAATGACAGCACCCGAGCTGGCGCGTCATCTTGAAGATAAAAAAGAACGCAAGGACCGCGAGAATACCGATGCTTCATCGATCGATTTTGTAAAATTCAGTGAAAGGCATATAGCAAAAATCCGAGCAGACGGTAAACAAGGTATCGCGGATCCGATGCTACTTGAACAAAAGCGTAAAAGAAAAGACGATAGGGAGCGGTATGCTGATAAAATTCAAACGACACTTTGGAGTTTGTGTGACTTTTTTGGCCGTAAAAGTTTCACCATAACCGATATTTCTGCCAGAATGCTTGAACGTTACGAAGATTACCTAAAGGGCTCAAGAACAATGACACGGACTAACCAGTTCGGGCGTGCTGTAACAACGACCAGGAAAGGATTATCAGAAAGCAGCGTAATAGACTATATGGTTAACATCAGGACTTTGTTTAATGCAGCGCTTAAAGAATACAACGATGATGAACTCGGCATTTTAATTATCAAACATTATCCTTTTACAAAATATGAAATAAGCCAAAAGAAAGAGCGTGAGAAAAGAGACTTCGATTGGGAGATCATAAGGCTTGTTCGTGATGTCAAAGACCGGGTTGGTAAACCTAATGTAGCTCTTGGCCGAGATGTTTTTATGCTCCAGTTTTATCTGGCTGGTATCAACACTATCGACCTTTATAATGTTTGCAAATATAACGGCGATAAGCTTACCTATCACCGGACAAAAACAAAGCGAGTAAGAAAGGATAATGCGCTTATGATTATTACTGTACCGGCAGAAGCTTTACCCCTGATGGCGAAATATAAAGATCATACCGGAATTCGGGTTTTTAACTTCTACAAGACCTATAGTTCGCCTCAAATATTTAATAGAGCGGTTGGAAGAGGCATGAAAGCTATTAGTGAAGAGCTGATTAAGGATAATAAACTTGACAAAAGTCTCCATGGCTATGACGCTCGAAGAGGATGGGCAGACATCGCATTCAACATCATGGATGTTTCAAAAGATACGGTCGGACTGGGGCTGAATCATGTTGATAAAGACCATAAAACAACTGATATATATATTAAAAAGAAGTTTTCAAAGATGGACGAGGCTAATAGAAAGATGTTGGATACTTTAGATGAAAAGAAAACTCTTAATAAAGTTCCAGATATCTTATAAAACCCACTTATTTAGGAAATCATTAAAGCTTTCTTTATACTGATCACTAAAATGGATCGTTTTTGTTCTTACCCGAACCTAAAATCTTGGTTGCGAATTTGATAGCGAAATGTCAAACTCCGCTTAATGGATGTAAAAACAAAAAAGATCATAGATCTGACCGCTGTGTTTTATGGCGTGGCAGATACAATCAATATGCCTTCATGGAGCCTCGACAATAAGAAAGTTGCTTTTGTGAGCTATAAGGTTAAGTAAAACATGCAGGATCAGAATATCAGATGCACGTTTTGATAGCTGGAGCTCAATCGTTTGTCTGTTCATTTCAAATGTCGCCTAAAAGGGCGAGTTGGTCAGATGATAAAAGTCGACTTGACTCTAAAAAGCTAGTTCATAAAAACAATAAAACGGCTTGACATCAATGCAGACCGTTTTATTGTTTGGTTCTTAATAAGCTGTTGAAAATATATAAAAGGTGTAGCCGGTACCACCTGATATATGGTATACCGTTTCAAATATGCCATCTTGGAGGAGCACATATGTATCTTTGCCGAACATGATCATCGTTTCCGTTAGATCTTCTAGTAAGCCGTCACCGTCATAAACTTCCCGGGCGCTTAAAATAGCGTTACCGAACACCGTACCCTCTTTGTCGATCGATGCCAGAACTTTCCAAAAGGTAGCATATTGATCTTCAGAATAAGAGTTTAGACTAAGGGCAATATTTACCAGGTTAGCTTCTTCTACTGATCTGATCTTATTCAAAAGCGCGGGAAGAAACCGCCCAATAGTAACCGTGTTCTTGGTAACATCGATCCAGACGTTTAGATTGATGTGTTGGGCTGCATCAATGTCGGTAATTTGTTGTTCCATCTCATCCTGGAGCGCATCCCAGGTGGCGACTTTGTAATGTTCACCATTGAATAAGACAAGGGCTTGCTGGCCTCTATCGTCGAGCTGAATTTCGATTTCGCCTCTGTTAACTTTTAAAAGTTTACAGAATGCCGCAGCAAATGGGTCAACAGGTACATTTGGACTGCTTTTTTGTTTTTTTGTCATGATTTTGGATTTAATAAATGTTTAAGGTTTGAAATAAAAACCCTGCAGGTTTACTCTTAGTGAGCAAAACCCTGCAGGTTTTTTGTTAAAGAAAAGCCCAGCAAAACCATACCGGACTTTTGTTAAAAAATGGACTACCGCAATTTTGCTTTGTTGTCTTCGGCTACCGTAAGGCTAACAGCATTGTAAGTTAGGTCGCCGCCAAACGGGGCAACGTCAGCCGTTGAGGCAATACTAAAGATCAGTCCTGCGCGCTTGTTGCCTGGTAGCAACAGGCTCATGTAAACATCAAGAAAAGTTTCACCGGTAGGTTCTGTGCGTTCCCGGTAACAATCAAATGATAAACTCATTTTGCTTTTGATTAAAGGTTAAAAAATAGATTAATGGCTTGCTTAATCCGGTAGGGATGATCCAGGATCTGGATTTAGTTTTGGATCAGGGTCTGGAGTCAGACCATCATTTTACCTGGAATGGTAAAATATCCGCTGGTATTACCAGCATAAGAAAGGAATTGGAAAGAAACGGGGTAGGCAGCAATGCCCAAAACAAGGTGGGGTTGCTTAATGAACACCCCTTCAGACACTGGAGTACGGACTGAAAAATTGGGTAAAAATTTTTGAGATCACAAAAACTCGAAGCCGTTATTACTGGCGATAGTAACCAGCGGTACGACCTGTTCCAGAAACTTTTCACGATTTAATGGTCCAGCATTAAAGTTCGCGAAGATCGTCAGATAGTCCCCAAAGTATTTATTTTTCGGTGTTTTATAGTGGATAATCTCAACCGCGTTTTGCTGAATTTTCAAAAATGGGTCGAAAAATTGGTCAAGTACAGGTTTCTTATCGCTCATGTTGCTGTTAAATACCGTTCCCAAAGGTATTAGGTTCCAAATCCGATTACGCGATACAAAAGCATGGGGTATAAAAGGATCCACAAGCTTAGCACCCTATCGGTCCACTTTCAGCTGACGATTTACAG
>CAIPPO010000199.1 GCA_903866915.1 uncultured Mucilaginibacter sp. | reverse complement strand
TCCATTAAATACCTATTATCGTTAAGCAGACAAACTTAAACGTGAAAGCATTTGTTTGCTTATAAATGCCCTGATATATTTTGCTAAATTCTTGTTACAAACTTCTTTATGCCAATTAAATTAAAGATTTGGCGGCTTTTGGATAATAAATTGTAATAAAAATAATAATTGTGACCGGATCTCTAATTTGGCAAGAACGACTTTCAATCAGGAAGGCCAATTAAAGGGGGTTTTAACAGAAGGAAATCTATACTTATTTAATGGCCAATGCTGCTAATTGCTGCCAGTTATCAACTGGATGATTAAATCCAAGCATACGGCCAATCCTTGAATAAATATCAGCCGGCTTTAAACCATATTGGCGCAGGTATCGCACGGAAGTATCGCCTGCTGATTTTGATAGTTTTATGCCCGTTTTTTCCGCAACCAAAGAATGATGGTGAAAGGTAGCTTGTTGAAATTCGGCTATCTCCAGCTTCTGACTCAGGTAAAGCTGCGCAAGCGTAGAGTTCCAAAGGTCTTGCCCGCGAACAATCAGATCGACGCCAAAGTGCATGTCATCAATCAGGGATGCGAGTTGATATGCCGGGTAGCCATCCTTTTTTTGAACCACAAAATCTTTCATCGCTGCAGGCAGTAGCGCCCGGTGTGTGCCGGAAGTTAAGGTTTTGACCGACAAGCCAAGTCGTTCATCTGATTTTAGTCGTAAGCAGGCATCCTTGGCGTTAAGCGACAGATTTTTATGCCGGCAAGTTCCCGGATATATATCATCCGCGCTGCTTAGCCTGATTTGTGATCGCGAACAATTGCATGCAAAAAGCGCATCAAATGATGCCAGTTGCGCTATCGCTTCTTCATATAAGGACATTCGTTGCATTTGCGAATATTCCCGTTCAAATTCATTTAAGTTTTTCGGTCCTTCATGCCAGGGTATCTCCATAAAATTCAGTGTATCAAATATATCCTGAATATAATCTTTGTTAACACGGTCTCGGTCCAGATCATCTATTCGAAGCAATATTGTTGCACCTGTTTTTTCGGCTAAGGCAGCGGTGAGAGAAAAGGAATAAATATTACCCAAATGCAGAAAACCACTAGGCGTGGGCGCGATACGCGTTTTTTTGAATTGCATTAGGGACTCATTCATTGTTGGCAAAGATGATAAAAAAGAAATGTTTGTGTTATTAATATTTCCTTAAGGAATTTGTAAGGGCTTTGGCTATATGTTAAAAACAACATTTACTGTTATTCCCCAAAAGTTAGTATTTTTTGCCTCGATAATTTTACAATCTCAAGTGAAGAAAAATACCTTGCTATTTTATACAGGCATCATCCTGTTAGTTGTCACGCTGGTTTATTCCAACCATTTTTATAACGGCTTCCATTTCGACGATAGCCACTCGATCTACAGCAATCCCAATATCCGGAATATCAACAATATTCCTAAGTTTTTTAAGGATGGCAGCACCAGCAGTATCCTTCCGCAAAACCAGGCATATCGCCCGGTAACAACAACTTCGCTAGCGATCGACTATTGGCTCGGAAATGGTTACGACCCATTTTTTTTCCATCTTTCTACATTCCTATTTTTCCTCTTGCAGGGGGTATTGATGGTGATTTTTTTCAAAAAAATATTAGGTTTCTCATCCGATAATAAACACATAGCCTGGGTCGCGTTGTTCGCTTCAGCCTGGTACCTGCTTCATCCCGCTGTTGCCGAGACAGTCAACTATATTATTGCCCGCGCCGATATACAGTCGACTCTGGCTGTTTTAGCCGGGTTTGTTTTGTATACCTGCTCTCCATTTTGTCGTAAGTGGTACCTGTATCTTTTGCCTGTAGCAATAGGCGTGCTGGCAAAGCCACCGGCAGTAATGTTTGCGCCCTTATTCTTGTTCTATGTCCTGCTATTCGAAGAAAGTTTGAGCCTGGTTGACGTGTTCAAACCCGGGCGTTGGAAACAGTTTGGCCGGGCTTTATGGCAATCATTGCCGACCTTCATCGTTTGTGGCGGAATGTATAAGCTGGTTGATAAATTAACGCCAAAAACCTGGGAGCCCGGAGGTAATTCGGTGTTCCATTACCTGATCACACAGCCATTCGTCATCCTGCACTATTTTGCTACCTTTTTCTGGCCAACCGGACTCAGTGCCGACACCGATTGGGAGCCGCTTACCAGCATCCACAACTGGCGTTTCTACGTGGGCTGTACCTTTTTGCTGGTCATGATTGGGATTATTTTTTACACTTCGCTATCTGCTAAACACCGGCCCATCAGTTTTGGTTTGATTTGGTTTTTTATCGCACTTGGGCCAACTTCAAGTTTTATCCCCTTGGCCGAAGTATTGAATGATCACCGTATGTTTTTCCCGTTTGTGGGCCTTACTTTAAGCGTCAGCTGGGCGATTGGCCTGGTGATTTTTAACTTCCATGGCCGCGAAAATTCGTTGTTAGCCCGAAGTCCTAAAATTCTTTGGACGCCGATATTGCTGGTTCTGCTATTATGCAGCTATGGAACCTGGAAACGCAATGCCGTATGGCACAGCGAAGAAAGTTTATGGTTTAATGTAACGGTTAAAAGCCCAAAAAACGGACGTGGGTTAATGAACTATGGCAATGTATTACTTGACCAGGGAAAATACGCAGAAGCTGAAAATTACTTTAACTGGGCAATCTTGCTGTTACCCGAATATTCATTTGTCTATATCAATATGGGCGCACTGAAGGAACAGACCGGTAAATATGCTGATGCCGAAAAGTTTTTTCTATATGGTATCCAAATCGGACAACAGTATGCTGTGCATTATAAATTGTACGGCAAATTTCTAAACGCAATGCGCCGATATCATGAGGCCGAGGTTGTACTGGAAAAGTCACTGGCACTCTCGGAATCCGACCTGGAAACCCGCCTTTACCTGATGCAAAGTTTCGATGAGCAGTCAGAATGGGACAACCTGAGACTTTTAGCCGCCAATACGCTGCAACTGGACCCCGGAAATACAATTGCCCTGACCTACCTGGAAGGTGCCCGGAAACATATAAATAAGGCGGACCTGGAAGCTGAAAAGGTAGCTTTATCACCTGCAGCCGACAAATATCTGCAATTAAGCCTTGATTATTATCTGGATGCCCGATTTGACAAAAGTATCGTTGCAGCACAACAAGCCATTAAACTTAAACCTAATTATGCTGCTGCCTTCAATAATATTGGCAGCTGTTATATGGCATTGAGTCAATTTGATAAAGCCGCAACAGCTTTAAAAGCCGCTTTAACAATTCAGCCCGATTTTACCCTGGCTAAAAATAACCTTGCGCTGGCTGGGCAACATATCAGCGCTGTAAATTTTCCGATATCGTCGCCAACGCCGGAGGAATACGTTAATCAAAGCCTGGTTTATTATGATAAAAAGATGTACGATTTGTGTATTGCAGCCTGCGAAAGTGCACTTGATAAACGCCCAAATTACGATCTGCCTTATAACAACCTTTGTGCTGCCTATAATGGCCTTCATCAATGGGATAATGCCATAAAAGTTGGCGAAAAGGGGCTGCAGCTAAACCCCAATAACCAATTGCTGAAAAATAATTTAGCCCTGGCTATCGCAGGAAAAAAAAGTGGAAAATAGTTTTTGGTGTGCAATTTATTTCTTCCTGAAAAAGAACACTTTAATATCAGGTTCAGAGCTGAGGATTACTGGTTTTAATACGGTGAGGGATGTGGTCATGATAGCCGCTTTGGCTTTGTTGACACCTTTGTCGGCCAGGATGCGTTCCCTGATGCTCGTAAAATCAAGCGTGTTGAGCTTAAGTACCGACAAACAATCAAAGCTGTGTTTTCCCAGCAGCAGCTTCATGTTCTGTTCATTAAAATAATTCATGTGCGGACTATGGAAGTTGAACTGCCACATCCTGGTCAAATTGCTGTTAAAACCAAGCTTGTGCTGAAAAGTCGCCAGCCGATAGAAAATACCGGTGCTCATTGGTAAATTAATAATCAGGAGGCCATCATCGGCCAGGTCATTTCTAAGGCTTTCCACCAATTCATTGATGTCGGGGATATGCTCAAAAACATCATTAAAAATAATGAAATCATACCCGCCTTCTTTTTTGGGGCTCACTTCAGGGTAAAAACCATAAATAACTTTAAGCCCATTCTGCTGGTGGTATTGCTCGTAAATATGTTCAGGTTCGATGCCGGTGCATATCATATCATTTGCACGACAAGTTTCGAGCCACCAACCGTTACCGCTGCCAATCTCGAGCCCATCCAGCTTCGAGGTTTTTGAAGCTTTTAGTTTTTGAAGTTCTTTAATGATGATATTAAAATTCGCCAGTCGCAATTTTTTCAGGCCAATATCGCGCGAAGTTGATTCCAGATCTGATTCAAACGAATGCTCAAACTCGGCATCTGAGTGAAGCAATTCGCAACTATTACATCGGTAAACATTAAAACGCAATTTATATAGCTGCGTAAGCGGCTTGCCGCAAACCGGGCACGATAAATGATTCATTTGGTTAGTGAATTTATTATATCAACAATTTAACGCCTGACGCCCATCGCCATACGCAAACGGCACTATGATTTTTTGTCTTCCAGATGTTTGTTAAACTGTTCTTTCAAGAGGGATATTTCCTGCCCCAGTTTTTTATTGTCGTTATACAACTTGGATGCTACCACACTTAAATGCAACAGGTATACCAATATGGCGAAAATGAAGCCGGTAAATACAAGGTTGGCAGCAACCACCACACCGGTTAGTTTGCGCAAAAGTTCCAGGCCGTCGGTCCAGAAAGAGAATAGCAGCAGGAACAGGGTGCACATTACCCATACAATAGCATATTCTTCACGGAGCTTACCTTTGATAATCAACCGCGAAATGTAAAGCACAAACAAAATGTTGACGGCGATGGTGATGAACTGTATCCGTAGCATAACGATCAGGGTTTGCGAATGAATGAAAAAAACATAGCCAGTGTAACTTTAATACAATAATACAGCGATCCGAAACTGCGAATGGATGATTGGCCGCCCTGCCTTGCGGCCATAACCACAGCAACTTCCGCCACTTTTAAACCGGCTTTCGAAAATACGACCAAAGATTCCGGTTCCGGGTATTCATCAGGGTAACTGGCTGCTGCCAATGCAATTGCCTTGCGGTCGAAAAGACGGAAACCAGATGTGCTGTCATAAATTGCCTGCCCGGTCAGAAATCTGTTCAACCAATGGAAATACTGTATACCAAGGCGCCGGGTAAATGACGACTGAAATCCTTCTTTTTCCAAAAACCGCGAGCCAATGACCACATTTACACCTGTTTCATCGTGGTATCGGATAAGTTTAGCGAGTTCTTTTGGCGGGTGCTGACCATCGCCATCCAGTTGCATCGCCAGGTCGTAGTTGTTATCTCTTGCATAACGAATGCCAGTTTGTACCGCACCGCCAATACCCAGATTAACAGGCAGGTCAAGCACAGTAACATCATAGTTTTTTGCGACAGCTACCGTGTTGTCTTTCGAGCAATCGTTGATGATTACAGCATTCAGTTCGTAACCATTAGGCAGTTTGGTCGACAGCAGTTCAGGCAGCAATATCGGCAGCGATGCCTCTTCATTGTAACAGGGTATCACGATCAGTACTTTGCCGGGCATTCGGGTATTAAAGATTTGTTAAATTTAACCGTGAAATTAAATGTTTTTCGGGAAATATAGCAGGGCTTATTTATTATGAATATTTATTTTTCTATTTCATTAAATAGCCTTTGAAGGTTAGCTCAACCCAAAACCTCCTCCAGCACCTCATGCGATCGGATATTCCCAAAACCTTCTACATGCAGCGTATAAAATTCCAATAGTTTTTGCAACAGGTAACGCCGCTCATCATTCGTGAATTTTAAACTGCCCAAACGCTCGAAATTAGTTAACAGCAGCGCCCGAAAATTTTGGGTATGGGGCGGCGAAAGGTAATACAGCCCTTCGGGTTTGTAGCGGCAGAAGATGCCGTTCTTCATATCAAAATAGTCGGCATCCGCGCTCGTTTGCTCGGGATAAAAACCTAAATAGCGACTTAATCTTACCAAAAACAGCAAATGGAAGTTTGCGAATCCATCCTGCCGGTGGTCGAGCCATTCAATAGCGTTGAACATAAAATCGAACAAATTTTCATCGGCCGATTGCAGCCTAACGGCTTTGTAAACAACTTCATTCAAAAATATTGCGATACTGCTTTTGATGACATCGTAGGGAATGGTTTGCAGCTGAGGCGAGTTCTTAAGCTCTGATATTCGCTGAACCGAGCCATTGTTTTTATGATAAACAACCATATCGAGCAGGTGAAGCGATTGTAGCATATTGCGGGTGATCTTGGCTTTCGGCTTTTTAACCCCATTGATGATGTAGGATTGAAGTCCGAATTTTTCCGTAAACACCTGCACGATCACGCTGCTTTCGCCGTAATCGGTGGTTTTAAAAACGATGCCACGGGTTTTATGCAGCATGACCGAACAATAGCGATAGTTTGGGTAGGAAGATGATAATGCCAATAGCCAGTGCTGTAAAGGCTGTCACCAATACAGCTGCTGCAGCAATGTCTTTAACTTTACCTGCTGTTTCATTAAATC
This sequence comes from uncultured Mucilaginibacter sp., assembly GCA_903866915.1. GTDB lineage: Bacteria > Bacteroidota > Bacteroidia > Sphingobacteriales > Sphingobacteriaceae > Mucilaginibacter. The sequence goes on along the minus strand of CAIPPO010000199.1, from coordinate 26,977 downwards.
CAGGGGATACGAGGTCAACTAACAGTTCGATAGCTGTATTGACCAATTCTGTAAGCAATACTAACCCGATACTAAAAATGATCCAAAGCCATTCAGGTGAAGAAAGTTTCAGGTACCAACCCAGGGCGATTGCAACAACCGCTAATACCAGGTGCACCCGGAAATTAAGCTGTGTTTTAACAGCATGACCTAATCCTTTAAACGCAAACCCAAAACCGCGGATGAATTTATTCATTCTAATGCTTGTAATTCGCCTAAATTAGTGTAATTCGTGCAGAAATTCAATTCGGTTAATTCGCCTAAATTAGTGTAATTCGTGCTTAAATATGGATCTCAAACTCAAAGATAAAGTTGCTCTGGTACTGGCAGCCAGCAAAGGACTAGGAATGGCCTCGGCCGAGGCCCTGTCAGCAGAAGGCGCTAAAGTTGTTATTTGTTCGCGTAATGCGGAGGCCCTGGCTGTAACCGCAGCCCAAATCCAGTCGCAAACCGGTAACCCGGTTCTGGCATTTGCGGCAGATGTGTCTGACGCTGCCCAGGTAAAAGCCCTGATCCAAAAAACCGTGGATACTTTCGGCGGGATCGATATCATGGTGAACAACGGAGGAGGTCCGCCTTTTGATAAGTTCGAGGCCTTTGACGATACGCAATGGCAACATGCTTTCGAGCTTACGCTATTTGCATTTGCACGTACCGGTCGCTATGTATTGCCTTATATGAAAAGTGCCGGCGGAGGCCGCATCATTAATATTATCAGTGCCTCGGTTAAATCGGTATTGAATAATGCCGTACTTTCTACGGCAACTCGTATGGCAATTGTCGGCATGGCTAAATTGATGGCCGACGAATTGGGGCCCTACCATATCACGGTTAATAATATCGCCCCGGGCCTGATACTCACCGAACGTGTCAAAGAAGTACTGCCCAAAGATATCGACCTGGACCAGGCCCTGAAAGATCGCGCTAAAACTATCCCGGCAGGTCGTATCGGCAAACCTGAAGAGCTGGGGGCATTGGTGGCTTATTTAGCGTCAGAGCAGGCCGCTTATATTTCCGGCACCACGATACAGATAGACGGCGGAGCAGGTCGGGGGATTTTTTAGGGCGCATGGCGCAAAGCGAATTTTGCGACGCTTATGGTGCCTGGCGTATGGTGGAAGGTGCGACGCGCTTGACGGGTAGTGCCAGCCGCAAGGCGGAACTTGCCTTGTGCCTGGGGCGTTAAACTTCTTGAACTCACGAAAAAAATGCTCCATCGGAGCAACCCCTTTGTAGAAAAGATTAATCGAAAAATTAGGCTCGGTAGGAGCCCCCTTAGTAAAGCGATATGAATTAAACCCGCAGCAAGCCGTTTGCTTATCAATATCGCCGGCTACAGAAAAAATGCTCCATCGGAGCAACCCCTTTGTATAAGAAATGATTGGGAAAAACGGCTCCGTAAGTCCGTTTGTTAATAAACATCGCCAGCTATTAAAAAATGCTCCATCGGAGCAACCCCTTTGTAGAAAAAAAATAATCGGGAAATAGGGCTCCGTAGGTGCCCCCCCCCTTAATAATGCGATTGGGCTTTTATTGGGGCTATTTATATCGAATTGAATTTATCGGCAATCTAAGAGCATCAAAAACCATTACTTTTTTTTTGAATCCCTATACAAAATCACCCCGAGCCAAATCAACGCAATAACCTGCACGATGAGCATACTGCCGGTAATTAACCTGCCGCCGACCCAATGCTGTATCTTAAAAAGCAGGCCAATCACCAGGAACACTGCACTGACGATAAATAAGATGACCGGGTAACGGTATTTTCCCATAAAATGGTAGGTTATTTTAAATTAATGCGATTTTGTTTGCGGTAAATACTAAATGCTGAAAGGCTGCTGCTAATAAATATTACCGATGCCATCCCCATGCCAAAACTGGCCCATTTGTCGGTTGCAGAATTATCGGTGGCCTTTGATTCAATCAACAGGAAAAACGCCAACAGGATAGCACTAACGATCGCTATCAATAATTTGATTTTCATGGCTCTAATATAGCTTTTAATCGTAAAATTCCGTATTTTTGCGACCTCTAAAATTTGAGGCGGAACATATTGATGTACAAGGAATATAAGCAATTAAATTTATCGCAGATCGGCAAGGATGTACTGGATTTCTGGAAAGAGAACAACATTTTTGAAAAGAGCATTACCAGCCGGCCTGCGAATAACCCTTACACTTTCTACGAGGGTCCACCTTCGGCTAATGGTATGCCGGGTATCCACCACGTGATGGCCCGTTCTATCAAGGATATATTTTGTCGTTATAAAACATTAAAAGGATACCAGGTAAAGCGCAAAGGCGGCTGGGATACCCATGGTTTGCCTATTGAATTAGGTGTAGAAAAAACGCTGGGGATCACCAAAGACGATATCGGCAAAAAGATATCGGTTGAAGATTATAATGCAGCATGTCGTAAAGAGGTAATGAAATTTACGGATGTATGGAACGATCTGACCGAAAAAATGGGTTATTGGGTTGATTTGAACGATCCTTACATTACCTACAAAAACGAATATATTGAAACGCTTTGGTGGATACTGAAGCAGCTTTACGATAAAGGCATGTTGTATAAAGGCTATACTGTACAGCCATATTCGCCGAAATCGGGCACTGGCCTTAGCTCGCATGAGCTCAATCAACCAGGTACCTATAAAAATGTTAAGGATACCACAATCGTTGCGCAGTTTCATCTGAAGAACGATCAGCAACATCCACTCATCAGCACGTTATTTACCGATGCTGAGGAGGACACGGTGATCCTGGCCTGGACAACCACGCCATGGACCCTGCCATCAAACTGCGCATTAGCGGTAGGGGAAAATATTGATTACGTTAAAATTGCCACCTTTAACCCCTATACATTTAAACCGGTAAGCGTAGTGCTTGCCAAAGAACTGGTAGCTAAATATTTTAAACCTGAAGCAGAAAATGCTTCGTTTGAAGATTACAAAGAAGGCGATAAGCTTATCCCCTGGACTGTAAAAGCATCTTTTAAGGGCACTGATCTGCTAGGTTTACGTTACCACCAGTTGATGCCTTATGTAACGAATGCCGACCTGGAGGCAAATGCATTCCGCGTTATACCAGCTGATTTTGTGACCACCGAAGATGGTACTGGTATCGTTCATACCGCTTCCGTTTTTGGTGCCGACGACTTCAGGGCCTGTATGGAAAACGGCGTACCATCGGTAATGGTGCTTGACGAAAATCGCAAAGAAGTGCCATTGGTTGACAAACAGGGACGATTTGTAAGCGAGGTGACTGACTTTGCCGGCTTGTATGTTAAAGGCGAATATTATAGCAAGGAGGAGCGTGAAGCACCGGGTTTCCGTGAGACCGATGTGATGATCGCGATCAAATTAAAAGAAGAAAATAAGGCCTTCGACGTGCGTAAATACGAGCACAGCTACCCGCATTCCTGGCGTACGGATGAGCCGATCTTATATTATCCATTAGACAGCTGGTTCATAAAAACCACAGCCGTAAAAGATAAGTTGGTAGAGCTGAATAAGACCATCAACTGGAAACCGGAGTCGACCGGAACCGGGCGATTTGGTAATTGGCTGGAGAATTTGGTGGATTGGAATTTGTCGCGTTCGCGTTACTGGGGGACACCGTTACCGATCTGGCGAGAGGAAAATGGTCTTGAGGAAAAATGTATAGGCTCGATTGCTGAAATAGAAACTGAAATAGCCAAATCAATTGAAGCTGGTTTTATGCCCGAAGGCTTCAAATTGACAGATATGCACAAACCCTATGTAGATGATGTGATCCTGGTTTCTGCAAGAGGTAATAAAATGTTGCGCGAGCCGGACCTGATCGACGTATGGTTTGATAGCGGTGCCATGCCTTATGCGCAATGGCATTTCCCATTTGAAAATAAAGAAGAATTTAAAAATGCCTACCCGGCCGATTTTATTGCCGAAGGTGTGGACCAAACCCGTGGCTGGTTCTTTACGCTGCATGCAATAGCCGTAATGCTGAGCGAATGCAGCGACGAGATCAAAGCCATAAACCTCGAAGTTGGAAACAAGGGTATAGCATTTAAAAATGTGGTATCGAACGGCCTGGTGCTGGATAAAAACGGCAACAAGATGTCGAAGCGTTTGGGCAATGCGGTTGATCCTTTTTCTACGATCGAGCAATATGGTGCCGATACTGCGCGCTGGTACATGATCAGTAATGCTTCGCCATGGGATAATTTGAAATTTGATCTGGAAGGTTTAGATGAAGTGCGCCGTAAATTCTTCGGTACGTTATACAATACCTATTCCTTCTTTGCACTTTATGCGAATATCGATCAATTCAACTATTCAGAAACAGAGGTGGCTTTACAAGACAGGCCCGAGATCGACCAATGGATCATTTCATTGCTCAACACTTTAACCAAAGATGTTGATGCTTTTTACGCCGATTTCGAACCAACCAAAGCCAGCCGTGCGATACAGGAATTTGTAGACGAGCATCTAAGCAACTGGTATGTTCGTTTAAGCCGCCGCCGTTTCTGGAAATCTGACGATTCCAAAGACAAGTTATCGGCCTATCAAACCCTGTATACCTGCTTAAATACCATCGCCAAACTGATGTCGCCGGTTGCCCCATTTTTTGCAGATAGGTTATACCGTGATTTGAACGCCGTTACCCAAAAAGAACCATTTGAATCCGTTCACCTGGCCCAATTTCCTGAATATCGTGCGGAATTGGTTAATAAGGCACTGGAAGAACGGATGCAGTTGGCGCAGGACATTTCGTCACTGGCTTTGTCTTTACGCAAGAAGGTTGGTATCAATGTGCGTCAGCCATTGAGCAGGATACTGCTGCCGATATTAGATAAGTCGTTCGAAAAGCAGGTGGAATTGGTGAAAGATCTGATATTATCCGAAACCAATATCAAAGCTATCGAGTACATTACGGATACTTCGGGATTCATAAAAAAGAAGGTAAAACCAAATTTTAAAGCGCTTGGCCCTAAAGTGGGTAAAAGCATGAAGGCTGTTGCAGAGGCAATTTCCAATATCAGTCAGGAACAGCTTAACCAATTTGAACAGGACGAATTGATCAGATTCGATATAGGGGGTTCCGTATTCGAAATTTCAATCAACGATGTGGAGATCATAGCCGAAGATGTTCCGGGATGGCAGGTGGCTAACCTCGGTAAATTAACGGTGGCCTTAGATATCAATATCTCTAACGAATTAAAACAGGAAGGCCTGGCCCGTGAGTTTGTAAACCGGGTTCAAAACCTGCGTAAAGACAAAGGCTTTGAAGTGACCGACCGTATACAGGTACATTATAAAACTACCTCAACAGCTATCATAGAAGCGATTGAGATTAATTTATCCTATATTTGCGCCGAAATTCTGGCCGATATTGTGAGGCTTGATCAACATCTTCATATTGGTGACATGGTAGCGATTGACGAACAGGAAATATTGACCCTCATAACTAAACTATAAATGAAACAGGAAACAGAAAAAACCAGGTATTCTGACGTAGAGCTGCAGGAGTTTAAAGAACTGATATTGGAAAAGCTACGTATTGCAAAAGAAGAGTTAAATGCGCTGGCTTCTTCGTTAAGTTCGCCTAACGCTAACGGTACAGATGATACTGCCGGCACTTATAAAACTTTAGAAGATGGTTCGGCTACGCTCGAAAAGGAATCTATCAACCAATTAGCTGCAAGGCAGAAAAAATTTATCGAGCAATTGGAAGCTGCGCTGGTGCGCATCGAAAATAAGACTTATGGCATTTGCCGCGAGACTGGTAAATTGATCCAGAAAGAACGCTTGCGCGCGGTTCCGCATACCACGCTAAGCATGGAGGCTAAACTGAAGCAATATTAATGAAGGCTGCTTATACCAGGCCCTTTCTGCTTGCTTTATTGGTGATCATCGCCGACCAGGTGATCAAAACTTGGGTGCATTTTCATATGGTTCCTGAGCAGGAGATCCATTTATTTGGTGATCATGGGATGCTTCGCTATACCGAAAATAATGGCATGGCCTTTGGTATGGAGTTTGGGGGCAGTTGGGGCAAACTTTTCCTAACCCTTTTCAGAATAGGCGCAGTAATTGCTATAGGCTATGGGCTCCTATTCCTGGTAAAGCATAAATACAACCGTGGTCTAATACGCAGTGTGGCCCTGATATTTGCCGGGGCGATGGGAAATATAATAGATTCTACATTTTATGGAATCATTTATCATTATGCCCCACTGTTTCACGGTCAGGTGATCGATATGTTTTATTTTCCGCTCCTTCATGGGCATTTCCCAACCTGGTTGCCCATTTGGGGAGGCGAAGAGTTTATTTTCTTCCGTCCGATATTTAACCTGGCTGATGCCGCTATCTCTACAGGTGTTGTGATGATTCTTCTCAATCAACGCCGCTATTTCAAACAGCCAGCCCAGGAGGGAAACACCCCACATAGCGAAGTAGTAGAAGAATAAGGAGGATACTGCTCTTTTGATCTTGCCTTGCGGAATTAAGGGTGTATGTTTGGCATTCATATTTCTTTTTTAAATCAGTTACGCTAATGAAAAATCTATTGATCTGTTTCCTATTGCTGATACCCTGTGTGGTATTGGCCCAGGACGAAAATCCCCCGCTCGTAAAGGATTTTTACAAAGGTGTGCGAGCTATTCCGCAATCATTGGTGCTCAACGATCACGTTAACGTGATGCAGTTTAACCTTGATGATAAGAATTTCGATATCGTAGCAGTTGATGAAGAGATGCAAGTTTTGTGGACAACCAGCCTTGAGGGTTATGTGATAGCTACAAGGAAATTTAAGGACAAAATACTGGTGGTTGCATCAACGGAATATGGCACGGTAAAAAAAAACAACAATACCTTTAAGGCTTATATCATCGATCCTGCAACAGGAAAGGTTCTGGTTGAGAAAATCATATTCGATGGTACACAGGATTATTTTACATTCCCCTATGTTTTCACCGGTGACGGGAACATTTTTAAATTCGCAGTCCGGCAAACAGCTTTCGAACGACGCATGCATGTGGCAATGCCAAGCCTGCTGGCCCTTGTATCGATCAACTCCTACGAAAAGCAATATAATCAAACCACAGATTTTGATGTGATCGAGTTTAACGATAAGCTTGAACCTGTCGGCAAATTTAAACCTGTTTTTACCTCAGGTGTTTTTGTTGGGATGGATTGTAATAAAGCCGGTGACACTTTTATTGCCTGGTATAATAGTGGAAGTCTGGATTTTGTTAAGTATGACGAAGGAAAATCCACGCCTTTAACTCCCCTGTCGGGAAGTATATTATTAAATAAAAATGCTACCGAATCTTTTGGGATTGATATTGTGGTACAGGCTTGTCAAACTAATAATAACGCTGTGTTTTATGCGCTCTCGTTTAAAAACCAGGATAAGGAAAACGAACTTGGAATTGAAAAGCTGGATTTTTCGGCCAGAAAAACGCAATATGTTAATGAAGTGTTTTCAAAGGACCACGTGAAGGATATCAAAAAAAGCTATGTGGAAGTAAACAAAAAGTTGCATTCTCCGAATCTGGGTCCTCTAAGTGCGCTTAATGTAAAAGAGGTTTATCAAAAAGATGGCAATATTATGGTAGCACTTACCAGTACCGCCTACGCATCTGCAATGAATGGCGGCACCTGGGTTGACGAATACAATGTCCTGATTAATTGCTATGATGCTGATTTGAAATTCAAATTTCAACAGTTGATCCCCACTTCCTATGCAGTACCCGAAAGACACTTACCCGTAGGCTTCCATTTTGCCAATAACAAGTTGTATGTCCTGTCAAATGACAAAGAAGGCATGGCCACCTTATATGGCACCTTTGCAACAATCGATCTTGCCACGGGAGCTTGCGACAAGATTTATTGGCTTTCTAAAAAGAAGATTAGCAATAGCGATGCAGCTGCGAGTTCTTCCGTGCTTTGGTTCCCGGGCAGTTTTGTAGTCCCGTACCTTGATTTGCGAGGTTTTTCTGGCAGGAAATATGATATAACGCTCCAGAAAAATAGCTATTAGATTTTTATTTGCGAAAGTAAATTTAACTAGAAAGAAAATAAAAAAGCCTAAAATGACCTCTTATGGCATTTTGGGCTTTTTTATTGAGTTAAAATACCGTGAAAACACGGGTTGCGGGTTTGATTTAAATTGGGGTACTTTGTTTTTGTCGAGCCTAAACTTTATTACTCGGCAAAAAGACAATTGCAGCGGTTGCAGTTGTCTTTTGCTTTTTAATGAGCCATTGCTTTATCCCTAACCGCCTTAAACTCCGACCCAGCCTTCCATCCCGGGAAAGTTGTTTCGTTACTCAGCTCGTACCCTAGCCGATAAAGCAGGTTGGCGATCTGGGCCATTCCGGTTGCATCCATGTCGGATGAATAATTATCAGATGGCTGGTGGTAATGGTGAGCAACGTAATCTTCCTGGTGTTGTTTGGCCCAGTTAGCATCATGGGTTTTGCTGATCAGACCATTATTCATGTCGAGTGCAGGTACACCGACTTTAGCAAAGTTAAAATGATCTGATCGGTAATAACTGCCTGCCCCGGGTCTGCTGTCGCCCACTACGGTAAGACCATCTTCTTTGGCATATTTTTCAATATAATCATCCAAATCATTTTGTCCCTTGCCGGTAATGGCCACGTCCTTTGTCTCGCCATAGTCGCCTAGGGCATCCATATTGAGGTTGGCGACCGTTTTATTGAGGGGGAAAATAGGGTGTGTAGCATAATATTCTGAACCAAGCAAGCCTTGTTCTTCTGCAGTTACCGCAAGGAATAATATCGATCGCCCGGGTTTATTTTTTGCATTGGCGAAAGCTTTAGCCATGCTGATCAGTGTGGCACTGCCGTCGGCATTGTCGACTGCACCATTGTAAATACTGTCGCCTTTGGCATCGGGTTTACCTATACCAAAGTGGTCCCAGTGGGCTGTATAAATAATGTATTCATTCGGGTTGGTGTTGCCTTTTAACAGGCCCACTACATTGTGCGATGTAGAATAACGGAGCTGATTATGCAAACTTACTTTGGCTGTAATGCCCAAAGGAACAGCTTTAAATTCGCGCATTCGGGCCAATGCCCTGAAATCGCCATTGATTCCGGCTGCGGCCAATAATTTTTTAGCAGCCTCTTCGCTAACCCAGCCTTCCAACTGACAGCGGTCGAAATGTTTATTCGCCTGACGCAGGTAAAGTCGCGATCCTGAATTGCTGCTGCTTACTACGCTCCAGGGATAGCTGGCCGGTTCGGTTTGATGTACGATAAGTACACCAGCGGCGCCCTGTCGGGCAGCTTCCTCAAACTTGTAGGTCCAGCGACCATAATAGGTCATGGTGTCGCCTTTGAACAATTTGCTTTCGCCCGATTTAAAGCCGGGGTCATTCACTAAAACCAGCACAATTTTGCCTTTAACATCCAGGCCGGCATAATCGTTCCAATGGTACTCGGGGGCAACAACGCCGTATCCTGCAAAAATAATGGGAGTATGATCAAGACTGATATCTGCTTTTTCCTGACGGCTGAAAACCACAAAATCGGTACCGTTCTGCAGGCTGAAGGTAGCCTTGCCACTTACATCTAGTGTTTTTGATGGTGTAGCTTTAATCTCCACCATAGGCACATCCTGAAAATAACTTCCATTATTACCCGGTTCCAGACCAGCTTCTTTAAATTGTTGCGAGATATATTGGATTGCTTTGTCTTCGCCTTTGGTAAAAGGCTTCCGACCTAACAGCGAATCATTCGCGAGAACAGCGATATGACTTTTAATATCTTCGGAAGTAATTGGGCCGGCAGTTGGGTTGTTTTTATTACAGCCACAAAGCACAGCTGCGGCCGCACAAAGTACCAGGGTATGTTTGATCATGTGATAAAGGGAGTATATCCAAATATAGTAGTTAGTGTTCAAAGGCGAAATTATTGTTGAGTAAGGTTAGATTTAACAAAAAGATCGTAATTAAATATGCAGTAAATCGTTAGAACCTAAAATAATAATCATGAATAAGATGAAAAAGTTGATTTTGATTGCCCTAATTGGATTTATCAGTGCTTCGGCCTTTGCGCAGAATGTTGATCTGCGCCGGAAAATTACCGTAAGCGGAACCGCCGAAAAGGAGGTAACACCTGATATTATTAACGTATCAATTTCGTTACAAGAATATTTTGAAGGTAAAAAGAAAATAAATATCGAACAACTGCAGGCGCAGCTGGACGACGCAGTGAAACAAGCTGGAATCCCAAAAGCAGATTTTACGATCAACAATATTGCAGGCTGGAATAACCAGTGGCAAAAGAAAAAGAACCCCGATTTCCTGGAATCGAGGCAGTATAATATCCGCTTGCACGATCTGAGCCGGATAGACCAGGTATTGGCCGGTTTAGATGCGAAGGGGGTGCAGCAAACTGGCATTGCGAGCTATGATTATTCAAAAATGCCCGAAATAAAGCAGGAAATGAAGATTCAGGCACTTTTGGCAGCGAAGGAAAAGGCTAGCTATCTCCTCAGCAGTATCGGTGAAAAGCTGGGCAGACCTATTGATATTAACGATTCAGATAATAGCGATATACAAGAATATCAACCTTCATATGCCAACCGGGTTGTGCGTAGGGAAATAATGATCAACGATTCAAATATCGATATTAAACCAATCAAATTAAGTTTCCAGGTTCAGGTAGTTTTTGAAATTGCACCGTAACTCTTTCATTTTTTTTGCGTAAAAACGACTTGAGTTCTGCGGACAATGCATCTCTCAATCGGCCCAATTTTTACTTTACTGATTAACAGATACTTGACAAATTAAAATATAGATTATATCTTTAGATATCCGTAAACCATTACAGCATGTTACATTATAAGACCGAAAGGGTGTTGCTGGTTGCACCTAATATTTTTTCGGTACAAATTTTGGCTAACAATAAACAGATCAGGCATATTACTTCTGTTGATAAAGTATTCCCCGCTATTTATGAAATGGCGCCCCATATGATTGTGTTTGATTACGACTACCTGAGTGCTGACATGGAGCGGATATTACGTCGCATTCGCACAAATCCTTATTATAATAAGATCAAAATTTGTTGTTTCAAAGGCAGCCAAAGCCGCAGGATCGATAGTTTCCTGAAGATTTTGGGTGTAAATCATGTCATTTATAAAGACGAATTGGTTAATCCATCCAAAGAATCTTTGAACCACGTAAAATCTTTCCTTGATCCGGCGCTCACAGATCTCCTGGTCAATGCGTCGTTTTAGTTGGGTAGATATCAGTTATTAGGTTTACAATTTGTCAAAAACAAATCATTAATTTACTAGCCACAAATTACTCGATCCACTCAAATTTAGTATACGGCACAAGTACTTCAGGAATCCTGATACCTCTTTCAGTTTGATTATTTTCGAGTAGTGTTGCCACAATACGTGGTAATGCCAGTGCGCTACCATTAAGGGTATGTGCCAATTGCATTTTGCCTTCTGCATTGCGAAAGCGTAGTTTTAAGCGGTTGCTTTGGAAATTCTCGAAATTAGATACCGAAGATACTTCAAGCCAGCGTTGCTGGGCGGCGCTCCAGGTTTCCATGTCATAGGTCAGTGCGGATGCAAAACCCATATCTCCACCACATAAGCGCAAAACCCGGTACATCAAACCCAATTTTTGCAACAGGCCCTGCACATGCAGACTCATCTGCTCAAGTAATTCGTAAGATTTATTGGGGTGGGCGATCTGCACGATCTCCACTTTATCAAATTGATGCAGTCGGTTCAGCCCGCGGACGTGAGCGCCATACGACCCTGCTTCGCGGCGGAAACATTGCGTATAGGCGCAATTTTTTACGGGCAGTTCATCAGCTTTTAAAATCACATCACGGTACAGGTTGGTTACCGGTACTTCGGCGGTAGGGATCAGGTATAATTTGTCTTCATTGATATAATACATCTGCCCTTCCTTATCAGGCAACTGGGTAGTACCGAAGCCCGAAGCTTCATTTACCAGCAGTGGCGGGATCACTTCGGCGAAACCTGCTTTTTCGGCTTCGTCTAAAAAATAGGCTATGAGTGCGCGTTGAAGTTTTGCACCTTTGCCGGTATAAACGGGAAATCCTGCACCAGTAATTTTTACGCCTAATTCAAAGTCGATGAGTTTGTATTTTGAAGCAAGTTCCCAATGAGGCAAAGCGTTTTCGGGCAAATTTGGCTTGCTGCCATTTTCCAGCACCACTTCATTGTCTTCCGCCGAAATACCTATTGGAACTGAACTGTGTGGCAGGTTCGGTAGCAACACTAATTTTTGATGCAATTCAGTCTCTATTGCGGCAAGGGCATCACTAAGGGTTTTAATTTCTTCTTTCCACGAACCAGTTTTGGCTTTCAGCAGTTCAGCTTCCTCTTTTTTACCGGCACGCATCAACTCGCCAATTTGTTTCGCTGCTGCGTTAGCTTCTGCCGCAACCCCGTCCAGGCGGTTTTGACTTTGCCGGCGATCGTTGTCCAAAGCGACCACTTCGTCAACTAATTCGGGCTGTTTGAAATTTTTTACGGCCAAACGTTCTAAAACCTTTTCCCTGTTATCGCGGATATAACTAACTTGCAGCATTGAATTTTCTATTTTTCGCAAAGATATAATTAGTTCATGGTTAATAGTTCATCGTTCATGGTCCATTTCGGAAAATGAAATGTTTCGAACAGCTGGTAGCCATGAACGATGAACAAAGAAACATGAGCCATCAAGGCAAACTCTACCTCGTCCCAACACCCATAGGTAACCTGGAGGATATTACCCTTAGGGCTATACGTATCTTAAAAGAAGCAGATATTATACTGGCCGAAGATACCCGTACATCGGCACCTTTGCTCAAACATTTCGGGATTGAAAAGAAGGTTTACGCGCACCACCAGCATAACGAACATCAATCAAGCAACGAAATCGTGAGGCTATTGAAAGATGGAAAAAATATCGCTTTGATCTCTGATGCCGGTACTCCAGCGATTTCGGATCCCGGTTTTTTCCTTGTTCGCGAAGCATTGAAACATCAGTTGGATGTAGAATGCCTTCCCGGGGCAACAGCTTTTGTTCCTGCGTTGGTCAATTCTGGTTTCCCTACAGACAGATTTTGTTTTGAGGGATTTTTACCACTTAAAAAAGGCAGGCAAACCCGATATAAGCAGCTGGCCACTGAAGAACGTACAATCATCCTGTATGAATCGCCCCACCGGTTTGTAAAGACATTGGAAGAAATGGCGACTTATTTTGGTAAAGAAAGGCAAATTTCAGTTTCGCGTGAGCTCACCAAGTTATTCGAAGAAACCGTAAGGGGCTCCGTTGAGGATGTAAAAGGATATTTTGAAAATCATCCGGCTAAAGGAGAATTTGTAATTTGCATAGCAGGATATTCTCCTAAATCGGCTGCAGCAGAATCAGAAAATTAAAGAAATTTGATGAAAAGAAATATTTCGCTTTCCGTTTTGTCGGGCCTGATGCTTTGGTTGGCCTGGCCACCGATGCCTTATACTACATTTTTACTTTTTATAGGATTTGTCCCCATGTTGGTGGCAATGGAAAATATCATTCAATCTGAATCTGTCAGAAAAGGAAAGAAAATATTTTGGACAACCTTCCTGGGGTTCTTTATTTGGAATACAATTTCCGTATACTGGGTATTTAATGCATTGAAAGAGGGTCAGTCCAATTGGGTTATCCCGGTTACCATCATACCTTACTCGCTTGCTCCTTTATTGATGTCGACTTGCTGCTGGCTTTATTACAGGCTTCGCCGCTTCACCAAGCGCAATTTAGCCTTTTTGGGCCTGGTTTGTTTTTGGGTAGGATACGAATATTTAAACCAAACCTGGGACCTCAACTTCCCCTGGATGACGCTGGGCAATGGCTTTGCCGTAAAACATAAATGGGTGCAATGGTACGAGTTTACTGGTGTTTATGGAGGCACGTTGTGGATATGGGTCGTAAATATTTTCGCCTTTCTGGTTTATAGCAGCATGCACCGCCCACGTGCAAAAGTTACCCGACTTAAACAAATACTGGCGTTCGGTTTGATCATTCTTTTGCCAATTGCCTATTCGCTTTATCGTTATCGCGGATACCATGAAGAAACAAACCCCTCAAACATTGTAGTGGTGCAACCAAATATAGACCCTTATTTGAAGCAGGGGGCCATGTCGTTCAGCCAGCAAATAGGTATCTTGTCTCATCTTTCCGACTCACTGGGCCAGCACAATACTGAATTTTTCATCTGGCCCGAAACAGCTATTCCTGAGCCGGTAAATGAAGATGCAATCCGGGCAAACAACAATTTCCAGGCGATCAGGCATTTCCTTGGTAAATACAAGAACGGTAATGTGCTCACTGGTGCTGAAACTTATAAGATTTATAATTCACGCCAAACGAACACTTCCGAGCCTTATGACCCGCAAGGCAACCAATATTACGATCGCTTTAATTCAGCGGTCAACATCGAGAATTCGGCCGAGGTGCAAATTTACCATAAGTCTAAACTGGTCCCAGGTGCCGAATCGATGCCATTTGGCGATGCCTTGTTTTTTCTTAAACCCGTATTTGAACACCTTGGCGGTGCTACCGGTGATTATGGTATCCAGGCAGAGCCGGCTGTGTTTTATTCGCAAAGCGGGATTGGAGTAACGCCTGTAGTTTGTTACGAATCGGTTTGGGGCGAATGGCTGGGTACCAGCGTACATAAAGGCGGACAGTTTATTGCGATCATAACAGATGATGCATGGTGGGGTGATACCGCAGGGAAAGACCAGGACCTCGATTATGCTAAGATAAGGGCAATTGAAACGCGTCGCTGGGTATGTCGTTCGGCCAATACCGGCATATCTGCATTTATTAACCAGCGTGGTGATGTTGTTCAACAGACCAATTGGTGGGTGCGTACCGCTATCAAACAAAATATCAACCTCAATTCCGAACTCACGTTCTATGTAATCCACGGCGATTACCTGGCCAGAACGGCCAGCTTTCTTGCATTAACGGGAATTCTTTTGATTATAGTTATTAAAATCAACGCGCTAAGAAAGCGTAAAAACACCATTAAAGCGTAGCCGTATTTCGGTTGATGATAAATTGAAGGAGGTCATTTATCGGTTTGCGGATGATTTTACCGACATGTACCTCGTTGCTTTCGCAAAGCCGTGTCAACTCTTCGGCGAACACGTATGCCATGGATCCTACAAAGTGGCATTTGTATTTATGGTATTGAGGATAAGATTTAATATTGGTTTCGATAAACTCAAGAAATCCCTGTGCCAGCAAATTCTGTCCATAAACGGTTTCTCGTACCCTTCCTAAAAATTTCGCGAAAGATGCGAGGTAAAAATTGCCACCGGCTTTTTGATATACATTAAAGATAACAGTCTCTTTATCGATAGGAAACTCAGCACTAAATTGAGTTGCAATTTCATCAGGCATATTACCATACAGATAGTCGGTAATCAATGCTTTACCAAACCAGGATCCCGATCCTTCATCACCTAAAATATAACCTAGACCATGCTTGCCTGCGTAGATATCTTCACCATCGAAATAAGAAATATTGGAACCAGTGCCTAATACACAGCACAAGCCCTTTTCGTGGCCGCAAGTAGCATAAGCTCCGCCAAGAAGGTCACTGTCCACGCTGATATAAGCTTTTGGAAACAATTGGCTTACGGCATTTGAAACAATTTCATGCCTGTCGGGACTGGAGCAACCTGCCCCAAAAAAATAGATCTCATCAATATCACCCGAATGACTTACCATATCGGCGCCCTGTTCCTGTAGAATTTTTACCATTTCTTTTTCTGTCAGGAAATAGGGGTTTAATCCGCTTGTTCTGAATGGTATTGGTTCTTTTCCGGGTACAGCAAGCAGCCAGTCGGTTTTTGACGAGCCACTGTCAGCAACTAATATCATGTATTTATCTCATCAAGCGCTTTTTGTGTAAGCGGTTTGTGTATAAACTGGGTGATGTATTTATTGTTGACCGATTTCTTCAGATCGGCTGGGTCGAGTGACGATGAAAGCATAAAAATTTTGATGTCAGCTTTGCGGTCAATGTCGATTTTTTCGTATTCCTGGAGAAATTCGAAACCACCCATCAGTGGCATGCGGATATCAAGGAAAATAACATCCGGTTTAACACTGCCCGAACGTAGCGACTGTATGGCCTCGGTAGCCGATTGGGTCACGATAACCTGATCCGCGAAATTACTGCCTTCCAGTATCCGGCGCGTGACAAAGTTGTCAATGTAATTATCATCGATCAGCAAACAGGTTTTATAACGATTTGACATTCACACCAAAAATAGCTTTTCTCGAAATAAAAACGAATTGTCAGGGTATTTTATTTGCGTTTTTAAAAAATGGGCAATTAGGGTGAAAAGTTGCGTATCGACTATTTTACACCCTTATTCTCTGACATTTACCTAATACTTTTTTTATTTTTTTAATTTGGCCGCATGAAATCAAAAATCCTGGCCATAATTATTTGTCTAATCGTTTATACTATGAATTCAGCTACCGGTAAAGCCCTTAATCATATCAATATCTCTTATATAGTTACATTCCCTGAAGCTCAGGCCCATTATACCGAGATAGAAATGGATATCACCGGACTCGATCAAAAATTTCTTGATCTCAAAATGCCTGTTTGGACCCCTGGATCCTACCTTGTTCGTGAGTTTTCAAAGAATGTCGAGTCTTTTACGGCAACGTCCGACCAACGGTTGATAAGCTCCGGGAAAATAAGTAAGAATACCTGGCGGGTAAACACTGAAGGCAGAACGGCAATTAAGGTTAAATATAAAGTATATGCTTTTGAATTATCGGTGCGCACCAGTTATATCGATGCTGCGCATGCGTTCTTATCCAGCACCAGTATATTTTTGTATCCCGATGGATTGCTGCATCATCCATCAACCATACACCTGGTACCTTATAAAGGGTGGACCAAAGTTTCAACCAGCCTTGAACCTGTAAATGGCGATCCATTTACTTTGCATGCGCCGGATTATGACATATTGTTTGATTCGCCAATCGAATTAGGCAATCAGGATGTGATAGAATTTGATGTTGACGGTGTACATTACCAGGTGGCTATGAGTGGCGGCGGCAACTATGACCGGGAACGTTTGAAAATAGATATGGCGAAGATTATTCGCAAAGAAGTTGCTATTTATGGCGAAAACCCCAACAAGCGCTATGTATTCATTGTACATAATACCTCACGGGGTGGCGGCGGACTCGAACACCTCAGCTCCTGCGTGCTCGGTGCTTCGCGAGATAATTATGCCAATGAGCGGGGCTATCAGGGATTTTTAGAATTGGTAGCGCATGAGCATTTTCATTTGTGGAATGTAAAACGCTTGCGCCCTATCGCGCTCGGACCTTTTGATTACGATAACGAGAACTATACCACCAACCTTTGGATAGCTGAAGGCTTTACTGCTTATTACCAGGACATCGTTGTACGACGGACGCAAAACTATTCTCCGCAAACTTACCTTGAAGCTTTGGCAGCAGATATAAACTATGTAGCGAATGCTCCAGGTTCAAGGGTGCAATCTTTAGCGGAGGCAAGTTTCGATGCCTGGATCAAACTGTATCGCCCAAATGAGAATACCAATAACGTGACAATCTCTTATTACAATAAAGGATCAATCATTGCACTACTTTTCGACCTCGAGATCATCCACGTATCAAAAGCCAAATATAGCCTGGATGATGTAATGCGCTATATGTACGAAACCTATTACAAAGGGAAAAGCAGGGGCTATACCGATGCGGAATTTAAAGCCGGGGTTGAAAAGTTTGCTGGCCGTTCACTCGACGATGTCTATGCAAAATACGTGAATGGCCTTGAGGATGTTGACTATGAATATTACCTGAACCTTGCGGGCTACCATCTGACTGACGAACTGGCCGGCAATAATGATGCGGCATTGGGCGTGGGTATTCCAGCCAATAATGGAAAGCTATTGGTTAGTTCGGTTGTCCGTAACAGCGCAGCCTGGATAGACGGCATCAATGTGAATGACGAAATTACGGCTATCGATTCCGTAAAAGTGACCGACCTGAATGCTGTCATAGGTACTAAAAAACCGGGGGATAAAGTTGTTGTTTCGGTATTGCGCGACGGTTTGCCGCTTAACTTGCCGGTAACTTTGTTGAAAAAGAACCTGGTAAAATATAAGATCGAAGCATTGGAACAAGCTACAGCGCAGCAATTACTGGTGCGCAAAAAATGGCTTAGTCTGCAATAGCCAACAAAACGACCGATATTCTTATGCCTAATATTCTCTGGAAGACAAGGTATCGGGATATTAAAAAGCCCTTTAGCTGATCATCCCTTACAGCCGCTTTGTACCTAGCGGCTTGATTTGCCTGTGCTCTTCTAAGCCCCTGCCGGTTCAGCTTTATGTTTACTTTCAAAAACATTTCGTGGTCATTCTGTTTGGTCGTCCTAAATCGTTTAGCCGTCAGAACATATTTCATTTTCATTTGTACTGAATAGGTAGAGAAGCAGCTATTCGTAAAATAGCCTTTTGCCATACAGATCGGGGATCAATTCTAAACTACAACAAAATGATCAAGGAACCTAAGCGCTATAAATTTTTCAATAATGAGACGGATAACGTGATTTATTACCTTTCTGTACCCAACGATCAATCGGGGGGCAAAGAGGTTTTAGAAAGCACCAAACTTAAGTTGGCCGTCGAAAACGGGATTTATATTGGTAGCATTTATTATATCGAAGATACCGAACACGAAAACGGCAAATGAATATGCCCGTTTTATACTAACCAAATGTGTTCTTTCTTTCTGTGCCCGAACTTCACTAAAAACATGTGTGGCCCGGATAAGACCTGATCAAATATTTACACAAAAATTTTTTATGCGCATCCATGTCGAACGTCACGCAGTAAAAGTATTTCCTGATTCCAAACGAGTTATAGCGAGGTATTTTTTTAATGGGGAGCAAAGGGGCAAAGATTTGATAGCCCGGGTTCTTCAATTGAGCCACGAGGAGGTATTTGACCTGGTGTCGCCCTTATTGCAGGAATTTTCAAAAAGGCATCGAAATATAACGCGCATATTGTATCGCAATTGTAACCGGCTTAAGCCTTTTACCGATAGCCTGGGTATTCATTTAAACGATTTGAACCATTGGCAGCGACTGTTGCTGGGGTCTTATTTTACACATGAATACTCGATCGAATCGGCGGCTTTCTTTAATCCCTCGATGATCGAGGACCCCGATCAAATGGACCTGGAAGATGGCCAGAAACGCATTATTATCAGTTTCCGGGCGGTAGGTGAGGGACATATAAGTTCTATTGCTTTCAGAAGAGCTATTATCGACAAAGACAATAACATCAACATTTTACCTGTAGGGAATTATGTCGACGAGGCGGAAATGGTTCATGATACCCCATTTGAAAAGGAGTTGTTTTTTGAAAAGATCGTTACTGCCCGGATCGATAATAAAGTTGTGGAAGCATTAAAGGCAAGGATGAAAGATAAATTCGATTATGATACACTTCAGCGTGTAGTAATTGATATGCAAAATTGCGAACCCGATGATACCGTTAAAACTGAACTTGAAAAGGTATTATGGTTATCGGACTCTTATAGCAATATCAGTTTTTCGCTCGATACCGATATTTCCGATCGCGTTATATTTCCCCTATCAGAGTTGGAACGCAAAGGTGTTGAAGATGCTCGCTTTGTGCGTTTTGTTGACGAAGACGGCACGGTAGTTTATTATGCAACTTACACCGCTTTTGACGGGGCTTTGATCATGCCAAAACTTTTGCAGACCAACGACTTTTATGATTTTGGCATTCGACCATTGCATGGCGCCGGTGCTAAAAATAAGGGGCTGGCACTTTTCCCCCGAAAGATCAAGGGTAAATATGCCATGCTTTCGCGCGTGGATGGTTGCAATAACTACCTGATGTATTCTAATGATATCAACCTTTGGGAAAACCCTAAACTACTGCAAAAGCCTATCTATCCCTGGGAATTAGTACAACTCGGTAACTGCGGTTCGCCCATTGAAACCCCGGAAGGTTGGCTGATCATAACCCATGGTGTTGGGCCGATGCGTAAATACGTTTTAGGTGCAGGATTGTTTGACCTGGACGACCCATCAAAAGAAATTGGCCGCCTGAAAGAACCACTTCTTGCACCTACCATGGATGAACGCGAAGGCTACGTTCCAAACGTTGTTTATTCATGCGGCGGCATTCTGAATAACGGTAAGTTACTATTACCCTATGGCTTGTCCGACTATTCTTCCTCGTTTGCAACTATTGATCTGAATGCACTTTTGGATAAAATAAAATCAGATGCCCATCCCTGAAATTCGCCAGGTTTACTTCAGAACAGAATCCTTATTAGCAATATGCCGGTAAATATTCACCTTATCGCTTTTAAAAGATTCTAATATCGCCAGGTGCGAGATCAGGTAAGCTAAAGAACTTTCTGCACCCTGGTTAAGGTTGATACCAACCGGATTCAAGCCATCACAGCAGCCCTTGCTCTCACGATCGTAAACCGGCACCGAAAGCGAGTTTTCACCAAGGAACCACGAATAAACAAAGAATTGTTTTTCCAGGTATTGCTGGTCGTTTGTTAATCGGTGAGCCTGGGCATACATCAGTACCATTGCCATGCTGTCTATTGCTTGCTGATCGTAGGAAGGTAACTTTCCGTCGCGCGAATACCAGCCATTATTGCCTACCGGATTAAAATATTTTGTACCCACCGTTGCGTTTTCAAGGAAGCGCATCGATTCAAAAGCGATTTCAAAAACCCGGGAATCCCTGGTAAGTTCGGCAGAATGCATTAATGCCAGAGGAAGGATCGCGTTGTCATAGGTCAAATATTCTTCGAACCATTGCCACCTTTTACTTGCCGATCGTTCATAGGCATCAACCAGTACACCTGTCAATTGGTTTAAAGCGTCGATAGAATTCTTATCGGAGGGGTGTTCTTTAAGATAATAAGTAACGCCAATTATGGTATTGCTTATACCACGCAAATGCGTAAGCTTTTTAAAATGGGAAATGGCCTTTCTATATAGGTCCTCACCAAACCTGCTACCCGAATTGTTATTCGCAAACCGAACCAGGTAGCCAAGTGCCCATATCGTTCGGCCAAAGGCATCTTCCGACCCGGTTTTGTCAAGGTATTCGTGTTTGTAATCCAGAAAATTCCGAAAGTTTCCGTTTTCAGTTTGCATGTAAAGTATAAAACTCAGGTAAGGCGGCATCAGATCAAGGGCTTCTTCAAATCCAAGTTGTTGTGCCATCAATACCATTAGGAGTGCCCGGGCATTATCGTCAATACAATAGCCTTCTTTCCAGTTAGGCACTCCGTATTTTGCATGCTGAATGATGCCGATGTTATTGGTAAGGTAATTGATATAATCCAGGCTGAATTCTGGCATT
This sequence comes from uncultured Mucilaginibacter sp., assembly GCA_903866915.1. Lineage (GTDB taxonomy): Bacteria > Bacteroidota > Bacteroidia > Sphingobacteriales > Sphingobacteriaceae > Mucilaginibacter. The sequence continues at coordinate 5,469 of CAIPPO010000199.1, read as the reverse complement.
AATTCCGGGTCTATTATCCTGTTTAACAGGCGCTCCCCCTGGTTAGGATTATCCTCGATCTCATTGATCAAATCAATATATTTTCGGCCAATAGCAGGCCACCTCAGATTTAGGCCATAGCTATAAGCTTTTTCTTTTATGCTACTTAGTTTTTCTTCGTTATCCAGCAATTCCAGGATGATGTTTGCCAAACCCGCTTCGTCCTTGAAATCAAAAAGCCGCCCTCGCCCATTATCCAGGATCTCTTTGGCGTGCCAGTAGGGTGTTGCCACTACAGCCGCACCAGCGCCAACAGCATAAGCCAGTGTGCCGCTTGTGATCTGTGCCTCATGCAGGTAGGGTGATACATAAATATCAGAAGCCGAAAGGTAATTGATAAGATCTTCTTCCTGTACAAATCGGTTTACAAATGCTACGTTATTTTTCACGCCAAGTTTTTCTGCAAGGGCTACCAGGTATTCGCGGTATTCCTCCCCCGAACTTTTAACGATTCCGGGGTGGGTGGCTCCCAATATCACATAAAGTATATTCGGATAACGAACAGCAATTTTCGGCAGGGCTTGAATTACCGTTTCCAGACCTTTATTTCGGCTGATAAGTCCAAACGTTAGCAGGGTTTTCCTGTCCCTGAACAATTGGTCAGATTTAACCGGGTTTACAGCAGGCGCTTCAATGTCTGGCGCCCCATGTTCGATATAGGCTATTTTTTTTCGCGCTACACCATAGATATTTACGAGCAACTTTACGGCAGTTTTGCCCATTACTACGATCTTGTCCGATTTTCGGGCAATATTTTGAATGATTATCTTTTGTTGATAGGAGGGCCTTTCTAAAACGGTATGTAAAATTGATAGGAGGGGCTTTTCGATCTGCCTGATAAAGGTGAGTACATAAATACCATCGTTTCCGCCAAAAATGCCAAACTCATGCTGCAGGATACAAACATCGCTATCACTGGTGTTAAGTTTTTCGGCAGCTTCAGTATAATCCTCTACAACTTGCTGTCTGATCACATATTTAACTTCTGCAGGGTAAACAATTTCATCGCAAGAGTCGGCGTTAATAGCAACAACCGTTGTGCTGATATCATCTTTCCCGAGGTTTAAAGTGATCGCGTTGATCAGGCTTCTGTTGAATGTTGCTAAGCCGCATTCGCGGGGCGGGTAAGTGGAAACAAAGGTTAATTTCATCTTTTAGCATTAATACAAAAGATTAACACAATTGATAAAATTAAGTTTGATAGATATCAGCCGGTATTTGCAGGAAAGACACAATTACGCTATAAAAAGCGCCATTATTAAATTAAAAATTGTCATTTAAAATATACTGAAAGTTAACACAGAGCGTATTTTAATAGGGTCTCTGATGTATGTTCGGGTGGGAAATAAATTTCATTTAATTCAACTTTTTCCCTCCAATGCAATCGATGATTTGCCTTTTTTCTTTTGCTGCCAGCATATAATCCACCATCCAACCTGGGCTGTTGACAGTAGGGCGATTGCAAATAAAGCAGGTTTTGTTCCACCTTCACCCGAACTGAGTGCACCTGTTAGCGCGATGATATAAATACCAGCAGGCAGAATAAGCAATGCACCCAGCGCTGCCGTCGGTAACTTTATTTTGAAGGGGCGTGGTCTGTCGGGTTCGATAACCCGAAGCCTGATCAGCGCAATATATTCTAAAAATAAGCCGGCCCCGTAAACGATGACATCTATCACAATAAGCTCTTCAAAATTCCAGAGTACCATCCCGCTAACCACTACAGAGCAAGTGATAATAGAAATGTACGGAGTTTGGTATTTTGGGTGCAATTTGTCGAACCAACGGGGAAGCAGTTTGTCGTCGGCCATTACTTTGGGAACCCTTGAAACGGATAAGAGTACGGAAGTATATATCCCGAGGTAGCTGGCCATGCCCCCAATGGCAACAAGCGTGCCCAGCCACTTTCCACCAACAAGTACCCCAAGTGCCGGGAAGCCTTCTTTTTCCAATAAATTGGGATCGATATGTGATTGCTGTACGGTAACTATAATAATAAAATAGAGCACCATAACCAGAGCAAAGGCGACAAATATCGAAATCATATAGGAGCGAACGGGCTTCTCAACTTCCCCGGCATAGGTTGTCACATTGTCCCAGCCGAGGCAATTCCACATCACGACATAGATAGCCATGCCAAGCGAAGGAAACGTGATCCCTTTCAACGAAGGAGCGGGTAATTCAATGGGGCCAGTATGCTGGTGAAAGAAATAATATATAAGCAAGATTAACGGTATCAGAACTACGATACCAAGCAGCAGGGTAATTTTGCCTACAGGATTGATACCAAAAAAATTCAGCGCGGCGGAAGACCAGATGATACAAAGGCAAAGTTCTATCTTGTATGCACCGATTCCGGGGAAAAAGAACGTTGCATAAGTAACAATATAAACGGGGTAGATGGCAAGGTCGCAAAAAGTGTATAACCACGTCCACCAGCCTTCAAAAAAGCCCCAGCGGGTTCCCAGGGCATGTTTTACCCATTTATAATATCCGCCTTCAACAGGCATCATGCTGTTCAGCTCAAGAACAGTGAAAATGGCCGGAATATCCCATAATAAAGGTGTGATGAGCAGTATCAGCAACACCCCATGACTGCCGGCATATTTCAACAATGGCTCAAGTCCGTAAGGCCCGCCAGAAACTGTAAAAAAGATCACCGCAATCAACGGCAATAGGCGCATTTTTTTTGTGATCGGTCGTGCGGGCATAGCCTATAAAAATATTGTTTTTGAGCGAAATGTAAATAGCACAAGATTTTTTATCCTTTCCGACCCGATGCGAGTCAAAATTTTAACTTTGATGAATCAACCCAATGAAAAAAAAGACTTCACTAATACTTTTATTATTAATGGCATATTTGGTCGGATACGGTCAGATAAAAGTGCTTAGGTTTCACGTCTTAGTGTTGTATGAGAATGGCGGCCACCATGTTGCATATACCAAAGCGGCCAAACGTTGGCTCGACAAACTGGCGATCGACAGCAATTTTAGTGTAGACTATTATCAAAATACCGAAAAGATCAACGACGAATTATTAAAAAAATACCAGCTTTTTATTCAACTGGATTACCCGCCTTATGGTTGGACACCTGCAGCGGCTAAATCTTTTAACAAATATATAGAAGAGGGCAGCGGAGGATGGATCGGTTTTCATCATGCAAGCCTGTTAGGTGAATTTGATGGCTTTCCAATGTGGGATTGGTTTAGTGGGTTTATGGGTGGAATCCGCTGGAAAAACTATATTGCTACTTTTGTTAAGGCACAGGTAAATGTTGAAGACCCTAAACATCCGGTAATGAAAGGTGTCCCTGTTTCTTTTATCGTGAAAAAAGAAGAGTTTTATACCTATGATAAGAGCCCGCGACCCGAGGTTCATGTATTGGCCAGCGTTGATGAAAATACCTATCAGCCTCATTCAGATATCAACATGGGAGATCATCCCGTGATATGGACAAATGAACACGTTAAGGCACGCAACGTATATATTTTTATGGGGCATTCGCCAATTTTATTCGATGATGAGGCCTACAGGAAAATTTTTGTAAATGCTATTTTTTGGGCCTCCGGCATTAATTGACATTTTATGGCAGATAATGGGATGCTAAATATTCAAATTTATTATATTTCAAAAAAACACGAATGATGAAAACAGAAGACATATTCGGGTACCAACCCGATCCAAAATACAACAAGGCAGTAGCCTATTTTAGCATGGAATTTGCCATCGATCAGGCATTAAAAACATATAGCGGTGGGCTGGGATTTTTGGCCGGTTCGCACATGCGCAGTGCCTACGAATTGAAGCAAAATGTTATTGGTATCGGCATGCTTTGGAAATATGGGTATTACGATCAATGGCGTGATATCAATGCCGACATGAAGCCAACTTTTATTGAAAAAGGCTATTCATTTTTAGAAGACACCGGCTTTATGTTTATTGTTCATATTCATGATTCGCCTGTATGGGTTCGGGCATTTCTGCTGCGGCCCAAAACCTTTGGCTCGGCACCCATATTTTTTCTCACTACAAACCTTAACGAAAATGACGAGCAATCGCGTTCTATAAGTTACAGATTATACGATTCTACCGAATCAACCCGAATAGCCCAATCAATCATACTGGGTATTGGTGGTGCAATGCTGATCGATAAGCTTGGGCTTAATATTGATATTTATCATATGAACGAAGGCCATTCGTTGCCACTCAATTTCTATTTGTATCAGAAATACAAAAGCATGGCCGAGGTGAGGAAACACGTGGTATTCACCACCCATACCCCGGAGACAGCCGGTAATGAGGAACACCGGGTAGACCTGCTTGCAGAAATGTCGTTTTTCTGCGGCACCCCGGTTGATGAAGTTAGACAAATTCTGGGTACGGATGCTTTCTCGCTCAATTATACACTTGCGGCATTAAAGTTCGCTAAAAAAGCTAATGGAGTATCTAAACTGCATGGCGAGGTTTCGCGCGAAATGTGGAGCCATAACACCGGTATCTGTGAAATAACTTCAATAACCAACGCCCAAAACAAAACTTACTGGAAAGATGATCTATTGGAGAAAGCCTTAGCCGCCGATGACGATGACGCGATCATCAAACGGAAAAAAGAACTCAAACGAGAGCTTTTTAAGCTGGTGGCTAATCAATGCGGCAAGCTTTTCGATGTAGATGTATTGACCATCGTTTGGGCCCGCCGTTTTGCCGGTTACAAACGGGCCGACCTGATGACCTACGATTGGGACCGCTTTATCAAATTGGTATATGCCAGTGAAAAACCCGTTCAGTTGATCTGGGCAGGTAAACCCTATCCGGAAGACTATGGCGCGATAAGCCAGTTTAACCACCTGATTCATAAATTGTGGCCTTTTGCAAACTGTGCAGTATTGACCGGTTATGAATTAGGATTGTCTGCGATCTTGAAAAAGGGTTCTGACGTGTGGCTGAACAATCCGCGGATGTACCGGGAGGCTTCCGGTACCAGTGGCATGACGGCGGCAATGAATGCCAGCATCAATTTTTCGCTACCCGATGGCTGGGTGCCTGAATTTGCGAGGGACAAAGAGAATTCGTTTGTAATTCCTCCGACAGATGATCATGTCCAGTACCCCGAGAAAGATCATGTTGAAGCTGAAAGCCTGATGGATATCCTCGAAAATACAATCAGGCCAATCTATTATGATGATCCTAAAAAATGGCTGAGCATCATTAAGCAGGCAGCTAAAGATGTGAGCCCCGCATTCGAAGCGGGCAGAATGGCCGACGAATATTATTCGCAAATGTACAACTGACTATTCCTGGAAAAAGTTGACCGATTAGTTTTTTAAAAGTATCCAAATAAAGTCCTGTTAGATTATTCTTTCAGGACTTTTTTATTCCACAATTTTCTTTTGATTTTTTGTTGATAATGAGTTTGCTCTGGAGTCATC
>CAIPPO010000198.1 GCA_903866915.1 uncultured Mucilaginibacter sp. | reverse complement strand
ACAAATAATAAAAATAATGCTTCTGCTTTATAACCTCGGGATTCGAATTTATTATATTTTGATCTTCGTCGCTTCCTCTTTTAATAAAAAGGCAAGTGCCTGGATCAAAGGCAGAAACCACATCAAATACCAGCATTTCGATAACAGTGCCTGGTTTCATTTTGCATCATTGGGCGAATTTGAACAAGGTCTTCCGGTATTGATCGCTTTTAAGCAAAAACATCCCGCTCTTCCGGTGGTGATTACTTTTTTTTCACCATCAGGTTACAAGATCCGGAAAAATACACCCTATGCCGATGCCGTTTATTACCTGCCGCTGGATACGGCTGGTAACGCACGTCATTTTATAGCATCTATCAATCCCGCTATCGCTGTTTTTACCAAATACGAATACTGGTTCCACTATTTTTACGAGTTAAACCGTCGCAATGTTCCCTTATTTGTCATTTCGGGCATATTTAGACCGAAGCAGGTTTTTTTCCGATGGTATGGGGGGCTGCACCGAATCATGCTGGGTTATGTAACCCGCTTCTTTGTGCAGGATGAAGAATCGAAAAAGCTATTGGCTCAGCTGGGTATCAGTAAGGTGGAGCTAAGCGGCGATACGCGGTTCGACAGGGTTTGGAGCAATGCTGAGGCGCCAAAATCTTTTCCGCTGGTTGAGGAATTTACCAGGGGCAGGCAAGTACTTATTGCAGGCAGCACCTGGCCACGCGACGAGGAATTATTGGCCCAACTTATCCGCCAGCAACCCGACTGGAAATTTATCATCGCCCCGCACGAGATCAGGGAGGAGAAGATCGCGGCTTTGCTAGCACTATTGCCCGAGGGTGCTGCTACACGCTACTCATTGCTTGATTCAGGTAGTTTCAAAAGCAGCCAGCTGATTGGGGTGCAGGTATTGGTGATCGATAATATCGGTATCCTGTCATCGCTGTATCAATATGGCCACATCGGTTACATAGGCGGGGGTTTTGGGGTTGGTATCCATAATACCCTGGAAGCAGCGGCCTTTGGTTTACCGGTTATCTTCGGTCCAAATTACGAGCGTTTTAAGGAGGCCCGCGACCTGGTAGCCAACCAGCTTGGTTTCAGCATCAGCAATGCCGATGAGCTACAAAATGTATTCCAACAATTGACCCGGGACAACATTGCTCTACAGGCCATCAGTCAGCAGGTTAAGGGTTTTGTTCGTGATCAAGCCGGAGCAACTGGCTTGATTATGAAATATATTGGATAAATAGACGCCTTTGTTGAAAATAGTGTTCACGCAAAACACCTGTTTCCTTCCTGTTCTGTCCTGGAAAACGCCTGTTCTACAGTCATTTAACGCCGAAAAATGACCAAAAATGGCCTATGAATTTCCGGTGGAAATGAACACTTCGCGGTAATTGACTTATTAACAGGCGGTTAAGTGTTCAAATTGGCATGCTCCACCGGATTTTGTATATGGCTGATAGTCACTTGTTTGCATCGGTATTTAGGCTAAAATTTCCGGTGGTTTTTTGTCCCCCCGGTAAGGGGCTTGTAGCCAGTGGTTTAGGTGTTCATACAGGCGGTCGTATTTTGTGTTTTGGTAAGTTGCTGTGATTCAGCAGGTTGATAAAGAATTGGAGCGGAAGTTGAGGGGGTGTTTACCGGTGTTTTTTTTGCTTTTTTGTAAGGTGTTGGTTGTTTGGGGCTTAGGTGTTCATAGGGCTGGGGTTCACCGGTTATTGATGTCAGTTGTAACTGTAGCATCTTGTACTGCCTGAAGCTAATTTTGGGTTCGTTTGATATTTGTCTTTAGTACGAACGGCTTCGGATCACAAAGCACCCAAGTTTCCTCCTCGCCCCAACCTACTATCTCCACCGCTCGTTCGGAATGACATGGGTTTAAATACGGTTTTTAGACACGATTTTAGGACACGATTTTGGGATTTTAAGGATGGAAAGGATACCGGCCTAAAGGCATACCTTGCGATTGCCACGTAGCTGCCAACCCGCAATCCCTTGCTGGCTCCTCGCAATGACATATTTTTTAAAAGACAGGTAAAAAAGCGCTGGCTTGTGGGGTCAGCAGAACAGCTTCGGCCAAAATCAGGCAAAACGGTGTTGGGCTGTGAAAAGGGATGGGCATAGGAGCACTTTCAGAAGCGGTGGCCCAGCGCGAACGATCAGTGGGGAAAGATGGTGCAGCCCGTGGTTTT